>JAWWBG010000027.1:0-17610 GCA_033721095.1 Nitriliruptorales bacterium
CATCGCTTCGCCCCCCAACCGAGCCCAGCCCAGCACTCGGTCTCGCGCTGACAGGGTCGTTCGTCCTGCCGAGACCGCGAGGGCCGGCACTGCCCGAACGGAACAAGTCGTGAGAACGAAGCGCCGGTCGTTGGCGATACTGGGTCCGTTGGTCGTTGCTTCCTCGCTGACAGTCGGTGCAGCCATTGCCGCGGCACCGGCGGCCGCCGACGCCAGAGCCTTTTCCGACGTGCCGGACGAGTTGTCGCCCGACGAGGACAACTCGGACCCCGCTCACCGCGAGGCGTGCGAGGACGTCACCTCAGACGCGGGCTCGACGGTCATCCGACGGCTCGTTGACGGCCCTCGGCTCGAGGATGGCTCCCTGGCCTTCGTCTCCGGCGTCTGCATCTACCTGCCTCCCGGGTACGCGGATGGGACCCTGCGCTACCCCGTGCTGTATCTCCTCCACGGTGCCTTCGGCTGGCAGGACGATTGGGTTGTCCAAGGTGACGCGCAGGCTGTACTCGACGCCGCATACGAGGAGGACCCCGACAACGCCATGATCGTGGTCATGCCCGATGGCACCTACGACGCCAACTGGGAGGACGACCTCGACGGGTACCCGCTCAACGAGACATACGTCTTTGACCACCTCATTCCCTGGGTCGACCGCCACCTCCGAACGATCCCGACGCGCGCCGGTCGCGCCATGGCCGGCCTGAGCAATGGTGGAGCCGGCACCTTGCGACTTGCGGCGCTCCATCCGGACCACTTCGCCGTCGTCACGGCCATGTCGGCGGCCCTGCCCGTCAACCAGAACACCGATCCGTTCGACGTGCGCGCGTACGCGAACGACCCCACCGAGATGGCCGACAACCTCAACCAGACCGAGTTGGCGCTGATCTGGGGGCTCGAGTGCGGTGATCCCGATGCCTGCGCCACCTACAACTTCGCATGGGCGTTCGAGAACGCCTGCTGCAACAACGAGATCTACAACCAGCGCCTGCAGCAGGTCGGCCGCACGCTTCCGTGGCAGTACATCGCCACTGTCGGCGCTCATGACTGGTTCTACTGGAACAAGTGGCTCGCCGAGAATGACGGTCCGTACATCCGCGAACGGCTGGCGAATCCCGTCCGAGCGAACGAAGGTGTCGAGCCCGCACCACCGCCGGACGGCTGGTCCTTCCGATCTCTCGAACGCGAGTTCTCGATCTACGGGATCGATGTTGTCGTGGATCCCGGCCGGGGCGATGAGTTCCTCCGCCTGACGAATGTGCAGTCGAACGCGATGACCCTGACGGGGTCCGGCCTGACGACCGTCACGACCGCCCGGGTCGGTGATCCCGACACCACCTGGGTCGTGGCGGGAGCCGGCGATGGAGATGCGCTCGAAATCCGCGCCGACGCAACGGGCCGATTGACCTTCCAGGTCGACCTGGGCCCAGCCAACGATGTCGACGAGTACTCGCCCCAACAACGGGCGAGCGCTGCCGGCGGCGGCTGGTTCACAACCCGGACAGTCACCTTCGAACAGTCGACGACCGGGTCCGTTGCGTCGGATGAACAGGACACCCGGCCGCGTGCGCTGCCCGCCACCGGCGGCGGCATGCTGGTGGGCGTCGGGCTCGCCATGTGCTTGGCGGGTGTGCTGAATCGGGAAAGGCGCGGTCTCGGGAGAGGCTGGCCATCGCGTGGGACCTGAGTCGAACGCCGATGACTGCCTGACTGGGGGTGCGCCCGCTCGGCCGCGAGCCGGGAGCCGTGGCGCATTGCCGGCCACCGGGAGCGGCGCCGCACTCGGAGCGGCGGCGGCCATCGGCCTTGCGGTGGCCGCATCCCGCCGAGAGGCGGTCAGCCGACGGGACTTTCTGGCAGCGGGCGCCGTCGGCGTCGGAGCCATGGCCTTCCCGGGACTTCGCCGAGCCGTCGCTCAGGCCGGGCCGGGGGAGCGACCGAACATCGTCTGGTTCCGGAGCGAGGACAACACCGCGAGCTTCATCGGTGCCTATGGCAACGAGCTCGCCAACACACCGACCATCGACCGCCTGGCTGCCGACGGGGTCCTCTATCGAAACTTCTTCACCACCTCACCGGTCTGCGCGCCCACGAAGCTGGCCTGGCTGACGGGCATGTACGAGGCCGGGCTGGGGCCCGGTCACAACATGCGGGCAGTCGGCAAGCGGCCCGCCAACGCCGTTGGGTTCGCGACGTGGCTGGCCAACGCCGGCTACTGGTGCACGACGTCGGGCAACACCGACTACAACACCGACATCGGTGATCAGCACGGCTACCACGATTCGTCCGGAGACTGGCAGACCGCCGCGGCAAACGGCCAGCCGTTCTTTGCCCTCCTCGGGTCATCGACCTCCCACGAGACGGCCTCGTTCGCTCCCGTCCCGACTGCGACCAACCCGGCCGACGTCACGCTGCCCGCCTATCACCCCGACAACCCCGTCCTGCGCCTCGACCGCGCCGCCTACATGGACAAGGTCACGCTCATGGACGCCGAGGTCGGCAACCTCCTCAGCCAGCTGGAATCCGAGGGCGTCGCCGACAACACCATCGTCGTCTACAGCTCGGACCACGGGGGAGTGCTGCCTCGGAGCAAGCGCTTCTGCTACGACAGCGGACTCCATGCGCCGCTGATCATCCGGTTCCCCGAACGGTGGCAGCACCTCGCGCCGGGGCCGGGCGGCACGGTCGTCGATGCGCCCGTGAGCTCGGTCGACGCGCCACCAACGGTGCTGGCACTGGCCGGCATCGCCCCGCCCGACCACATGCAGGGGCAGGTGTTCGTCGGGCCGGGCTGCGTCCAACGGGATTACGCGTTCAGCAACCGCAACCGAATGGACGAGTCGATCGACTTCGTGCGAACCGTCCGTGACGAGCGCTTCCGCTACATCCGCAACTACATGCCCCACCTGCCCTGGGGCCAACACGTCCAGTTCATGTGGCTCCAGGCCGGCGTGCGCTCCTGGGAGCAGGCGCACATCGACGGGACACTGGACGAGGTCCAGGACCGCTTCTGGGGCGAGAAGCCGGCCGAGGAGTTCTACGACCTCGACACCGACCCCGACGAGGTCAACAACCTCATCGACGCCCCGGAGCACCAGGACCGCATCGTCCGGATGCGGGCTGCCCTCGATGAGCACATGTTGCGGATCAACGACAACGGCTTCATCCCCGAGGGCTCCGAAGCCGAGGGGTACGACCAATCGCGCGTCCCGGGGGCGTATCCACTCCAGCAGCTGCTGGCGCTGGGAGGAGTCGCCATACAGCGGGATCCGGACAATCTCCCCGTGCTCCTGGAAGCACTCGCCAACGACAACGAGATCGTCCGCTATTGGGGTGCGCTCGGCTGCTCGATGCTCGGGCCTGCGGCCGCGGGCGCGGGCGACGCCCTGCTCGACCACATGAATGACGCCTCGGAGGCGCCTTGGGTCCGCATCCAATGTGCGGACGCGCTGGCGCGCTCCGGCGACGCAACCGCCGCGACACCGCTGCTGGCGGACGTTGCCGCGGACCCGGCAGCCCCCTTCCCGCAGCGCGTCCAGGCCGTCCGCTCGCTCACGTCCATGGGCAGTGCAGCCCTGCCAGCGCTGCCCCAGCTCTCGCTGGCGGCGGTGGACTCCAACGAGTACGTGGGCAACGCGGGCCGCTACGCAGTTCGCGTCGTCACGGGCACGTACGTGCCTGCCCCATGAGCCCGATCGGAGATCCAATGCCCTCGCAACACGAGCAGGCGACGCTCAGTCGACGGCAGGTCCTCGGGGGCATGGCCGGCCTCGGTGCGGGTGCGGCATCGCTGGCGCTGCCGCGTGTCGCCCGAGCCGCTGATGCCCGGCAACCGAACATCGTCATCATCCTCGTTGACGACGTCGGCTTCGGTGCCTTGGGCGTGAACGGCCAGCAGTTCGTCGAGACTCCACACCTCGACCGCATGGCCGCCGAGGGCATCAACTTCACCAGCGCCTATGCGGGTGCCGCGATCTGTGCGCCCTCGAGGTGCTCGTTGCTCACGGGCATGCACACGGGGCACGCACGGGTGCGCGACAACTCGTTCGTCGAGACAGGTGAGGAACCCCGGCTCCTCCCGGAGGACACCACGTTCGGCCAGGTGCTCCAAGCCGCGGGGTACGCAACCGGGATCTTCGGCAAGTGGGGGTTCGGCGACGACGACGCCTATCAACCACTCCCGATCGGCATGGCCTCGAATCCGGACGCGGGTGGCCCTGTCGGAGACCTCGATCAGAACGTCGGTGATCCCTCCCACCCCCTCCAGAAGGGCTTTGACGAGTTTGTCGGGATGGTCCGACACCACCACGCGACGGAGGGGTACTTCCCGAACTACCTGTGGGACGGCAACCAGCGTGTCCTGTTCCCGGAGAACGCCGACGGAGCGCAGACCACGTACGCGCCGCGCGTCTACACGAACCGTGCGCTCGACTTCATCGATCGCCACCGCGCGATGCCCTTTGCCGTGTTCCTGTCGCTCCAGCTCGCCCACTGGCCCAACCACGTCGAGTCGGTGAGCCCCTACGAGGACCGGCCCTGGACGGACGAGATGAAGCGGTACGCGGCCCAGATCACCCTCGCCGACGCGATCGCCGGCGAGGTGCGCGCAAAGCTCGAAGAGCTCGGCCTCGCCAACGACACGCTGGTCATCTTCTCCAGTGACAACGGGCACACCGAGGAACGGTTCGCGACCGGCTCGGGCGACAGCACCCAGAGCATCGGCCCGTCACCGGACAGCGGCGCCGCCGACATTGCCTGGAACATGAGCGGCGGACTCCGAGGGTCCAAGCACAGCGTGTACGACGGCGGCATCCGCGTCCCCACCGTCGCCTGGGGTCCCGGGATCGTGGCAGACACCGGACGTCAGGACGACACGCCGTGGGCCTTCAAGGACCTGCTCCCGACCTTCGCCGACCTGGCCGGTGTCGCGCCACCCAACGACGTCGACGGCACCTCGATCGTCCCATTGCTGCAGGCGGAGCCGGGCGCTGACCGGCCCCCGGTGTACTGGGAGCGCCCTCCCTATCTCGGGTTCGCCGTGACGGGTGAGCCGCTTCCGAGCATGACCTACGCCCAGGCCGTTCGTCGTGGGAGGTGGAAGCTCATCCGGTTCGCGCCGGACACCTCACCTGATCACCCCGATGGCGACTGGCGGTATGAGCTGTACGACCTCGACGCTGACCGCGGCGAGCGCATCAATCAGGCACTGGCGCAGCCCGAGGTCGTCGCCGAGCTGACCGCGATCATGGCCTCGAGCCACGCGCCACGCCCCTTCGACCGGGAGCCATGGGAGCCCTCGGAGCGCCCAGAAGGGCAGCCAGCGAAGGATCCTGCACCGCTGCCGTCGACGGGTGCCGGGCTCGGTGCGATGGGCCTCGCCAGCCTGGCACTGGCGGGAGCGGCGAGCCACTGGCGACGCAGGCGGGTGGGCTAGCGCGTCGCCCCTCCCTCATTTCATGCGCAGGCCCGTCGATCCACGTCACCAGCGATGGCGCAAGCCGAGCACCTCAGGCATCCGCTGCGCATCGAAATCCCGTGTTCCCCGTTGAGTCATGCGCGGCACTGTGGTCGCGAGCCGCGACCCGGTAGCGGTTGCAGTAGCTGTCGTGGCAGAGATACGACCCCCCGCGGCGCGCGAACTCCTCCGTCGAGCCGTCGCCGGCCTGGGGGAGGGCCGTCCCGGCCATATGGTCGGTCGTCCAGCGGTCGGCGGTCCATTCCCAGACGTTGCCAGTCATCTCGAACAGGCCAAACCCGTTGGGGCCATACGTCTTGACGGGCGCCGTGCCCAGCCATCCGTCCTCCTCTGTGTTCTCCACGGGGAATCGACCCTGCCAGATGTTGCACCGCCATCGGTCCCGTGGCGTCAGCTCGTCACCCCATGGGTAGATGGCGCCCGCGAGGCCGCCGCGCGCGGCGAACTCCCACTCGGCTTCGGTCGGCAGCCGCTTGCCCGCCCAGGTCGCATACGCCCTGGCGTCGTTGTGGGAGACGTGCACCACGGGATGCTGCGGGCGCCTGGCGACGTCGGTACCCGGCCCCTCCGGTGACCGCCAGGTGGCGCCCTCGACGACCCACCACCACTCGGCACCGGCGACCCGTGCCTCCACCGTCGAAGCGACGTCGTCGGGAACCAGTAGGTGGAACACGAACGACCAGCCGAACCTCTCGGCGTCCGTGACGTGGCCGGTCTCCTTGACGAATCGTCCGAACTGCCGGTTCGTCACGGCCGTCTCGTCGATGAGGAACGGTTCGATCGTGACCTCGCGCACCGGTCCCTCACCGTCGCCGACATTCTGGAGCGGACCCTCGTACCCCATCGCGAAGGTGCCGCCCGGGAGCGGGATCATGCCGCGTCGTCGCGATGGTCCGGTCGTCGCCACCATCGGAGCGGGCTGTTGCCCTCGGCGCGGTGGCTCGCGGTGGGGCGCACAGCAGTCGTTCATGGCCTTCTTCGATTCTCCGGCGACCGGCAGACTTCTTTGTCACGGGAGGCGCAAGTATGCAGAGTTCTTGCGAGGTTGTGGACGAAGATCTAGGTTCCTTCGGGATCGGGAATGGGTCTCCTCCCCACCCGTACGCATGGTCACGTGAGAGGCGAGCGATGCCCGAACTCACGCGCAGGCAATTGTTGCGCACCTCGGCGACTGCGGCCGCTGGGTTGGCGTCGCTGCCGTCGCCGGCGACCGCCGCGGGTGCGTCGGTCTCGGCGCACAACGGGCATCGCCGGCCCAACATCGTGTTCATCTTCGCGGACGACCTGGGCTGGGGCGAGCTCGGCTCGTACGGCCAACAGATCATCCGGACTCCCCATCTCGACCAGATGGCGGCCGAGGGCATTCGCTTCACGGACTTCTACTCGGCAGCTCCGATCTGCAACCCGTCTCGAAGCTGCCTGCTGACCGGCATGCACAACGGCCACGCCCGGATCCGTGAGAACACCTTCAACTACAAGACCCAGGAGTCGCTCGAGCCCGAGGACGTGACGTTCGCCGAGGTGGCCAAGGCCGCCGGCTACGCGACGGGGATCTTCGGCAAGTGGGGCTTCGGGCCCGACAACCGCTCGCCCCAGACCATCGCGACCGACGAGGTCGAGGAGGGTCACTTCGGCCATCCGCTCCAGCGCGGATTCGACGAGTTCGCCGGTTTCGTCTACCACCACCACGCCACCAATGGCTACTGGGCGGACTACTGGTGGGAGGGCAACGAGCGGGTGGACATCCCGGAAAATGCCGGCGGCGCCCAGGGCAAGTACATGCCCGACGAGTACGTCGCCCGGGCACTCGACTTCATCGATCGCCACCGCGACGAGCCGTTCCTCCTGTTCCTGTCGACGATCCTGCCGCACACGCCCAACCATGTGCCCGACTGGTCCGAGTACGACCACCTGCCGTACGCCAACGACACCAAGAAGCACGCGGCGATGATCACGCTGATGGATGCGCACGTCGGCCTGGTTCGCGACAAGCTCGAGGAACTCGGACTGGCGGACGACACGCTCGTGGTCTTCACGTCGGACAACGGCCCGCACAACGAAACGTCGACATACGGCGGAACGGATCCGATCCCGGTTGCCGGCGTCACGAGCGCACTCGACGAGGTGATCTTCCAATCGACGGGCCCGTTCAAGGGGGTCAAGCAGTCGATGTACGAAGGGGGTTACCGCGAGCCCATGATCGTCTGGGGCCCGGGCGTCCTGCCGGAACGGTCGCACGGAACGACGTCGGACGTCCCGTGGGCCGCCTACGACCTGTTGCCCACGTTCGCCGACTACATGGACGTCGATCCGCCAGACGACATCGACGGCGTGTCGGTGCGGCCGTGGCTCGAGCTCCGCGCCGACACGGGGGCGCCGCACGACTGGCTGTACTTCGAGCGCATCGGTGGTGGGGCGCCAACCGTCCTGTACTACGGGACCGAGCCCACGAGCTTCGCGCGGTTCGCGCAGGCCGTTCGTCGAGGCAACTGGAAGCTGCTGCGATTCGCGCCCGGGTCCTCTCGCGACGGAACCGTCGACCTGGCGCCGACGGGGCAGGACGAGTCCACGAGTGGCGGCGGTCCCGTCGTCGTCCCGAAGGACCAGTGGCGGGTCGAGCTGTATGACCTCACGAATGATCCGGGCGAGACGCAGGATCTCTCGGAGGCTGAGCCAGGCGTCGTGGCCGAGCTCGTGGCCATCATGGACGCGCAGTCCCAACCGCCGCCGTACGCGAGAACGCACGACTGGGATGCCGCGGCCGCCTTCGATGGCGATCGAGGCGGGCCGAGCACGACGTCCGGGGAGTCTGAAGGATCATCCGGAGATGCGCGGCTGCCGGCGACCGGCGGGGGCGTCCTCGTCGGCGGCCTGGCCGCAATCGCGGGCAGTGTGGCACTGCGCCGTCGCTCGGCCGATCGTCAACCCGACCTGTGACCGCGAAACGCGGTCGTGCTCGGTCTCGTTCCGTCGAGTCGACGTGCCGCGCGCCCGCCCGTGGACCTCGATGCCACCGACTCAGAGATCGATCCAGGCGCCCTTCTCGGCCGAGTCCTGGACGGCAGCCAGCACACGTTGGACCTGGAGGCCAGCCGCGAAGTCCGGCGCCACGTCCGTGCCGGTGGCGATGGCTGTGAGCAGATCGGCGACTTCGTGCGTGAAAGTGTGCTCCCAGCCGATGATGTGACCCGGTGGCCACCAGGCCGACAGGTACGGGTGCGTCTCCTCGGTCACGAGCACCCTCCGGAAGCCCGCCAGGTCTCCGTCCGCCGAGGCGTACAGCTCCAGCTCGTTGAGCCGCTCCAGGTCGAAGACGAGCGATCCCTCGGAGCCGTTGACCTCGATCCGCAGGCCGTTCTTGCGACCCGTGGCGAACCGGGAGGCCTCGAACGTCCCGAGAGCGCCCTCACGGAACCTGGACACGAAGGCGGCCGCGTCGTCGACGGTCACCGGGCCCGTGCCGTCCCCGTCGGGCAACGGGCGCTCGTCGACAAACGTCTCGGTCAGCCCCGAGACGCCCGCGATCTCGTCGTCGAGGAGAAACTGCGCGAGGTCGATGATGTGGGCACCGATGTCTCCGAGGGCGCCCGATCCCGCCTCGTCCGCCCGGAGCCGCCAGACGAGCGGAAAGGCCGGGTCGACGATCCAGTCCTGGAGGTACACGGCGCGAACGTGATGGATTCGGCCAAGGTCGCCGCGACCGATCACCTCGCGAGCCAGCGCGAGCGCCGGGACGCGCCGGTAGTTGAAGGCGACCATGCTCAGGACGCCGCGCTGACGGGCGGCTTGGGCTGCCGCCGCCATGCGCTCGGCCTCCTCGACCGTGTTCGCCAGCGGCTTCTCGCACAGGACATGCTTGCCCGCCTCGAGTGCAGCGATCGCGATCTCGGCATGTGACGAGCCCGGCGTGCAGATGTCGATGATGCCGATGTCGTCGCGCTCGACCAGCTCGCGCCAGTCGGTCCGGTGCTCGGCCCACCCGAGCTCGCCGGCTGCCGACGCCACCGCCTGCTCGTCACGGCCGCACAGCACGCTCATCGTGGGGTGCAGGTCGAGGTCGAAAAACCGATGGACGTTGCGCCACGCGTGGGAGTGCGACCTGCCCATGAAGGCATACCCGACCTGGCCGACACCGATGGAGGGGGTCATGACTGCTCCTGCCTCGTCAGCGGTCCGACGAGAACGCCGCGTCGAATGCGGCCGTCGGTGGATCCACGGCCCAGGGCTTGAGTCGAGCCAGGGCATCTGGGGCGCCCGCGAGGCGATCCATGCCGCCGTCCTCCCACTCGATCGAGATCGG
Organism: Nitriliruptorales bacterium; assembly: GCA_033721095.1. Lineage (GTDB taxonomy): Bacteria > Actinomycetota > Nitriliruptoria > Nitriliruptorales > Nitriliruptoraceae > JAWWBG01. Next base: position 9,774 of record JAWWBG010000027.1, read on the forward strand.
GCCGTCGTAGCCGATCTCGTTGAGCTTGCGGAAGATCCGGCCCCAGGGCACGTCGTCGTGACCGGCCGACACGAAGTCCCAGCCCCGGCGCATGTCCCCCCACGGGAGATGGCTGCCGAGCCGGCCGTTGCGCCCGTCGAGGTTGGTCGCGCATCCCTTGCAGTCGACGTGGTAGATCCGGTCGGCGAAGTCATGCAGGAAGCCGATCGGGTCCAGGTCCTGCCACACGAAGTGCGAGGGGTCGAAGTTCAGCCCGAATTCGGGACGGTGGCCGATCGCCTCCATGGTCAGCACCGTTGTCCAGTAGTCGTACGCGATCTCCGAGGGGTGCACCTCGTGGGCAAATCGGACGTCCACCTCGGCGAAGGCATCCAGGATGGGGTTCCAGCGGTCGGCGAAGTCGGCGTAGCCCGCAGCGATGACCTCGTCGGACACCGGCGGGAACATGGCGACGTACTTCCAGATGGACGAGCCGGTGAAGCCGATGACGACGTCGACTCCGAGCGCGCGGGCGGCCTGTGCCGTCGTCTTCATCTCCTCCGCTGCCCGCTGGCGAACTCCCTCGGGGTCGCCGTCACCCCAGACGTGCTCGGGCAGGATGTCCCGATGCCGAAAGTCGATGGGGTCGTCGCAGACGGCCTGGCCGACCAGGTGGTTGCTGATCGCGAACAGCTGCAGGCCGTGTCGCTCCAGCAGCGCGTGCCGATCGGCGACGTAGTCGGGATCTGTGGCTGCGCGACGAACGTCGAGATGGTCGCCCCAGCAGCACAGCTCCAGGCCGTCGTAGCCCCACTCGGCCGCTCGGCTCGCCACCTCCTCGATCGGCAGGTCGGCCCACTGGCCGGTGAAGAGGGTGAACGGACGGCCCATGCTCCCACCTTTGTGCGTCAGTCAGACAAAAGTAATGGTCCGGCGAAGGAAAAGATACGCCAAATCGGTTGACGATGTGGAGGAAGTTGCTAGCGTGGCGCCCGTCGCGGGACTGGGGAGGACCATGACGTTTTCGCGCGCGCGCTCCCGCACGCTGCCCCTGTTGCTGCTGGCTTCGGCCGCGCTCGTGGCCGTGCCGTGGGCCATGCCAGCGGACGCCCAATCGGCGCTGATCGAGTACGAGGTCCTGTCGACCGACACCGAGGAGCCCATCGCCATCACCGTCGCTGACGACGGCCGGGTGATCTGGACCGAGCGCGAGGGCGCCGTCAAGATCCTCACCACGGATGGCGAGCAGATCCTTGCGGGCCGAGTCCCGGTTTCCGGAAACCTCTGCACGACCTGCGTTCCCGACGACTCGCCCAAGCTCGAGGAAGGTGGCCTGTACGGGATCCTCCTCGCCAAGGACTTCAACACGACCGGGCGGCTCTACCTCTACTACGCGGTACCCGGTTCCCGTGACGAGGCGACGCAGCTGGGGCTGTGGCGCCTGTCCATCTTCGTGCTCGATCACGCGACCAACCAGCTCGACCTCGACAGCGAGGAGCCGATCCTCGAGGTCCCGGTGCACTGGGACCACTGCTGCCACTACGGCGGTGACCTCGACTACCTGCCCGACGGCACGATCCTGCTGCCCGTGGGCGATGACATCCCGGCCTCGTCCTCGGAGGGATACGGCCCGCGCGACAACACCGAGACCTGGCTCGATGGCGAGCTCTACGTCCAGAACCCGGCGGACATGCGCGGCAAGATCCTCCGCCTCATGCCCGATGGCTCGGTGCCCGACGGGAGTCAGCCCGGGATCGAGCCGAACCCGTTCGTCGGGCAGTCCGGATTCCATCCATACGTCGAGGCCAACCCCGCCGACGATCCCCTGCGCCCGTGGATTCGCTCCGAGACCGGGTCGATGATCCCGTACAACCCGTACATCTACGCGATCGGGTTCAAGCAGCCATTCAAGGGCTCGGTCAATCCCTACACCGGGCACGGCTACTACGGCGACGTGGGGCCGGACGCCACGCAGGACGACCCGGAGCGCGGCCCGCGTGGCCACGACGAACGCAACGTCATCCCGCCCGGCGGGGGCACCAACTACGGCTGGCCGCGCTGCGTGGCAGACAACCAGCCGTACATCGACGTCGACTGGACGACGATGGAGGTCGGCGAGCCGCTGGACTGTTCGGAGATGACGCCGGCGAGCTTCTACTACCCCAAGGACGTGTCGTTCGCGTTTCCGACCGTGACCGTGGGCGGTGTCACCGGCCTGCCGGCCGCCTTCTATCGGGCTGACACGGAAGGCGCACTGCGGCTGCCCGCGCTGTTCAACGACACCGTCATCGACCTCGAGTTCATGCGCAGCTGGTTCGCAACGTTCAACGTCGGCGACGACGGCAGCCTGGACCCGGCGTCCTTCACCCGGTGGGAACTGTCGATGTTCTACAACAGCAGCCCCATCACCGGCCCGATCGACGCCGCGGTTGGTCCCGACGGCGCGGTCTACGTGGCCGAGTACGGCGTCGGGTTCTACTCGCCGGTGGGCTCTCGGATCGGTCGAGTCAAGTGCCTCGGGTGCACGCCCGACCCAGCCGACTACCAGGTCGACGGTCAGCCGCAGCCCGAGCCGACGACCCCGCCGCAGCCTGAGCCCACGGCGGCTCCGGGTACGGGAGGGGACGAGGGAACGCTGCCCGAGACCGGCGGCGGACCATGGGTCCTGCTCGCCGTGCTGCTCGCCGCCGGCGGGCTGACGGGTCTGCGACTGCGACGCAGCATCGTCTGAGGAGTGCGCGCGGTCGCATTGGCTGGCCTGCGAGCCGGGAGGAATTGATCCATGTGTGGTGTCGCCGTTCCCAACGCCCCTCGGCCGCGCACCGTCGCCCAGCTCTCGCGGCGCGGATTCCTCAAGGCGGCGTCGGCCACGACGGTCGCCACTGGACTCGCGACGGCGCTGCAGCCCTGGGGGACGCCGGCGTCAGCAGCAACCTGTGCCGGCACGGTTCCCGTCGATCGCCGCAGCATCCAGCTGTTCACGCTCAACAGCCAGTCGATGAACGACGTCGACACCACCTTCGCGCGGCTGGTCGAGATCGGCTATCGGATCAGCGAGGAAGCCGGGTACGGCAACGCAGGCAACCCGGAGGACTTCAAGGCGGCGCTCGACCGCGCTGGCTACGCGTCCTCGTCGACCCACAAGGGCATTCCGCACCCGTTTGACGAGGCGAGCTTTCGCGAGACCATCGCCGACGCGCAGACCATCGGGATCTCCCGGATCGTCGAACCTGCACCGGCCTTCGCGCTGCCGTTCCTCGTTGGGGGCGTGGCGGCTCCCGGGGCACCGGTCGGCGTCGGGCCGCCATCCGCCGTGTGGCTGGAGTTCGCCGAAACGCTCAACGCCGCCGGGGCCGTCTCCCGCGAGGAGCTCGGCACCAGCGTCGGCTACCACAACCACACCGAGTTGTTCCTGCCCGTCGCCGATGGCGGCGTCGTGACCGACACCGTGGGGATGGACGTCCTGGCCGAGAACACGGACCCCGACCTCGTCCACTTCGAGATGGACATCTACTGGGTGCACGCGGCGGCGGCAGACCCGGTCACCTACATCGAGAAGTACCCGGGGCGGGTCCACCAGTTCCACGTCAAGGACATGGCCGAGGACGGGTCCATCACCGCGCCGGGTACCGGGATCATCGACTTCAACCGCGTGTTCGCCGCCGCCTCGGTGCACCAGGACATCCTCGAGTACATCATCGAGCAGGACAACGCATCGGGCAACGAGGGCGGCGACATGACGGCCGCAGAGCTCGGCTGGGAGCTGCTTGAAGCCGCTGCCTGGAACTTCGAGGCCGATGCCTGCCCGACCACGGCTGACGGCGGTCAAGCGGCGGGATCGGGTGGCGAGTCGCCAGGCACGGCCACGGACACACCGACGACCGGCGGCGGGATCGTCGGCGCAGGAGCCCTGACGCTGGCGAGCCTGCTGGCGTTGCGCAACCGCGCACGCTGACGGGTCCTGACGATGGCCGACGCCGCACACGCCACCCCGGCCACCCGAGGCCGTGGACGCGGGGTGTTGGCGCTGGCGGTGGTGATCGGCCTCCTCGCGTTCGTCCCCATGCCCACGAGGGCGGCGGAGCATCCTCGCGTCGAGGTCCTGTTCGACGGAACGCAGGAGTCCTTCGACCGGTGGCGCCACGTCGGCGGCGGCAGCTTCGAGCTGCGCCCGGACGGGAGCATGCGGACGATCGGTGGCCTCGGGATGCTCTGGTACCCGGCGCGCGAGTACACGGACTTCGTCCTCCGCTTCGAGTGGCGTGACGTCAGTGATGACGGGGTCGGCAACGGGGGCGTGTTCATCCGCTTCCCGGATCCTGAAGAGAGCGCTGCGGCACCCGTCCTCGAACAGCACCCGTGCCAGGCCGGAATCGGCCAGGCGGGCCCGGCGTGGGTCGCCATCGCCTGCGGACACGAGATCCAGATCAACGACTGGCAGGACTCGGACGGACAGAAGACCGGCTCCGTCTACAACTTCTCGCCGAACGACGATGCAGCGGCCCGGCGCACGGACAAGGGGACGTGGAACGCCTACGAGATCCGCGTCGAAGGTGCGGGCGACTACACGGTGACCGTGACCAGGAACGGCACGGTGATCAAGGAGTGGCGGAACAGCCCGGGTCAGGTGTCGAGTCGCCCGACGGACCCCCCGACGGATTTTCGCCAGTTCCCGGCCGGCTTCCTGGGCCTCCAGAACCACGGCGCTGACGACGTGATCGACTACCGCAACGTGACGGTCGAGGACCTCACGGTCCCAGTCGATCCGGCACCACCTGCGCCCGATGGCGACGGGTTGCCAGGGCCACCTGAGTCGCTGCCGGACACGGGAGCGGCCCTGGCGAGCCTCGGTGCACTTGCAGTCCTGGTCGGTCAGGTGCTGCGTCGCCGTCCCTGACTCGCCGCGCAGCCCGAATCTGACGGGTCGTCAGATTCGGTAGCGTCGAGCCGCGATGGACCTCCGCGACACCCCCGAGGAAGCCGCCTTCCGCGCCGAGCTGCGCGGCTGGCTGGCCGAGGTGCTCCCGACCCTCCCGCCGGAACCCGACCGTGACGACTGGGACGGTCGTCGCACCTGGGACACGCACTGGCAGCGGCTGCTGTTCGACGCGGGTTACGCCGGCATGGACTGGCCCAAGGAGGCCGGTGGGCGTGGCGCCAGCCCGGCCGAGCACCTGATCTTCCTCGAGGAGACCGAGAAGGCCGGCGCGCCGTACGTCGGCACCAATTTCGTCGGTCTCCTCCACGCCGGTCCGACCATCAACGCCTGCGGCACGGACGAGCAGCGGGAGCGCCACCTCCCGAAGATCCTGTCCGGCGAGGAGGTCTGGTGCCAGGGCTTCTCGGAGCCGGGTGCCGGCTCCGATCTCGCGTCGTTGGCCTGCAAGGCCGTGCGCGACGGCGATGAGTACGTCGTGACCGGCCAGAAGATCTGGACCTCGCACGCCCAGGTCGCCGACTGGTGCGAGCTGCTCGTTCGCACGGACCCCGACGCGCCCAAGCACCAGGGCATCACGTGGTTGATCTGCGACATGTCCTCGCCCGGCATCGAGGTCCGGCCACTCACGACCATCGCCGGCTCCGACGAGTTCAGCGAGGTCTTCTTCGACGAGGTTCGCATCCCGGTCACCAACCGCGTCGGCGACGAGAACGACGGCTGGCGCGTCGCGATGGTCACCTTCAGCTTCGAGCGCGGCACCGCCTTCGTCTCGGAGATGATCCAGTCGAGGATCCTGCTGTCGAAGCTGGCGCAGCTCGCCAAGCAGCTGCCACATGGCGACGGCACCGCCTGGGACGACGACGGTGTCCGGCGTGAGCTCGGGCACCTCGCCGCAGAGTTCGACGCCCTCTGGTCGCTCACAAAGCGCAACGTGACCCAGGCCGGCCGCGACGGCGTACCCGGGATCGGCGGGTCCGTGTTCAAGCTCGCCTACTCCGAGGCACGGCACAGGATGGGCGACCTGGCGATGCGCCTGCTCGGGGATGCCGGGCTCGCGCTCGACGACCTCGGCGACATTCCCGGAGGCGAGCACGTGCGCGGCTGGCTGCACGCGATGTCGATCACGATCGCCGCCGGTACCAGCCAGATCCAGCGCAACATCGTCGGCGAGCGGATCCTCGGCCTGCCCAAGGAACCCAAGCCCGAGGGCGCACGATGAACTTCGACCTCGACGAGACCGAGCGCGCCCTCCAGGAAGGCATCCGCGAGCTGGTCGACGGCCGCGTGACCTCCGAGCGGATCCGGGCCGCGGGCGCGACCGGCGGCGTGGACCGTGACCTGTTCGCCGAGCTGGGCGAGGCCGGCGTGTTCGGGCTCCGGCTGCCCGAGGAACAGGGCGGGCTCGGGCTCGGCTTCACGCACGCCGCCGTGGTGTTCGAGCAGCTTGGTCGCACGCTCGTCCCGGGACCGGTCGTCGCCACGCACCTTTCCGCCGGCGTCGTCGAGGGCGCCGCCGACGGCGCAACGGTTGTGGGTGCGGTCGACGAGTCCACGCGCACCATCCCGAACGTGGCTGGGCTCGATGTCCTGTTGGTCACCGGTCCCGAGGGTGTCCGGCGCATCGATCCGGCTGCGGTGAGTGGCGAGGACGCTGCGCGGCCGCTGGATCCGGTGACGCCGATCCGCGTGGTGTCCGGTTTCCCCGATGGCGAACCCCTCGACGGGCTCGACCCCGGCGACTGGCATCGGGGAAGCACGCTGCTGCACGCCGCCCTGCTTGTCGGCAACGCCGCAGCGACCACCGACCTCATGGTCGCCTTCGCCAAGGAGCGCGAGCAGTTCGGCCGCGCCATCGGCTCGTTTCAGGCCGTCAAGCACCTGTGCGCCGACGCGCTCACCCGCGCCGAGGTCGCCCGGGCAGCCGTCCACGCCGCCGCATGCCACCTCGACGACCCCGACAGTGACCTCGTCGAATCGTCGCTGGCGACGGCTGCCGTCCTCGCCGCCGAGGCCGCCCACCGCAACGGCAAGACGTGCATCCAGGTCCACGGCGGCATGGGCTTCACGTGGGAGGTCGACGCCCACCTGTTCCTCAAGCGCGCCCAGGTCTGGATCGCGGCGATGGGCGGGACGGCACGGTTCGAGGAGCTGGCCGCTCACGCACTCGTCGCCTGACGGCGGCCGTTTCGCGTCCGACAACGCACGCCGGGTGGCATAGTTGCCGCATGCCCGACGACGTCCTCGACCCCGCCGCACTTCAGGCCTGGCTCGACGAGCCGCACGCCGACATCCGGTCGATGGTCCGTGATCTCCTCGACACAGCCGAGTTCGCACCGGTCGGGCGCATCCCCAAGGAAGAACACCGCGAGATCGTCCTGGGCTGGGCCCGGCGGCTGGCCGAGGAGGGCGGCACGACGCTCGGCTTCCCGACCGAGTACGGCGGCGGTGGCAACGTCGGCGGCTCCATCGCGGCATTCGAGACGATGGCCCATGGCGACCTGTCCCTGCTCGTGAAGGTCGGCGTCCAGTTCGGCCTGTTCGGCGGCGCCATCCTCCACCTGGGGACCAAGCCCCACCACGACACCTACCTGCGCGACCTCATGAGCCTCGAGCTGCCCGGGTGCTTCGCGATGACCGAAACCGGCCACGGCTCCGACGTCCAGCGCATCGGCACGACCGCGACGTACGTCCCGGAGGACGACGAGTTCGAGATCCATACGCCCGACGACCGGTCGCGCAAGGACTACATCGGCAACGCCGCCGCCCATGGCCGGGCCGCCGCCGTGTTTGCCCAGCTGATCGTCGACGGCACCAACCACGGCGTCCACTGCCTGGTCGTGCCCATCCGAAACAAGAAGGGCAAGGTCCTCGACGGCGTGAGGATCGAGGACTGCGGCGACAAGCTCGGCCTCCACGGCG
>JAWWBG010000028.1:0-17396 GCA_033721095.1 Nitriliruptorales bacterium
GGTCGGCAGGCCCGCGACGATTAGCGTCGCCCCGAACGGGAGGCGCCGATGCCGGATCTCAATGCCCTGCTGGCCGACCTCGAGGCCGAGCACGAGGCCCTCGACGCACTCGTGGCCGACCTCGACGACGAGCAGTGGGACCTGCCCACGCCGGCCGAGGGCTGGTCGATCCGCGACCAGATCAGCCATCTCGCCTTCTTCGACACGCAGGCGAGACGGTCCATCGAGGACCCCGAGGCCTTCACCAGGGACGTCGAGGAGTACCTGACGCGCGCGCTGACCGAGGGTGAGCAGCCAACCGACGATGTCGACATGGGCCGGGCCATGAGGCCAGCGGACCTGCTCGCCCACTGGCGGCAGGAACGCAAGGCCCTCGTCGCTGCCGGGGCGACCCAGGATCCCAAGCGACGGTGCCCGTGGTTCGGGCCCGAGATGGGCATCGCGAGCTTCCTCACCGCCCGGCTCATGGAAACCTGGGCACACGGACTTGACGTCGAGGACACCCTCGGTGTCCGCCGAGAGGTGACCGACCGGTTGGCGCACATCTGCCACATCGGCATCGGCGCCCGGCCGTTCGCGTATGCGAGTCGCCAGATGGAGATGCCCGACGACCCGATCCGGATCGAGGTCACCCTGCCGTCCGGTGCCCTGTGGACCTGGGGCCCCGAGGACGCCGCCGACCGGATCACGGGCACGGCGCTGGACCTCGCGATGATCGTGATTCAACGCCGCAACCCGGCCGACACGAACATCCAGGTGACCGGGGACGCCGCGACCGAGTGGATCGGCATCGCCCAGGCGTTCGCGGGCCTGCCGACCACCAATCGCGAAGCCGGCCTCTTCGACCCGATTGCGCCGTCGCAAGCCCACGGCGAGAATGTCGAGCTGCCGTGAGCGATGCGCCTCTGCTGGTCGAGACAACCCGAGGGGTCGCGACACTCACCCTGAATCGGCCCGACAACCGCAACGCGTTGTCACCCGAGCTGCTCAACGCGCTGGCCGACGCGTTCGAGGCCGCGACCGCCGACGACGCCGTGCGCGTGATCGTGCTGACGGCCGTCGAGCCCGCCTTCTGCGCCGGTGCCGACCTCAAGGCCGCCTCCTCCGACGTGATCGCCAAGGTCGACCTCCCCGGCATCTTCGACCTCATCCAGCTCGGTCCGAAGCCGGTCGTCGGGAGGATCAGCGGCCACTGCACCGGCGGGGGCGTCGGGCTCGCGGCGGCCTGCGACATCTCGATCGCCGCCGACGACGTGATGTTCGGCTTCACGGAGGTCCGCATCGGCGCCGCACCGGCGATGATCTCGGTGGTGTGCCTGCCCAAGATGCGCCGCGGCGACGCACTCGAGCTGTTCCTGTCAGGCGAGAAGGTCAGCGCAGCCCGGGCCGCCGAGGTCGGGATCATCAACCGCGCCGTCCCCCGCGACCCGCTCGACGCGGCCGTCGCGGGGCTGGTGGCCAAGCTGGTCCGCGGCGGCCCGAGCGCGCTGGCGGCCGCGAAGCGCCTGGTGTTCGACGTGCCCGACATGGCCGACCGCGCCACGGCGTTCGCCGAGACGCAGCAGCGCTCGATCGAGCTGTTCACGTCGCCCGAGGCCGCCGAAGGTTTGAGCGCCTTCCGCGAGAAGCGCGATCCGAGCTGGGTGCCCACCGAGTGAGCGAGATCCAGCCGGCGACCTTCCGGGCCGAACGCATCGGCACCGGCGAGTACGCCGTCGAGCTCGAGCAGCGCTGGGTCCTGCCGTTCGGATCGCTGTTCGGCGGCGCGATCATGGCCGCACCCCTGGCAGCCCTTGACGAGCACACCGGCGGGCGCAACGTCGTGGCTGCCAGCTGCCACTTCCTGCGGCCGGGCCAGCCGGGCACCTGTGTCATCGAGATCGAGGACGTCAAGGAAGGTCGGACCGCCTCGACCCATCGAGCCACCCTGCACAGCCAGGGCCAGCCGATCGCGACCCTGCTCGCAACCGTCGGGCCCGAGACCGAGGGCAAGCCGGTCTTCGCCGATCCCCCACCGCCCATTCCGGACCGGTCCGGCTGCAGCGATCCGCGCGATCCCGCCGCCATGGGCGACCACTGGATCCCGTTCCAGGACGTCCTTGCTCCCAACGACCGGCTCGTGCGGTTCAAGTCGGGCGAGGTCCTCGACGAGCCAGACATCGCCTCGTGGCTGCGGCTCGCCGACGACGAGCCGATCGACGCGGCCCGACTGGCGTTGCTGGCCGACAACTGGCCGCCGGCACCGTGGCTGCTCGGGACGTACGGCATCATGACCACGGTCGAGCTCAACCTGCACATGTTCAGCTCCGGTCACCGGGGTTGGACCATCGGCCAGATGCGCGCCCGTGCGCTGTTCGACGGCCTGTTCACCGTCAGTGGCACCCTCTGGACCGAGGAGGGCACACCGATCGGCGAATGGCGCCAGGTCGCCCTCTTCTCACCGTTCGACGAGCAGGACTGAGCTGCCGAAGTCCCGAACCAGTTGAGGTGGAGATGACAACCCAGCCCCGGTCGCGCGGCCGCGCCGGCACGTCGGTCCTCGCCGCCTTCACGATGGCCATGGCTGCCCTGGTGGCCAGCGTTCCGACTCGTCCAGCACAGGCGCAGACTGCTGGCATCCGCGCCGGTGTCGGCGTGGTCGACGCGACGTGGTTCGTGGGTGCAGCCGCCGGCCAGTACGGCACGACCGCCAACGGCGAGGTCCTCAGCCCGGGCCAGTTCTCGACCCTCAAGGTGCCGTCGTGGGGCATCCAGTCGCGCCTGTCGATTCGGGCGATCGTCGTGGAGGGCAACAACGGCGAACGCGTGGCGCTGGTCAAGTCCGACAACTACCTGGCGCAGGACTACCTGAGCCGCCGCGTCGGCCAGTTGCTCGACGCCGCCGGGTCCCAGGTCGGCTATGAGGGCATCGTCCACGCTGCCTCCCACAACCACTCCTCGCCCTACTACGCGACACCATCAGCCGGTGTGTGGCTGTTCCAGGATGTCTTCGACCTGCGCTTCTTCGAGTACCAGGCGCGCGCGATGGCCGACGCGATCCTCGAGGCGGAGGCCAACCTGGTTCCGGCACGCGTCGGCGCCACAGTCGTCGAGCACGAGCTGTACAAGGGCAACATCATGCGGGCCCAGGCCGCCTTCGACGGCTCGCCGACCGGGTTCCCCAACGACTGGGGCGACAAGGAGCTGATCGTCCTGCGGTTCGACGACCTGTCGGACCCCGAGGATCCGCAGCCGCTCGCGACGTGGATGAACTGGGGACAGCATCCGGAGTCACTGGACAGCTACGACCTGATCTCGGCGGATTTCCTGGGACCGCTGGAACGGTTCGTCGACGAGGCCACCGGCGCGCCGTTGGTGTTCAGCCAGGGCGACGTCGGGTCGGCCGAGGGCCCCTACGACGGCTGGAATCGCGGACGGATGTCCGACGGCACGCTGATCGCCTGGGCGCATGTCGGCTACGCCCAGACCGAACGTGGCGCCCGGCTGCTGGCCGACGACGTCATCGCCGCGTTCGAGCACATCGGCGCGACGGGCGGCGATCTCGGGTGGCTCAACGACTTCGAGGTCGGGATCATCAACGGCTGGGTGCCCGGCCCCCTGTCACACCCCTACCCATCGGCCGCAGCGTGCTCGACCGACCGGACGCTGGTCGGCGACCCCGGTGTCCTGTTCCCGGCCGGGTGCGAGCGCGGCGACTTCGACACCATCGACCCGCTGGTGCAGGCCAACCTGGCCCTGCACGAGGTCGGCGTCCCGATCCCGTCCAACTACACGCTGCCGGCCGGTGGCGCCGCCGAGGAGAACTTCCGCATCCACCTCCAGGCAGTCAAGCTGGGCCCCATCCTGCTCGCGTCGTGCTCGTGCGAGGCGCAGGTCGACCTGATCCTCAACCTCAAGTCCCGCGCCAACGACGTGGTTGGCGACCAGTACGACGGCTGGGACTGGCTCACGGATGATCCCCACACCGACTGTTCGGAGGCGGACGGATCGTGGTCGTGCGTCTACGACCACCCGGGCGTCGGTGGCCGCGAGTGGTCGTTCGACCAGGCCGCGTTCGCCAAGTGGCAGGCCCAGGTCCACAACCCCGCGGATGGCTGGGACGCGCTCGACAACATCCTGTTCGCCAACGAGGACCCCGCCGACCCCGCGGACGTGTACGGCAACTTCTCGACCGAGGAGCTCGACTCCGACACCGGCTTCCCGCTCGTCGTCGGGCTCGGACACACCGGCGACTACAACGGGTACACCGTCAGCTATCGCGAGTACATCGCCTACGACCACTACCGCAAGGCGCTGACCTCGTACGGGCCGCACACCGCAGACTGGATGGTCACGTGGCTGGTGCGGATGGCGCGGTCACTCAATGACCCGTCCTACGACTGGGAGGCGACGCTGGCCGCCGTCGATCCGACCGCGCCCGCACGTGGGGATGCCGACGAGGCCCGGCAGGTCGCGCTGGCCGAGACGCTGGGGGCTGCATCGGGCCCGGCGTACGAGCTGTGGCAACAGACGCTTCCCTCGGACCTCGGCCCAATCGAGATCCTCGAGCAGCCCGAGTCGATCCGCCGGTTCGACGGGACGCTGGTGACCTGGCGTGGCGGGTCGAATGCCGTTGACCAGCCGGCCGCGCGCGTGGAGCGGCTGGTGAACGGCAGCTGGGAGCCGTGGGCCGACATGACCGGCGAGGTCCAGGTGACCCTCGACCTGCCCGAGGGCGTGCTGGGTGCCGCGGAGGCGTCGATCGGTCCCGTCGAGTGGATCTGGCACGCCAACGTCGAGGCCTTCACGGGCGGTCCGAACTCAGACCTCGAGAACACGCCACCGGGGACCTACCGGTTCGTGATCGACGGTCAGTCACGGGTGTCGGGGGCGACCGAGCCCTATCACCTCGAGTCCGACCCGTTCGCGATCGACGTCTGGGACGGTATCGACCCGGGTCGGCTGAGCTTTGACCCGGACACACGAACGGCGGCGCTGACGACGGACCCGGTCGTCTACCCGCGCACGTACGAGTCGAGTGTCCCGTTCATCGGCGACGACGGTCGCGGGCTGCCGGATCCCGAGACGGGCGAAGACACGCTGACGGTCTGCGAGACCTGCTCGTTCCGCCCGTGGGCCTTCGAGGGCGAGGTCGCGTCGGTGGAGCTCACGATTCGCCGGCCGGATGGGTCAGCCGAAGCCCGGACGATGGCGAGGGTCGATGACGGCCGGTTCGAGGTCGTGCTCGAGGACGTGGAACCTGGCGACATCATCGAGGTCACGCCCGGCGACATCCTCGACCAGGCCGGCAACACGAACAGTCAGGCCAGCAACGCCATCGAGCTCGGCGACGACCTGTCACCGGTTCGGAGTCCGTTGCCCGCCACCGGCGGCGGCATCGTCCTCGCGATGTTGGCGCTGCTCGGCCTCACCGCCATCGGCCAACGCCGACGCGCCTGACGAACACAAGAGGACCCGTCAGCGAATCAGGCCGAAGTTGATCCGGGGCGGAGGGATGTTCGTCTCCGGATTCGGCGTAAGCGTGACGAACCCGCCACCAACGGCCACCATCGTGCGCCCATAGAACTGGGCGTCCGTGAACGTTGCGTCTGCACCACCCGCCAGCTTGATGTGTGCATTCGGGATGAAGTACGAACCGGAGATGAACTGTACGCCGTTGCCGCCAAAGGCATGCTCCGCGGTGCTGTTCGACCACAACGCCAACGGCGCGAAGCAGGCTGCGGTGGGCGGCTGGGCGGGCTGGTCGAGAATGTTGCAGCCCGTGTGCATGACGGGCGAGCCCGCGACGAACTCTCGACGAACGCTGCGCCAGTCGACGTTGCCATTGTTGACGTCCACGCCAAGGCCGCTCGCGCCATTGACATAGACAAAGACGTCGTCGAGCACCGTTGTCGTGGTGTTGGACGTGCGGCGAAGACCCTGCCCTCGGAAGTAGACAACAGCCCCGGCGCTGGTTCCCCTGATGGTGAGGTTCGTGACCTGCTGCTGGACCGGCTGGTTGAACACCACGTGCGTGACATCGGTGAAGATGATGCTGTTGGCGTTGCTGGGGTTGGCGCACGTCACGTGGATCTTGGTCTGCCCCGGCGTGTTCGCGAGGTTCGCCCCGGGCGGACAGCTGTTGATGATGGTCCATCCGTCAGCAGGCGTCAGGGCGGCACCTTGCAGCGCAGCGTGCAGCCGGTCGAGGAACGGAGGCAGCGCGGGCTCCGTCGAGTCGAGGGGTGGCGGACAAGCGGGCGTGTCGCCGTAGAAGGGGTAACGCTGGTTTCCCGTCGTGCTGTACGCGGGGTATGAGGCCTGACAGTTGACGAGCCAGTCCACGGAACTGCGGCCGTAGCGCGTCGTGCGAGGAAAGACGCCGACCCCCAGCCCTGTTGTGCCTGCACCGCCGAGGCTGGCCGGCAGGCAGTCCGCCAAACCAGCCCCTGGATGAGACGTACCAGCGTTCCCGCTCCCTAGTGCGAAGGAGCCGACCTGCCCCTGGGCGCAGATGGTCCCCGTGCTCGGGTTGATGGTGTACCGCGTGCCGGTGCGACAGTCACTGGAGCCAGTCCCGGCTGAGCCGTTGCTGTCGACCGTGATGCGTCCGGGGAACCGAGTCCCGTCAGCGTCGACGCGGTCCGTCACCATGAAGCCCGCGTTGGTTCCGTCAGCCGTCAGCGCGTTGCAGGCGACCTGCTCGAGAACGATGAGAGAGGCAATGTCCTCGGGCAGTTCCTCCTCGAAGTAGACGCCGACGGCATCGGCGGCGGGGTTCCCCGAGAACAGGCCTGCAACGGGACCGAAGATGTAATCGCGCTGCCGCTGGACCGTGACCTTGACGCGGTCGCACGGTCCGCCGTCGAGATCCTCGTTGATCGCCTGGCCCTCGACCGTCATCGTTGGATCGTCGTCCGGGACAGGACTCATGATCGAGATGGTGAACGGAGCTGCGGTGGTCGTCACGGTGACCGGGGTGGTGCTCTCGTCGACGCACCCGTCGGCATCCAGCGTCGCGAAGTCCGAGTTCGAGCAGGCATTGCGCGCCGCCGTGTGTTCCGCTGATCCTGGAGCCAGTTCCTCGGCGTTGGCGAAGGCGTAGTCGACAGCGGCATGGCAGGCGTCGACATACCCGCCGCCACCCCGGATGGCATTGACGGCGGCGACGGACGCGAAGTCCGAGATCGTCTGGTTGTCACGGACGTCGGCCCGTGCAAAGCCGAGGTCAATCGCGAGGGCAACCATGAGGAACAACAGGACCAACGAAATCGTGACGATGATGGCGACGGCGCCGCCGTCGTTGGGCGAGCGGCGGAGTCGCATCATGCGGCTGGCTCGTAGACGGACACCGCATCAGCCGCGAGTGTCGGCGTCATCCGGACGAAGACCGCTTGGATCTCGGTTGGCATCCGAATGCTCACCTGGACCCAAGGATCGCCCGTGGGCAGGCCTGTGTTGTCAACGACCTGCGGTGGACAGTTGCTGGCCGGCGGGATGGCAGCCGGCGTGTTCAGCGTGTCGAGCTCGTACCAGTGGCGCTCGACCACGGTCCCGTCCCAGTACATGACGCACAGCAGCGCCGTGTCGCGGTTGGTGACGCCCGAGGACGTGGTGCTGGCCCGCTCGGCGACGGCGTCAAACGCGCCCATGGCAGGAAACTGCGGAGACGCGAACGTCGCACCGAACCGGGAGGCCTCGCGGGCTGCGTGGCTGATCTGCTGCTGCTCGTTCAGGACGAGCCCGCCGTAGAGCAGGCCGAACAGCAGCACGAGCAGGATCGGCAGCACGAGTGCGAACTCGACGGCGTTTGCTCCGCCATCGCGTCGCCACGAGCGCATCATGTTTGGCCCCAAGCCGCGGTGCCCACCACCGCCATCCGGATCGGCGGCAGATGGTACGGCACCGATTGGCGCATGTCTGGGCCGGAAGTCACGGATCGTGAGGCGCGTGACTCGCTGTAATGTCAGTTGTGGTCAATCGTGACGGTCCGTGACATCCGTGAGCGCTCACCGTTCAGGACGGGGCGCTGGTCAGTACTCGCAGCGGAACTCGGCACCCGACGGGTGGGCGAACGCGAAGCTGCCGAAGAGCGGGATCGTGACCCCGTAGTCGTTCGGGTTGAGCAGCTCCAGCTCGACACGCACGTTGATGGAGGCCACCTCGGTGTTGTCCGAGGGCACGTCCGGATCGGGCTCGAGCGACTCGTCGCAGGGCACGTCGGTGGCCACGCCACCCGACCACGTGTCCGCGACCGGATCCCAGGTCCATGTCCCGGTCTCGGTCTCGGTGCCGTTCTCGAGCACCTGGAGCCGGCGCACCGTCACCTGGAGGTCGTCGAAGTCCACGAAGGGTGGGGCGGCGTCCTCGGACTTGACCTGGATCTCGCCGACCGTGACGCCGATGAGCGACCCGAAGCGGGCTGCCTCACGGGAGGCGGCGTGCACGCCCTGGAGCCGGTTGAAGAGGATGCCGAACTCGATGATCCCGAAGATGAGCAGGACGACGATGGGCAGGACCAGGCTGGTCTCCACCGCCGCCGCACCCTCGTCGCGGCCGGGTCGCAGGAATCGCATGATCGATCGCCTCGCTCTCGTCACCAGTCGCAGCGGTCGCCGGCCTCGCCCGCGATCCCGCACAGCCGGGTGTCCGTGCCGATGAAGTCATGGTCCTTGAGGCTGCCGTACCAGTACTGGTTCACCAGCTCGAAGGTGATGCACGCCTCGCTGCCGTCCCAGGTCGGTGGGTCGTTCAGCCACGTCGCCGACGTCGGGTGGTTGGCGATGTTCGAGCAGGCCGTCTTGCCGCCCGGGTCGCTCTGCTTCGGCTTGACGATGTAGGTCGGGTGGCGCACGGTCACGACGATGAACGTGCTGGGCTTGAGGACCGCGTTCTGGCCCGAGCCGGCCAGCTCCCAGATCCCGAGGATCGGGAAGGAGTACTCGCAGTCGTCGCGGTGCAGCGGTGTCGTTCGGAGTTGTCCGAACTCGTCCAGGTCACAATTGATCTTGTTGAACGCCGCCTGCAGCTTCGAGTTGTTCTGGTCCGAGGTACGGGCGTCGCACGGGTCGTTGGCGCCACCCGCGTACGGACTCGACCGGATCTTGCAGTCGTAGTCGCTCCAGCCGTTCAGCGGGATGCTGTTTGCAGCCGAACCGGTGTAGGGCGGCGGGGTGTTCGGCGGCTTCTGCCCGAGCTCGATGTCATGGCGCCATCCCTTCAGCATCAGGTCGTCGAGGGCCTCGGCGTTGCACTGGTTGTCGGGCGCGTTCTTGTCGAAGCAGACCCAGCCCCAGGAGCCCGACCCACCGGAGCCGCAGCCGTTCGCCAGCCCGAAGTCCGTGGACTTCCAGGTCTTGCCGAGCGACGTGGTCAGCTTGGTGCCCTTGGGGCTCTTGAGCCAGAGCTCGTTGACGATGTCGTTGGCGGCGCTGCCGTCGTCGACGCACATCGACAACGGCCGGAGCCCGTTCTGGTGGGGCTTGAACTGAACCGTCGCCTGGTTCGCGACGTTCAGTTCGTCGAACCCGTAGACACTCGCGAAGAACGGCGTCAACTCACCGTTGAACGTGACGCGGACCTTGCCGCGTTCGAGGTCGAAGCACGACTGCTCGACGGTGAAGTCGGTTGCGTCCGGGGTGGACCCCTGGTTGTCCTCGAGCATCTCGAGGGCCGCCTGGTAGACGGGGTGCGTGTCGATCAGCGTCGTCCAGCCGCCGCCCGTGTTGCAGACGTTCTCGGCTGCCACCTCGGCGCCGTACAGGGCCGCGGAATCGACGTCGGCGACCAGGTCGCGACGCTCCTTCCACATCATCCCGCCGTCGACGGCGATGGCACCGGCGCCCATGATCATCAGCATCGTGATGGCCACGTAGATGACCGTCAGCCCGCCGTCACGGGGCTCGCGGGTGGGACGCCGACGCCTGGCTGCAGGTCGTCGGACGCGTTGGATCAGTACTCGCATTGGAATTCAGCCAGGGCGGGGTGGGAGAGGTCAGCGGATCCCCACAGCGGCACGGTGACGCCGTAGTCCTGTGGGTTGAGGAGCTCGACCTGGACGATCACGACGTTGTTGACGAGGTCCGTCGCCAGTGGCGGCGTCTCGGGGTCGGGTCGCAGGTCGTCGTGGCAGGGAACGTCTGAGGCGTTCCCGCCCGACCAGGTGTCGGTCACCGGGTTCCAGGACCACGTGTGGGAGACCTGGCTGCCGTCGCCGTAGGTCAGCACGCGCTCGATCGTGAGCGACAGGTCGTCGACGTCGACGTACTCGGGAGCTGTCGCGTCGGCCCGTGCCTGGGCGCTCGAGATCGGCGTGTCCTCGATGGAGACCATCCGCGCCGCTTCGCGGGCGACCGCCTCCATCCCCTGTGACCGGTTGAGGGCCATCCCGAACTGGACGACGCCGAAGGCGATCACGACCAGCAGCGGCAACGCGAAGGCGGTCTCGACGAGCTGGGCGCCCTCGTCGCTGTGTCCTCGGAATCGGTGCATCTCCGACTCCCTTTCCGCACGTGGAGGGCCTGGTGCGGCTCCAGACCCGGAAAACGCTGGAGGGAGGAGTCGCTGCCCTACAGAAGAAACATCGTCGCGACAGCCGGGAAACTTGAGGGGGAATCGGGGCGAATGTCCCACGTGTTCGGAACGGACGTCCCGGCTCGAATCACGGCAATCCGGGTGTCGGGCGCTCGCCGGTCAGCTGCGGCAGCAGCGCCTTGGCCAGCTCGGACGCGATGACCTCGTGGGCCTCCGGTGGCCAGTGGATCCCGTCCTCGTTGAACCGGGCAGTGAAGGGCTCGACGTGCTCCCAGCAGGGCACGAACGCGAAGCGGTGATCGGCTGCGATCCTGGCGATGTCGGCGGTCGCGTCAGCGAGCCGTGGCCGCACGTGGCCGTAGTAGGGAGAGTTGTGCGAGGTGGGCGCGAGGACCACGCTCGCCGCCTTGCCCCGAGTCAGTCCGCGCACCTGGGTGAGCAGGAGCGTGTAGTGCTTGCGCACCTCCGACTGGGGGGTGCGCTGCATCCGTCCGCGTGTCGCCCGCACGATCAACGGGTAGGCACGCGTCATGGCGGTGCGCAGCGGGCGGCGCAGCCGAGCCGGTCGAAGGTGCGGGACGGCCAGCTCCCACAGCCGCGGGATTCCCCCCGGCGCGACGTCGAGCGACGCCTGGTGGATGACCACGATGTCGGCGCCGGGCAGCACCTCGAACATGACGTGCTGGTCCTTGGTGGTCAGTCGCACGGCGTCACGCAGCATCATCCCCGCGCGCGCGATCACGGTCGTCTCGACGGGCTGGCCCAGCTCCTCGGCAATCGTTGCGGCCAGGCGGGTCGGATACAGGTGGGCGGTGCCCGGCAGGCGGGGACCGGTGTTGTCGGTGAAGGCTGTCGAATCGCCCAGCACCACCAGCCGAAGCGCGGACTCGGTCATGCCGTGACGCTCGTCCGAGCCGGTGGCGGCGAGGCCGTCGTGGGGGCGGCCGGGTCGGGTCGTGCGTGCGCCTGCAGGGCAACATGGACCGCGGCGGCCCAGACACTGATGGCACCGGCGATGTGGAGGGCCACCAGGTGCGCGGGTATGCCAACCGCGTACTGGACGTAGCCGAGGGTGCCCTGTGCCAGCTCGAGGCCCAGCAGCAGCGCCGCCGCCCGGACGAGCGTGCGATCGCCCGTCGTTCGGGCGACGACGAGCACGGCGACGGTCAGCCCGAGCAGCAGCCACACGGCGTCGGCGTGGGCAATCGCCATCACCCGGATGTCGAGGGCGAGGCGCTGCGCGTCGGCGTCGCCGGCGTGCGGGCCCGCGCCCGTGACCAGCGTCCCGAGGACCAGGACGAGCCCCGCAACGACCAGCAACCCGACGGCCAGCCGTCGGCCTGCGGGCACGGTCGGGGTCGCCGCGACATGCCGTTCGAACGCCCGGAAGACGAGGGTCACGGCCGCCGCGACGAGCGCGGCCGACAGCAGGAAGTGGCTGGCCACGATCAGGGGATGCAGGTCCGTGAGCACCGTCAACCCGCCCCACAACGCCTGGAGCACGATGCCGATGGGCTGGATGGCGGCCAGCCGGAACAGGTCGCGTCGTTGCTCCCGTTGGCGCCACGCGGCAACCGCCACCCCCACGGCCACCGTCACCAGCACGAACGTCAGCAGGCGGTTGCCGAACTCGATCGCCGAGTGCATGCCCTCGGAGACCCCGTCAACGGGAACCCAGCTGGTGCCGTCACACGTCGGCCACTCGGGGCACCCGAGGCCGGACCCGGTGACACGGACGACACCACCGGTCAGCACGATGCCCATGTTGGCAACGAGGGCGGCGACCGACCAGCGTCGCAGGGCAGGGGAAGCGGGGACGAGCATGTCGGCGGCAGGCTACAGCCGCCACGGGCGTACCCTCCGGGGCTCCATGTCCCCCTTCATCGAGCATCCTGGCGTGGACGAAGGCGCCGCAACCGCCGCCGAGCCCCTGCACACGACCGGGCGGTACGAATCCCTGTCCGCCACCGTGCGCCGGTACGTGCTGGCGACCAAGCCACGGATCATTGAGCTGCTCCTCGTGACGACCGTGCCGGCCATGGTGGTCGCCCGCGAAGGGTGGCCCGGGACGCGGCTGGTGGCGATGACACTGCTCGGTGGTTCATTGACCGCGGGCTCGGCGAACGTCCTCAACAACGTTCACGACCGCGACGTCGACCAGCTGATGGGGCGCACGGGACGTCGCCCGACCGCCCGCGGCGAGCTGTCGGTTCGCGCGGCCGTGGTCTACGGCATCGTGCTGGGCATCGTGGGCTTCGCGATCCTCGCCATCGAGGCCAACCTGCTGGCAGCCGTCCTGGCGGCGTCGGCCATCGGCTTCTACGTCTTCGTCTACACGATGTGGCTCAAGCGATCGACGGACCAGGCCGTCGTCATCGGGGGGGCGGCGGGCTGCGTCCCCGTGCTGACCGGCTGGGCTGCCGTCACGGGCAACCTGGCCGACCCGCGGCCGTGGTTGTTGTTCGCGATCGTCTTCTGGTGGACGCCACCGCACTTCTGGGCACTCGCGATGAAGTACCGGCGGGACTACGAGGCCGCCGGGCTGCCGATGCTGCCCGTGACGCGCGGCAACGTCGTGGCCTCCCAGCACGTCCTGCTGTACTCGTGGCTGCTGCTGTCGGTCGTGCTGCTGTACATCTCGACCGGCGTCGGCTGGCTGTTCATCGCCACCAGCCTGGGTGCGACGGCTGTCTGGCTGCTGCTCGCGGTGCGCCTGCGCCGAACCGCGCTGGCCGCGGAGGATCCCGAGACCGACCAGCCGACGATCCGAGCCGGGATGCGGCTGTTCGCGTGGTCGACGACGTGGCTGGCGCTCGTCTTCGTGGCGGCCGCCGTCGACGCCTCGCTGTAGGGGCGCCGGGCCCGATCCGGTCGCTCGCCGGGACCTCAGCTGATGCTGGGCTCCGCGCCGGCCTCGGCGACGAGCTCGCCGATCATGTTCGGGTGCACGATGCAGATGAACGTGTAGGTGCCCTCACCGACCTGGAAGGTGACGACCTGGGTGTCCGGGCCCGGGGCGGGATCGCCACTGGAGGCAAGCTCCTCCGTGAGCGTGTCGTCGGTGAACAGGACCCAGTTGTGGGGCACGCCGGTGTTGCGGTTGTCGAACTCGACGGTGACGTCCTCGTCGGCCGGCACGACCATCATGGTCGCATCGAACGTGATGGGGTCGTCGGCGCCGATCACGAGGTCTGCCTCGGGGCCGTGCGGCAGCCGGTTGATGTTGAGCTCGGAGTCATCGACGTCGACGAAGAGGCCGACCGCAAACAGCAGGCCGGCGATCACCGGCAGGACCCCCGCGAGCGCAACAGCGGTGCCCTTGAAGCTGTCCAGCCTGTCCTGGGACGCGGCCAGCGAGATCGCGATCAGCACGCCTGCTGCCGCGACCGACGCGAGCACGAGCGCGGCCTCGCGCGTGTTCCACAGCAGGATCATGGCGAAGCCGATCACCAGCACGCCGATGACGGCGAGGATGGCCAGCGGCAGCACCACGGGCAGGAATGCGCGGTTGCGGAACTCGGTCTTCACGGACGTCTCCTGGATCGTGTCAACAGCGGGCTTGCAGGCTTGCGGGCTCGTGGCGCGTGTCGGTACTCATGCGACGGGGCCGGTGACGAGGGCGCGGCGCTCGGCCCGGGCCCGGCGTTCCTCCGCCGATGACCAACGGAAGTACAGGACGGTGATGATCACCCACAGGTACATGCCGCCGCCGACCTTCATCAGCAGGCCGGCAACCTGCATGTCGGTCACGGCATCGAGCCAGACCCGCGGGAAGGTCGCGTACACGGCATACAACGGCTCGGTTCCAAACGTCAGGAAGGCCGAGGGGATGGTGGGAACGAGCGTCTGGATGAACAGGTAGAACAGGCGCGGCAGCTCCGCGAGGCGGGGGACGATGGCCTCCGAGGGCGACAGGACCGGCAGCCACATCGCGAACGAGGCGAGGATCCACAACTGGTGGCTGGCCGAATGGAAGAACTCGCTGCGCAGCATCGCGTCCACGACGTTGGGCCAGTGGATCAGCAACATGACCCCGTTGAACAGCGCGGCGCCCACCAGCGGCTTGCCGAGGAACCGAACGGTTGCCCGCACCTTGGGAGGGCGCGTCAGCAGCTCGAACATCCACTCCGGCAGACCCGCGAGGATGAGCGCCGGGAAGACCAGGCCCTCGAGGAGGTGGACGATCGTGTGTGCGCTGTAGAGCGCCTGCTCGCTGATGTCGTGCAGGGGCGACCCCGCGGCGATCCACAACACGGCCACGCCCGAGACGAACGAGGTCGCCTGCCACCGCGTGACGGCACGCTCGCCCGGTCGTGGGTGGAACAGCGGCCCGTACCGGCGCACGAGCCCGAAGTAGGCGAGCAGCAGCGCAGCGCACAGCGCGTAGACCTCGAGGTGGGGCTCGAGCCTGATCGGCGTCCCGTCGAGGGTCAGCGTGCCCATGCCGCCTACGGCAGGTCGATCTTGGCCGAGAAGGTGACCAGGACGATCGCGTACGAGAACAGCGCAAGCGCCAGGCCCGTGACCATGAAGCGGCGATAGACGATCGTGTCAAACTTGAGGTGCATGAACCAGCCGGCCACCAGCACGAACTTGATGGCCATCAGGCCCAGCAGCGTCGGGATGAACGCGACCCCGATCTCGACGAACGACGCCGCGATCTCCAGAGCGGTCAGCACCGCGAGAACGACGGCCACCTGGACGTACTGCTGGGGCGTCGGGTGGTGGCCGTGGACGTCGGCGTCGGCATCGTGATCGGTCATGTCGTGGGCTCCTCGCTGCTCAGCCGTAGGGGATCAGGTAGACGACCGTGAAGATCAGCACCCAGATGATGTCCACGAAGTGCCAGTAGAGCCCGATCATCTCGGTCTTGATGTGCTGGTCGGGCTTCACCTTGCCCGTGTGGGTCAACGACCACAGCGCCAGGAGCATGAGGATGCCGATCGTCACGTGCGCGCCGTGGAAGCCCGTGAGGACGAAGAACGACGACGACATCGGGCTGGTCGTCAGCGCCAGCCCCTCCTTGAGAAAGGTCGTGAACTCGAAGACCTGCCCGCCAATGAACACAATCCCCTGGAGTGCCGTCGCAAGGATCCACAGGCGCATGCGGCGCATGTCGCCCTTCACGTGGGCGCTGTGCGCCAGCACCATCGTCAGCGAGGACATCAGCAGCACGAACGACGACACGGACGTGTACGGGATGTCGAACAGCTCGACGCCGGGACCGCCGTTGGTGCGGTCGTAGTAGAGGAGGTAGGCCGAGATGAAGGCACCGAAGAAGAGGAACTCGGAGCCGAGGAACACCCACATCGCCAGCTTGCGGTGGTCGACCCCGAGGGTGTTCTGCGAAACGTCTGCGCTCATCAGTCGTCATCTCCCTCGGCCACGGGCTCGATGACCCAGCCGAACATCCCGACGAGCAGCCAGATCGCGCCCAGCACGCCCAACCAGACGGTCTTGTAGACGACGCCGTACCCGAGTGGCACGAAGCCGGCAGTCATGAAGATCGGCCAGTACGACGGGTGTGGCATGTGGATGTGCTCGCCATGCTCGTCGTCGTGGTCGTCGGAGTGATCCTCGGAGGCGCCGGCGGGAACGGGGACCGGGATGCCGGCCTCGTCCTCGGCGTACTTGCGGTGCCACCAGTCGTCGCGGTGCTCGACCTGGGGGATCTCGTCGAAGTTGTGGACCTTCGGAGGCGACGGGATCGACCATTCGAGCGTCCGTGCGTCCCACGGGTCGCCGCCGGCCGGCTCGCCGTTGCGGATCGACTTGATGAAGTTGATCAGGAAGATCGTCGCGGAGATCGCGATGACGAAGGCGCCGACGGTGGACAGCAGGTTCCACAGCTCGACGTCACCGCCCAGCTCGCCCGGCAGCACGTAGGTCCGGCGCGGCTGGCCGAGAAGTCCGGACAGGTGCATGGGTCCGAACGCGAGGTTGAACCCGATGAACCAGGTCCAGAAGTGCGCCTTGCCCCAGCGCTCGTCGAGGAACTTGCCGGTCACCTTCGGGAACCAGTAGTAGATCCCCGAGACCAGGCCGAACAAGGCGCCGCCGAACAGCACGTAGTGGAAGTGGGCGACGATCCAGTAGGTGTCGGTCTGCTGCGCGTCGTGCGGCACGAGTGCGTGCGTCACGCCGGAGAGCCCACCGATGGTGAACATCGCCACGAACCCGACGCTGAACAGCATGGCCGTGTTGAAGTTGATCTTGCCGCCCCACATCGTGAACACCCAGTTGAAGATCTTGATGCCGGTGGGGACCGCGATCATCATCGTCGAGATCCCGAACGCGGCCTCCGCAACCGGGCCGAGGCCGGCGACGAACATGTGGTGTGCCCACACGCCGAATCCGATGAACGCGATGCCGGCCCCCGCGAAGGCGACGGCCGCGTACCCGAACAGCGGCTTGCGCGAGAAGGTCGGCAGGACCTCCGAGACGATGCCCATCGCCGGCAGGATGAGGATGTAGACCTCGGGATGGCCGAAGAGCCAGAACAGGTGCTGCCACAGGATCGGGTCGGCACCCACCTCGGCGGCGAAGAAGTTGGCCCCGAACGTGATGTCGAAGGTCATCATGAACAGCGCGACGGCGATGATCGGCAGGCTGAACAGCAGCAGGAAGTTCACGACCAGCGACATCCAGATGAACATCGGCATCTTCATGAACGACATGCCGGGGGCACGCATGTTGAGGATGGTCGTGATGAAGTTCACCGATGACGCGAGCGACGCGACGCCGAGGATCTGCAGCCCCACGGCGTAGTAGGCCATGTTCTCGCCGGGCGTCAAAGTCGACAGCGGCGCGTACCCGAACCAGCCGCCGTTGGGCGCGCCCCCCAACAGGAAGGAGCTGTACAGGAAGATCCCGCCGAAGAAGAA
>JAWWBG010000029.1:0-17313 GCA_033721095.1 Nitriliruptorales bacterium
AGGGTGGTCGTGAGCTGGTCGATGAGCGGGGCCACCGCCGCCACAAGACCCGGGTGCTGGTCGGCCGCATCCTCCCGGACGACCAGGGAGACCACGAACGCCGGAAAGATCTCGAGGTCATCCGTGAGCGGCACCAGCCCGGCCTCCCAGGATCGGCCGTCCGTGGCCGTGGTCAGGCCCGCCAGGCAGTCCCCCGCCGCGACGCCGGCGACGGCCTCACCCGCATCCGCTGCCACGAACTCGCGGTCGTAGGAGACGCGGTAGGCGTCCAGGACGGCCTGGAGCCCATCCGGTCGGCGCCCGAACTCCGCATCGACGCACACGAGTGCCCCGGGCTCCTCCCCCAGCCGAGTGGCCAGCTGCGACATGGTCTCGAGTCCGGACTCCGGTTGCACGACGAACGCGAACGTGGCGTTGGCCGGCAGGTCCGCGGGCACCTCCTCGCGCTCGAAGGGAGGTCGAAGCCACCGCAGGCCGCGGCGTTCATCGAGCTCGGCCACTTCTTCCCAGGAGGTCCTCGCCGAGCCCGAGGGGTCGGCGCGTCCGTGCACCTCGAGCCAGGTCGCCCCCGTGTAGCCGGGCGTCAGGTCGACCCGACCCAGCTCGAGGGCCTCCCGGGCCGATGCCGCGGAGGCGAACAACTCGACCTCGACCGCGAAGTCGGCGTCGCGCAACAACGCCTCGGCCACGCGTGCAAGCAGCTGGCCCTCGGCCTCGGGTCCGGCCCCGATCCGAATGCGGTCCTCCACGGGCGGCTCCGCCGCGCAGCCCGACGACAACAGCAGCACGAGGAGCCCGGTCGTCACGGCCCGGGAGTGGCGCCGCATGGCCGTTCCACCTGTTCGCTGGGAGGGAGGATGCCATCTCGATGGTTTGTAGCCTGCGACCGGTGCCCCGCCCGCTGTCCCTGCTCCCGCTGCTGATCGCCGTCGCCTGCTCGGCGTCACCGGCCACCTTGTCGGCCGCTGACCTGGAGGACCTCGTGACCGGATTGTGTGCGGCCGTCGAGCGCTCCGACGCGACCGAGTCCGAGGCAGCGTTCTTCGGCCGCGCGCACGCACCGCTCCACACGCTGGCCGACACCCTTCGGGAACGGGAGTTGACGGTCGCGGCAGCGGACCTGCTCGTCGCCAAGCAGCGGGTCGAGGCCTCCTACACGCAGGGGCTGCCGCCACCGCTCCTCCACGACAACCTCCGTGCGCTGGTCGTCGTCACCGATGACGGCCTCGAGGCGCTCCGGCTCCGCCCGCTCGACTGTGACCAAGGAACGTGACGTGAACACTCGACTCACCGTCGCCGGCACCGTGCTGGCCATCGCGCTGGCTGCCTGTGGCGGCGCCGACACGCCGGACCCGCCCACGCCCGCACCACCGTCCGGGATGGTGGAGCTGGCCGTGATTCCTCAGGCCACCTACGACCTTGCGGCCGGGGAGGACCGGCGCATCATCTTCGGCGCACTCCTGGGAGACCGCACGCTGATCGGCGGCGGCACCCTCGACGTCCGCGTGTTGTCGTTGTCCTCGCCGGATGCCACCGAGGGAACCGTCGTGAGCCAGGCAACGGCGTCCTTCCTCGTCGTCCCCGGGATGGCGGCTCCGGCGTCGCCCGACCAGCCCGCACCCATCGACGGGATCCGATCGTCGGGGGTCTACCAGTTCCGTTCGGACCTTCCCGCCGCGGGCTTCTACGGGATCCAGGTGACCGGCGTGCTGGCCGATGGCCGCATCGTCGCCGGCAACGCCGTGGTCGGCGTCGCGGCCGAGCACCTGGTCGTGGCGCCCGGTGACGACGCGCCGCGAACCGACAACCCGACGGTCGATGACGGCGTCCCGCTCGTCCAGCTCGACTCCTGTGCCCAGGAGGGAAATCCGTGCGACCCCGGCAATCCCGACGCGCCGGTGGCCCTTCGATTCCCCTTCCTGCACCAGGCATCCATCGCCGATTCCATCGCCGCCGGCCGTCCCCTCGTCGTGCTCGTCGCCACGCCGGTCTTCTGCGTGTCCCGCTTCTGCGGCCCGATCACCGAGACCTTCGCCGAGCTTGCCCAGGCCCACGGGGACCGGGCCGACTTCGTGCACCTCGAGGTCTGGAAGGACTTCCAGGCCCAGGAGCTCAATCCGGCTGCTGCCGAGTGGATCCAGCTCCCGGACGGCAACGCCCAGGAGCCGTGGACGTTCCTTGTCGGCGCCGACGGGACGATCGAGGGCCGGTGGGGCAACGTCCTCGACCTGGCCGACCTCGAGGCGAGGCTGCAGGCGCTCCCGGTGCTGACCGGCTGACGTGACCCGGGTTCAGGCGAACCGGCGCATCGGCGACACGCGCATCGCCAACCCGAAGCCGTAGCGGTTGAGCAGCGCAAAGCGGCCCTCGGGGACCGCTGCGGCCTCCGCCGCCGCCGCTGCCGGCAGCTCGTTGAAGACGTTGCTGCTGGGGTGATCCAGGAACGCCGCCTTGCGGATGTCGTTGGGGATCTCCCACGAGCGCAGGCCGATGAGGTCGGCAACCGCACCCGCCTGGATGTAGTAGCCGAGGATGGTGTCCTCGGTCTCGAGCCCGGGCGTCAGGTGCGCCACGATGCCGTCGGCCAGGGCCGTCGTGAGCTCGTCGTCGTCCACGCCGGCCGTGGCGCAGACGTCGATTGCGCGCGCGGCCGAGCGGAGGGTGAAGTCCTCGCCGGCCACCTGCTCGACCAGCCCCGAGTCGTGCAGGAGCGACGCGACGTAGAGGGCTTCGCTGTCGACGTCGTTGCCGTCCACCTGTGCGAGGATCGAGCCGAAGAGCCACGTTCGCCGGCCATGGTTGAGGAACGCCTCTGGCTGGTCCTGTGCGGCCTCCTCCGCGGTCCGGGCCAGCTTCGAATCGGGCGGCTCCGGAACCGTCAGGCCGGCAACGGGTCGACGCAGCGGCGCCGTCAGCATGCCTCGTGCGAAGTCCCGGTAGCCGCTGAAGAGCTTGCCCCGCAGCTCCTGGCGCTGCGTGTCGGTCAGCGCGCCGCCGGTGGCGCGAGCCCACGCCAGCGAGACGCACACCTGGTCATTCATCGTGTCCTCCTCAATGCCGGGCCAGCAGCCGCCGCAGCGACCAGCAGGCGCCAGCGACATCCGCCGCCGTCGTCACGGCTCGCACCACGACCACGCGCCGGGCGCCGGCCTCCAGGGCGGCGGGCAACGTGTCGACATTCATGCCGCCAATGACGAACCATGGCACAACGGCGTGCTCCGCGGCGTGGCGAACGGGTTCGAGTCCGATCCCGGGACGTCCCTGCTTCGTCGGCGTTGCGTGCACCGGGCCGATGGCGAAGTAGTCGACGTCCTCGTCGGCGACCGCATCGATCTGTTCCGGCGCGTGGGTCGAGCGCCCGACGAGCAGATCCGGCCCCATGACCCTCCGCGCATGGTCCGGGTGCACATCCTGTTGGCCCACGTGTGCCCCGTCTGCGCCGACCTGGACGGCCAGGCCCGGCAGGTCGTTGAGGATGAAGAGCGCTCCCGAACGGTCGCAGGCTCGGCGGAACACGTCCGCGGCTGCCCGGAGCTGGTCCTCGGTCGCGGTCTTGTCTCGCAGCTGCACGACGTCCACGGACGCGGACAGGCACGCATCGAGAAAGGCCGCGAGGTCGCCCTGCTCGCGGCGTGCATCGGTCACGACGTACAGCCGCGCGTCCCGCAGCCGCGCCTGGCGGCGCTCACCGGCGGCTGACAGGGAGGGAAACTCCGTCATGCCCGGTCCGTTGTGTCGTCGGAGGCAGACCTCGACGTTCCGCCCGCAGCCACCTGCCGGCGCCGTGCCGGCAGCAGGGAGACGTCTGGTCGCGCCAGCCGGTCCCCGCGGGCCCCGGCCCGAAGCATCCCGCGCAGCGCGGACCCCCCGACGACGACGAGCTCCACCACGAAGAGGACCACGAGGGCCCCGAACACCCATTCCCCGAACGCGGGATCCCCGGCGATCAGCCACGTGGCCGGGATCCCGGTGGCGAGGACGACGGCGATCGCCAGCGCCCAGCTGCGCAAACGTCGACCGGCGCGCGCCCAGTCGACCACGGGCACGTCGGCCACCGGCGAGTCGCCCATCACGCGGATCCCAGCTCAGCGCGCCCCTCCGGGCTCGAGGACGGCTGGGCGTAGCGGCGCCGAGCGATGCGCCCTGCGCGACGAGCGAGACGACCGGCGTCCACGGCGTGCCGAATCGCCTCGGCCATGATTGCCGGGTGAGCGGCACGCGTGATCGCGCTGGCAACCAGCACGGCGTCGCAGCCCAGCTCCATGGCGAGGGCAACATCCGAGGCCGTTCCGACCCCGGCGTCGAGAACCACCGGGACCGCCGACTGCTCGACAATCAGCTCGATGTTGTAGGGGTTGTTGATGCCCATCCCCGACCCGATCGGCGAGCCCAGGGGCATCACGGCGGCACAGCCCAGCAGCTCGAGGCGACGCGCCAGCATGGGGTCGTCGGTCGTGTACGGCAGGACGACGAAGTCGTCGGCAACGAGCTGCTCGGCCGCCGCGAGCAGCTCCATGGCATCCGGCATCAGCGTGCGTTCGTCTCCGATGACCTCGAGCTTGATCCAGTTGGTCTCGAAGGCCTCGCGGGCCAGCTGCGCCGTGAGGACGGCCTCGGCCGCCGTGAAGCACCCGGCCGTGTTCGGGAGGACCCGCGCGCCGACCCGGTCAATGACGTCGAGGACCGACCGGTCGGCACCGGGGTCGATTCGGCGGACGGCGACCGTGACCAGCTCGCTGCCGGCGGCCCGCAGTGCCTCCTCGAGCTGTTCGTGACTGGCGGCCCCACCCGTCCCGCAGAACAGGCGCGAACGAAGGGTGACATCACCGATGACGAGGGGGTCGTCCATGCCGTGGAGCCTACGTGCCACCTCGGCGGTCGACCGGAGGCGATCGGGGCGTCAGCCCCCCTGGACGGCACCGACCAGCTCGACGCGTGCACCGTCGGACAGCGTCGTGTCGTCCCAGGTGGCACGCCGGACGACGGCGCCGTCGACCGCCACGGCCACGCCGTGCCTCCCGGCCGGTCGCAGCCGGTCGACGAGCGAACCCACCGTCTCGTCCGGCCGGCACTCGATGGCCTCGCCGTTCAGCCGGATCTTCATGCGACGGCCGCAAAGCGGTTCGGATCGAAGGGCTTCACGGCAGGGTCGAGATCACCGCCCGTCACGATGGCAACGACCGCATCGGTGGTGATCGGGGCCAGGAGGATGCCGTTGCGGTGGTGTCCTGTTGCCGCGATGACCCCCGGACGGATCTCACCGATCAGCGGTCCGTTGTCGGGCGTTCCGGGACGCAGTCCGACCGCGATCTCGGCCAGCTCCATCTCGTCGATCGCGGGCACGATCGCCCGGGCGCGTTCGAGCAGCTCCCGCACGGGACCGACTCGGGTGCGCAGGTCGAAGCCCCGCTCGTCCATCGTCGAACCCACGACCAGGCGTCCGTCGCCGCGGGGTGCGAGATAGACGGGTTGGCCGTCGATCACTGCGCGGACGTTGCCGACGAGGCCGGGATGGTGGTCGGTGCGCGCGAGGTGGAGGGTTTCGCCGCGAACGGGATGCACGGGCAGATCGAACAGGCGGCCCGACCAAGCGCCGACGGCGAGGACCACGTGGCCCGCCCTGCGCAGGCTGCCATCGGCGAGGGCAACGCCATCGTCGGCGAGCTCGCGGACCGGCTGGCGGGTCTCGGTGACCCCGGCCCGCTCCATCGCAACCGTGAGGGCCGCGACCACCTCGCGCGGCTCGACAACGTGGTCGCCGGCTGCGAAGAGGCCACCGCGGACCGTCGGGACGAGGAGCGGTTCGCGTTCTCGACATCGGGCGCCGGTCAACCACTCCACCTCGAGGCCCATGGTCGACAGGCGCCCGCCGAACACCTCGAGGTCGGCGAGTCCGTCGAGATCCGCGGCGACGTACAGCGTGCCGTTGCTGCGGAAGTTGACGGACCGGCCCGCTGCGTCCTCCAACTTCTCGCTGAAGGCAGGCCAGCGGGCAGCGGAGGCCATGCCGAGGGCCGCGAGGTACCCCTCCTCGGGCGTCGCCTCGGTCATCGGTGCGAGCATGCCGGCAGCGACGAGCGATGCGGCACGCGACGGGTCCGGGTCGAACAGCTCGACGTCGCAACCGGCAAGCGCCAGCTGCCACGCGACGGCCCGCCCGATGATGCCGCCGCCGACCACGACGACGTCACGATCGGCTCCGTGCGCGGTCACAGGTTCGGCGTTCCGAGGTCGAGTCGCAGGGTGGCAAGGACGCGCGTGATCTCGGCCTCGACGTCACCGATCCGGCGTGCCAGCTTCACGTCCGAGCGGGGGTAGAGCTCCTGGAACGTGGTCTCGGCTGCGCCGATCTGCCAGCCCTTCTCGAGCAGGTAGTCGCCCAGCTGGAAGCTCCACGTGAAGATCACGTGATCGCCGAAGTCGTGCAGCATGAACGCCAGGAACCGGTTGAAGTCCAGGGACCACTGTCGCCCACCGCGGCGGCTGTCGCCAGCCTGGACGAAGCCAAGCGACTCGAGCTGTTCGTCGAATCCCATGGGTCACCCTTGCCTCGCCAACGAGGGTAGAAGCGCCGTGACGGGCCGCCGTGCCTCCCCGGATCGGCTTGGGCCCAGAAGTAATCTGGGGCCATGAAACGGCTCCGAAGCGCCCTTGTCAGCGGTGTTGCCGTGGCGTTGCTCGGGAGTGCCTGTGCTGGTGCCGACACCGCCACGATCGAGCAGGACCTCGAGGCCCAGGCGCAGGCCCAGGGGGACCTGCGTGAGCGCATCTCCACGCTCGAGACCACGCTCAACGCGCTCTCCGGCGAGAGCGGCAGCGGTCAGCAGGAGCTGCGGACGGTGACGCAGCGGCTCACCGACCTCGAGGAGGCGCTGGATGCGATCTCGATCCTGTTGTCGGAGGAGAAGGCCGCCCGCGAGACCGCGGATGCCGAGGCCGAGGACGAGCGCGGCAACTTGGCCAACCGGATCGCCGCGCTCGAGTCAACCGTCAGCGCGCTGCAGGCCGAGATCCAGCGCCTCGAGAACGAGATCAGCGCACTCCGGGCGCGTCTGGACAGCCATGAGAACGGTCATCCCTGACGGCCGGTTCACCTCGACCGACCGGTGACGGTGTGGTCATAGGCTCGATGCCGTGAGCGGTGTTGCCCTTCCCCGCGTCCTGTCCGACCGCTTCGAGCTCGGCCGGGAGTTGGGTCGTGGCGGGATGGCCACGGTCTGGCGTGCGCGTGACCTCGAGCTCGGGCGCCAGGTCGCCGTCAAGCTCCTCCACCCCGAGCATGCAGCCAACCCGGCATTCGTCGACCGCTTCCAACGCGAGGCCCGGGCGGCGGCCAGCGTGACCCATCCCAACCTCGTTGGTCTCCATGACCAGGGGCGTGAGGGGGATGCCGTCTTCCTGGTGATGGAGCTGGTCGAGGGCCAGTCGTTGCGCGACCTGTTGCGCGCCGAGGAGACGCTGAGCCCCGGCGAGGTCGTGGCGGTCCTGGGTCCAGCCGCCGACGGGCTCGCCGCCGTGCACGCCCAGGGTCTCGTCCACCGCGACGTCAAGCCCGAGAACATCCTGATCACCAGTACGGGCCAGGTGAAGGTGGCGGACTTCGGCCTGGCGCGGGTGGCGGCCTCGACCTCGGTGACGATGGGGCGCGACCACGTCCTGGGCTCACTGCACTACGTGGCGCCGGAAGCGGTCCGTGGCCGGCCTGTCGATGCCCGCGCGGACGTCTACGCCCTGGGTGTCGTGGCCTGGGAGTGCCTCGTGGGCCGGCCGCCGATCGAGGGCGACAACCCGGCAACCGTCGCAACCCTCCATGCCACCACCGACATCCCGGCGCCGTCCGCCAACGGCGCAGCACCCGATCTCGACGCCGCGATCCTGGCGGCCACCGCCCGCGACCCCGACGCTCGCCTGCCGGACGCTGCCGCGTTCGCGCGTCGCGTCCGGGAGGGCGTGACCGCGGCTGCCGTGCCGCTCACTGTCCTCGATCGGTCCGGGGACGAGGCCGCGGGTCGCGTCCCGCGGGCGTCCTCCGGCACAGCCATGATCCCGCTCGACGCGACCGAAACCGTCGTCACCGGCACCGCCGGGCCCGAGCCATCGGGATCGGGCCGTCGCCGCGTGTCCCGCCGCACGCTCGTGCGGGCAGCGGGCGCGACAACCCTGACGGCAGTCGGTGGCTGGCTCCTGTGGGACCGGTTGTTCGCTCCGGTGCGCGACATCCCGGATCTCGCCGGTGTGCAGGAGGTGGATGCCCGCGCAGCGCTGGCGGCCTCCGGCTTTGACGTGCACACGATCCGCCGCGAGTACAACAGCGAGGTCGCCGCCGGCGGCGTGATCTCGTGGAACCCTGCCGGCCAGGCCCGCGAGGGCAGCGTCGTCGAGCTGGTGGTCTCGGTTGGTGCGCGTCAGGTGGAGGTGGCGGACGTCACGGGTCGGACGCTCGCCGAAGCGGAGGCCATGCTCCGGGCCCAGGGGCTGACCGTCACCAGTCGAGAGGTCCACGGCCAGCTGGAGCCCGGACTCGTCCTGCAGACCAGCCCGGAAGCCGGAACGACCATTGACGCCACCACCCCGGTGCGCATCGACGTCAGCCTCGGTCCAGAGCCGGTCACGGTCCCCGACGTGGTCGGCGCGACGGAATCGGAGGCGGTCAAGCTGTTGTCCGACGCCGGCCTCGTGCCCGAGTTCGCCGAGCGCGTCCACGACGACGAGGTACCCGTCGACGTCGTGATCTCGCAGGACCCGCCGGGGGAGGCCGAGGCGTTCAAGGGCGACACGGTCACGCTGGTCGTCTCGCGCGGCCCGGCACCCGTCCCAATGCCGAACGTGCGCGGCAAGACCGAGTCGGAGGCAACCTCCCAGCTCGAGGCGCTGGGACTGGTGGTGACGGCGACGCCGATCGGCACCGGTCCGAGCGAGGTGTTGGACCAGTCCCCCGCCCCGGGCGTCGAGGTTCGGCGGGGAGACAACGTGACGATCTTCGTCGCACGACCGGGCTGAGGCCGGCCCGCCCCCTGGCTCAGCCCGGCGTCGGAGCGAGCTGGGCGCGCTCGGCGGCGATCGTCACATCGTTCGCGACCGCGAGGTGCCCCAGGAAGGAAAGCTCGCTGACCGCGAGATCGGCGAAGGTTGCCCCGGCGAACGTCTCGTCGATCTCCAGCCTGATGGCCGTCGTGAGGATGGGCTCGGGCAGCCTGGCGGCCTGCTGGCCCTCCCGGTCGATGAACGTGAGGCGCACCACGACGTTGCCGTCCATGCGGGCCGTGACGCGGTGGATCCGCGCGTAGTTCGTGAAGGCGACGCCATCGGACTGGTCGCCGTTCGCCAGGACGATCTCGGTGACCCATGCGGGGCTGGTCAGCTCGACCCGGATCACCTCGCCGATCCCGTTGGCGTTCGTCTCCCCGGAATTCTTCCAGGCAGTGGTGAGGTCACCGTCGAACATTCGCTCGCGCGCAAACGTGACACCCCCCTCGGCGGGCCGGATGGTGCTCGTGGCCACCTCGAACAGCGGCAGTGACGCGGATTCGTCGCCGTACATGCCCGGGACGAACGTTGCCGGCGGCAGCTCTTCGTCGTCGTCGCCAAGTGGGCCCAGGCCAAGGCCGACCGCAGCCCCGATGAGCCCGCCGATCAGGATCCCGGCACCGACGATGAGCGCAATCGTGCGCCCGCGGGTGGCACGGTCACGTTCGGAGGCCCGCGGCTCGGCCGGCGAGGCCGGGGCGATGGGGCGTGGCGCAGGCCGTGGGGCCACCGTGCCCGTCTTCAGGTCCGCCCCGCACCTGCCGCACAACGATCGGCGTGCGCTGTTGGGGGCACCACAGTTGGGACACGAGATCGTCCCCGCGCTGGTCATGACCTGCGTCGGGTCAGCCGTGACGGGCGGGGCCGCACCGGGATCCGTTGGGTCCTCGTCGCCGGGAACGTGCACCATCGCCGCCGTGACGTCGGCGTCGGGGCGCTGGGCGGCCATCACCGTCGTCTCGGCCTCGTCCGGTGGGGACTGCATGGCGCGCGTCACTGCGCGGACATCCGCTCCACAGGCCTGGCAGAAGTTCGCATTGTCCTCGACCACGGCCGAGCACTCGGGGCAGGCGGTCACGGGCTTCCTGATCGTCGCCGGGTGATCGTAAACGGCAGCCGGTCGCCCGAGGCGCACGGCCTGCAACCGTCAACCTCTGGTTTGGACGTCGGCGGCTATCATGCCGCCGATGATGACGCGCGCATTCTGGTATGCCTTTGGGTTCTTTGGGGAACCCGGGGCTGACGCGTCGTGATCTGACACCGCACGAACGAGGCCCCGGGAGCTCCCGGGGCCGTTTTGGTTTCGGCACCGGGAGCGCCGGGGACATGACCACAGAGGACACCAGCATGGTCGTCGTCATGAAGCACGGAGCGTCCGACCAGGACGTCACGAAGGTCGTCAACGCCGTCACCGAGGCGGGCGGCGAGGCCTTCGTGTCACGGGGCAAGCACCAGACCATCGTGGGCCTGGTCGGCGACCTCGAGCAGTTCAGCGAGCTCCCGCTGCACGCCTTCCCCGGCGTCGAGGACGTCATCCGCGTCTCGAAGGCGCACAAGCTCGTCTCCACGGAGACCCAGCCACGGCCATCACAGGTCATGGTCGGCGGGACACCCATCGGACGTGACACGTTCACCCTGATCGCCGGACCCTGCGCCGTCGAGTCCGAGGAGCAGACGCGCGAGGCGGCGAAGATGGCCAAGTCGGCCGGTGCGACGATCCTCCGGGGCGGCGCCTACAAGCCGCGCACGTCTCCCTACTCGTTCCAGGGCCTGGGTGCGCACGGGCTGGACATCCTCGAGATGGTCGCCGACGAGGTCGGGATGCCGTTCGTGACCGAGGTCGTCACCCCGTCGGACGTGGAGCTGGTGGCTTCGAAGGCCGACATGCTGCAGGTCGGTACCCGGAACATGCAGAACTTCCAGCTGCTCAAGGAATGCGGCTACGCGAACATCCCCGTGCTCCTCAAGCGCGGCCTGACGGCGACGATCGACGAGTGGGTCATGGCCGCCGAGTACATCGCCCACACCGGCAACCTCCAGGTCGTCCTGTGCGAGCGCGGCATCCGCACCTACGAGCCCTCGACCCGGAACACGTTGGACGTCTCGGCCGTGCCCGTGGTCCAGCAGCAGACGCATCTGCCCGTCATCATCGACCCGTCCCACTCGGGCGGCAAGCGCGAGCTGGTCATCCCCCTGACGCGCGCGGCGATCGCCGTCGGCGCCGACGGGGTCATCATCGACGTCCATCCCAATCCCGAGTCCGCCAAGTGCGACGGTCCCCAGGCCCTCGTCCGCCATGACCTCGTGTCCCTGAAGGAGTCGGTGGTCCGCTTCAGCCAGGCCGCGGGCCGCCAGCTCGTGACCGAGACGAGCGCGGCGTCCGATGGCGCCTGGGGCCGCTCGGCCACGTCGGTGGGCTGACCGGCCGCGCGCGGCACCGGCACCGTTGCAGTCAGTCGGCCAACGCGGTGGCCAGGAGCTCGGCTGCGGCCCGACACTGCGACGTCGAAACGTCGAGATGGGTGACGAGCCGAATCCGCCGGGGACCCATGGCATTCATCCTCACGTGCTCGTCGCGCAGCAAGGCGACGATCGTCCCGGCATCTCGCTCGCCCGTGTCCAGCGTGACGATGTTGGTGACGACGTCGGCCGGGTTGATGGCATCGGGCGCAACAGCGGCGATGGTCTCGGCGATCAGCCTCGCGTTGGCATGGTCCTCGGCGAGGCGTGTCACGTGGTTGTCGAGGGCGTAGAGGCCGGCCGCGGCCAGCACGCCGACCTGGCGCATCTGGCCGCCCATCCGGCGACGCCAGGTGCGCGCTTCCTCGATCGCCTCGGCCGGGCCGAGCAGGAGTGAGCCCGCCGGCGCCCCCAACCCCTTGGAGACGCAGAACATCATGCCGTCGACGCGTCGTCCGAGCTCCGTGGGTTCGACCCCGAGCGCGGTCGCGGCGTTGAGCGACCGTGCGCCGTCCATGTAGAGGGCGAGGTCGTGCTGCGCGGCCAGGGCACGCAGGCCGTCCATGACCTCGAGGGGATACACGGCGCCACCGTGGTAGTTGACCGACTGCTCGACGAAGATGGCCGTGGCCCCCGTGAACGGGAAGCTCTGGGGCCGGAGGGCAGCCTCGACCACCTCCGGCGTGAGGATGCCGCCCGCTCCGGTGACGGTCCGGAACTGGACGCCGTGGAGCACGGCGCCGGCGCCAGCCTCGAAGTTGACCGGGTGGGCGTCGGCCTCGATGACGACCTCGCGGCCGGGCTCGCCCCACAGCCGCAGGGCGATCTGGTTGGCCATGACACCCGAGGGGGTGAACAGGCCCGCCTCGTGCCCGAACAGCTCGGCGGCCCGCTCCTGGAGGCGAATGACCGTGGGGTCCTCCCGATAGACGTCGTCGCCGACCTCTGCGGCCGCCATGGCGCGCCGCATGCCATCGGTCGGACGGGTCACGGTGTCGGAGCGAAGGTCGATGACGTCCATGGCGTCCTCAGGCAAGCACGGTCACGTGGTGGTTGAGCTCGTCCAGCAGGCTCCGGACGGCGGCCGGACCGCCCGCGATGAGCCCATCGACCGGCGCCGCCAACCCGAGGTCGAGCTCGAGGTCGTGGGCGACGCCACCGGCCTCGGTCACCAGGAGTCGACCGGCGGCCCAGTCCCAGCGCTGCAACGAGTTCTCCAGGTACACGTCGATGCGGCCGGCCGCGACCCACGCCAGGTCGAGGGCCGCGGCGCCGAAGCGGCGCGCGTCCCGGACGCGACCGAGGATGCCGGCGAAGAAGTCGGCCTGGGCGGCGCGGACGTCCGGGTCGTAGGCGAACCCGGTGGTCAACAGGGTCGTGTCGAGGGAGCGTGGCTGGGACACCCGCAGTTCGTGCTCGCGCACGCTGGCCTCGTTGACGGAGGCACCGCCTCCGACGAAGGCGCCGAACGTCTCGCGCCGGTTGGGGTCGTGCACGACGCCGACGACCGGCGTGCCGTCAGGATCCTCCAGGGCGATAGAGACGCACCACTGCGGGATCCCATACAAGTAGTTCACGGTGCCGTCGAGCGGATCGATCACCCACCGGAACCCGCTGGTGCCAACGCGGTTGTCCGCCTCCTCCTCCCCCAGGATCCCGTCATCCGGGCGCGCCTCGAGGAGCCGAT
Source organism: Nitriliruptorales bacterium (assembly GCA_033721095.1). Taxonomy (GTDB): domain Bacteria; phylum Actinomycetota; class Nitriliruptoria; order Nitriliruptorales; family Nitriliruptoraceae; genus JAWWBG01. Next base: position 13,175 of record JAWWBG010000029.1, read on the forward strand.
CGACGATGAGCCGTTCGGAGGCGTCATCCGCCTCGGACACCGGGTCCGACGAGGACGTCTTGGTGCGCACGGCCAGGTCGCCGGGCGCCAGCGACAGCAGCAGGTCGCCGGCCTCCTCGGCCGTCAGCTCGGCCAGTGCCCGCAGCCTGCGGAGCTCGTCGACGTCGAGCGTCATCCGAAGAAGACCTCGGCAACGGCGTGGAGGGACTCGGGGACGAGGTCGAGCTCGGCGGTCGCATCGATCAGTGGCACCGGTCCCACCACCCCCGCGTTGAAGCCGGTCATCATCCCCCACTCACCGGCCATCGCCAGGTCCGCCGCCGTGACCCCCATGCGCGTCGCCAGGACGCGGTCCATGGCGTTGGGACTGCCTCCCCGTTGCACGTGCCCGAGGGTCGTGATCCGGGCAGGGAAGCCGGTGCGCTCCTCGATCTCGTGGGCGATGGCATGGCCGATGCCGCCAAGCTTGGGGCGGCCGAACTCGTCCAGCGGCGGTGCCTCCAGCTCCATCGTGCCGTCGACGGGGACCGAACCCTCGGCGACGACCACGATCGAGAAGTCACGGCCCATCCCGGCCCGGTGCTTGAGGTGCCGGCAGACCGCGTCGATGTCGAAGGGCACCTCGGGAATGAGGATGGCGTCTGCGCCACCGGCCATGCCCGCGAAGGTCGCGATCCAGCCGGCGTGACGGCCCATGACCTCCAGGACCATGACGCGATTGTGCGACTCGGCCGTGGCATGCAGCTTGTCCACGGCATCCGTCGCGGTGTCGACCGCGGTCAGGAAGCCGATGGTGAGCTCGGTTCCGCCTACGTCGTTGTCGATCGTCTTCGGAACGCCGACGATCGGGATGCCCTCGTCGCGATGCAGCAACGCCGAGGCGCGCAGCGTGCCCTCACCACCGATCACGACCAGGCCGTCGAGTCGGTGGACGTCGAGGGCCTCGCGGATCCGCGCGAGACCGTCGGGTTCGCGATACGGGTCGACCCGTGACGTGCCGAGGATTGTCCCCCCACGGTGCAGGAGCCCGCGCGTCGAGTCGAGGGTGAGCTGCTCGGCCTCCTGTTCCAGCACGCCCTTCCAGCCCGATCGGAAGCCCCACGTCTGGACGTTCGCCTCGTCGCAGCGCCGAACGATGGCGCGGATCGCGGCGTTGAGACCCGGGCAGTCGCCGCCACCCGTGAGCACGCCAATCCTGGAAACCATCAATCCCTGCTCGAGCGCCGTCAGCGCCACGTTAGGAGGCCACGGCAGGGCAACGGGACACGCCGACGGGCTCGTAGGCTCCACCGCGATCACCGGGACGGGAGACGATGGCGCGCATCCTCAGCATCGACGAGGGCACCACCGGCGTGCGTGGCGTCGTCGTCGACGACCAGGGCGAGTTGCTCGGATCCGCCTACCGCGAGTTCACCCAGCACTTTCCCGAGCCGGGCTGGGTGGAACACGACGCCAGCGAGATCTGGGAGGCCACCATCGATGCCTGCGCCGAGGCGCTCGAGGCCACCGCAACGGCGCCGGACGACATCGACTGCATCGGAATCACCAACCAGCGCGAGACCACCGTCCTGTGGGATCGCGCGACGCTGGCGCCCGTACACCGCGCGATCGTCTGGCAGGACCGACGGACGGCCGACCGCTGTCACGAGCTGTCGGGCGCCGGTCACGCAACGACGGTTCGCGTCAAGACGGGGCTCGTGATCGACGCCTACTTCAGCGGCACCAAGCTGGCCTGGATCCTCGACCACGTCGAGGGCGCCCGCGAACGTGCGGAGGCCGGCGATCTTGCGTTCGGGACGATCGACACCTGGCTGGTGGCAAACATCACGGCCGGCGCCGAGCACGTGACCGAACCCTCCACCGCCTGCCGCACGATGCTGTGGGACGTGCGGCAGCAGCGGTGGTCATCGACGATGACGAGCCTCCTCGACGTGCCGCTGTCGGTCCTGCCCGAGGTGCGAGACTCGGCTGGCGACTTCGGACGCTCGGACCCCGACTCGTTCCTCGGCATCGACGCGCCGGTCACCGGGATCCTGGGCGACCAGCAGGCCGCCCTGTTCGGGCAGGGCTGCTGGGAGCCCGGCACGTCCAAGAACACGTACGGCACCGGTTCGTTCCTCCTGCTCAACACCGGACAGGAGGCATCGCACTCGGAGAACGGCCTGCTCACCAGTGCCGCCTGGCGGATCGACGGCGAGACCACCTACGTGCTGGAGGGCTCGATCTTCGTGACGGGAGCCGCCGTGCAGTGGCTGCGGGATGAGCTGGGAATCATCACCAACGCCGCCGAGACGGAGGCTCTCGCCGCACAGGTCCCGGCGGGCAACGAGGGCGTCTACCTCGTCCCGGCCTTTGCCGGCCTCGGTGCGCCGCACTGGGATCCGCACGCCAGGGCGAGCCTGACGGGCCTCACCCGCGGGACCGGACGGGCCCACCTTGCCCGCGCGGCGATCGAAGCCATGGCCTACCAGTCACACGACGTGATCCGCCTGATGGAGGAGGAGTCGGGGACGGCGCTCGCCGAGCTGCGTGTTGATGGCGGCGCGGCCGCCAACGACCTGCTGTGCCAGTTCCAGGCCGATGTCCTGGATGTACCGGTGCTCCGCCCGGAGGTGACCGAGACGACCGTGCTCGGAGCTGCGCTGGTCGCCGGCCTGGGCGCCGGCGTGTGGTCCTCCACCGACGAGCTGGCCTCGGTCTGGCGACTCGATCGGCGCTTCGAGCCCCGAATGTCCGAGGAAACCCGCCACGAGGTCCTGGCTGGGTGGAAGCGGGCGGTCGCTCGTACCGTCGACCACTGAACAAGCGTTCGCGTCCGTTCACCGGTCGCGGAACGCCAGCACGTCGACATCGCGTTGCAGGACCCGACGACGGAGGCACCGATGACCGAGAAGATGCAGCTCAGCGAGGCCGAGTGGCGCGAACGCCTGACGCCCGAGCAGTACCACGTACTGCGCGAGAAGGGCACGGAGCGGGCCTTCACGGGCGCGCTGTGGGACAACCACGAGGACGGGACCTACCGCTGTGCGGGCTGTGGGGCGGCCCTGTTCAGCTCGGACACCAAGTTCGAGAGCGGCAGCGGTTGGCCCAGCTTCTGGGAGCCGATGGCCGAGGGCACGATCGACTTCCACACCGACACGTCGCATGGCATGCGCCGGATCGAGGTCACGTGTGCCAACTGCGGGGGCCATCTCGGCCATGTCTTCGAGGACGGCCCGCGGGACAGGACCGGCCTGCGCTACTGCATCAACAGCTGCAGCCTGGACTTCGAAACGGCCGCGGACGCCTGAGGGTCAGCCTGCGCGGCGGACATCGGTCGCGGTCGGGTCACCGTCCGACGACGGGGCCTGTTCGCCGGGCGGAGAATCGGCCGGCGCGCGGGCCGCGGGTCGGCCGGGCTTGCGGGCGTACTCGTCGACGTACTCCTGGCCCGACAGCTGCATGATCTCGTACATGAGCTCGTCGGTACCGGCCCGGAGCGCGGCGCGGTCCTCGGCGTGGCCTCGGTACTGCGCGAACTCCAGCGGCTCGCCGTAGCGGACGGTCACCGGAACGCGCTTGGGGAACCGCGATCCGGTTGGCATGACCTTGTCCGTCCCGATGATCCCGACCGGGATGATCGGGACCTCGGCCGTCAGCGCCATGCGCAGCGGTCCCGTCTTGCCGCGATAGAGCCGTCCGTCGGGACTGCGCGTGCCCTCGGGGTAGATGCCCAGCAGCTCGCCGCTGTTGAGGATGTCGACACCGGTCAGCAGGGCTGCCATCGCCGCATCGGGGTTGTCGCGACGCGTCGGCACGCACCCGGCGCCCGCGAAGAACCAGCGCGTTCGCCACGAGTCGAAGTACTCGGCCTTGGCAAGGAAGTAGACCGGTCGGGGAATGTTGACCGGCATGAAGATCGAGTCGATGAACGACAGGTGGTTGGCGGCCACGATCGCCGGTCGCTGCGCCGGGATGTTGTCGAGTCCCTCGATGTTCACCGGGAACCACGGGTTCACGATCGGGGGCAGCACGCGATGGAGGAAGCGGTACAGCTTCGGCGCGTCCTTCAGGCCAGCCACGGCGGTCTCCGGTCTCGACCGGCAGCGTAGGCAGCCGCTGCCATTGCGTCACGTCCAGCGTGCCGGGCGAATGTGTTC
>JAWWBG010000030.1:0-17107 GCA_033721095.1 Nitriliruptorales bacterium
CCGGTTTCCTCGACCTCGACGGGATCGTGGCCCACTACGAGGCCCGAACGGGACGCACACTCACCAACGTTCACTGGTACGAGGTGTACGCCGCGATGCGCTTCGGCGTGGTGATGATGCGCATCGCCCGCCGCATGGTCGAGCAGTACGACCTCGATCCCAACCTCATGCACAACAACCTCGGCGTCCGCGGGATCTCGCGGGTCATGGGCATCGACGAACCCGGCGAACCCGGCCCGCTGGCCTGACCACCGACACGAGCAAACTGGAGCCGCCATGCCGATCACGCCGCTCGACGAATACCCGATCCACCAGGCACCCACGCCGCTCGTGACACCGATGTCCGGCGACTCGAACGCCTACGACCGGTTCTTCTTCCACGGCTATCGACGGGATGGCTCGGTCGTGATCGGGGCCGCGATGGGCGTCTACCCGAACCGGCAGATCATCGACGCGGCCGTCACGGTCGCCGTGGACGGCCAGCAGCACTCGGTGTTCGCGTCGGGGCGAGCTCCCCTCGACCGACGCGAAACCAACATCGGACCGATCCGGATCGAGATCGTCGACCCGCTGCGCACGTTGCGCGTGACCTGCGACGCGGCCGACGAGGGGGTCACGGCCGACCTGGTCTTCGAGGCCCGAACGGCCGTCGAGGAGGAGGATCGCCAGACGATCCATCAGAAAGGCCGGCTGATCCTGGACTCGTCGCGACTCACGCAGTTCGGCACGTGGTCGGGCACGGTGACGGTGGATGGAACCACGATGGAGCTCGACAGGGACGACACGTTCGGGACCCGCGACCGATCGTGGGGCATTCGGCCAATGGCCGCAGACGTGCCCCAGGCGCCGAACTGGGAGCTGCCCCAGGTGTTCTGGGTGTGGACGCCGATTCACCTCGACGCCCGGTGCCTGCACGCCGCGTTGATGGAGACGCCGGCGGGAGTGCGCACGCAGGGCTCCTGGCTGGAGCTGCCGGTCCTGGCCGAGGGCGACCCCACCTGGGGGGTCGAACCGGAGCGGCGCGGCAACGACCTCGATGTCGACGTGGCCTGGCGGACCGACCGGCGCTGGCCCGAGCTCGTGGAGATGCAGTTCGGCGACCTGCCGGTGACCATGAAGCCGATCGCGCCCTTTGCCCTCCGCGGTCTCGGCTACTCGCACCCGGAGCGTGGCCACGGGACCTGGCACGACGAGTTGAGCGTCGCTCGGGACACCATCACGTTCGCCGACCTCGACCCCATGGACCTGACGGTCAACCACGTCCAGCACGTGTGCGAGGTCACGGCCGGTGATGAGTCCGGCGTCGGGATCGTCGAGACGATCAGCCTCGGCGATCACCCCTCGCGAGGCCTCGCCGGCTTCCTCGACCCACCCGGCGCCTGACGCGCGTCGGCATCGGCGCGATCAGGCACGGTCCGGGGCTGCTGCGGGTGCGCCGCGTCGACCGTCGCGCCACCGCCACCAGCCGGCCAGGCCGAGACCGCTGATGGTGTGCCAGACGCCATAGGTGGCGCAGACGACCGCCGCGCCACCGAGGTCCGGAAAGAACGACAGCACGAGTCCGAGGGCCAGCGCCGCGTTCTGCATGCCGACCTCGATCGACACGGCTCGCGCATCGCGGACCGACAGGCGTGTCCCGCGCGCGAGGCCGTAACCGAGGACCAGCCCCACGGCGTTGTGCGCGACCACGCCGATGGCGATCGTTCGCACGGCCGACAGGAACGCCGGCGCACTGCCGATGTTGGCGGCCGTCGCCCCACCGATGAACACGACGATGATGAGGATGGACAGGATCCGGGCGGGTCGCACCAGGCGGCGGGCAACCGACGGCCAGCGCACCTGCGTGAACACCCCCAGCCCGACCGGGACGGCCAGCAGTACGACGATCGTCAGAACCAGCTCCAGGGCGTCCACCCGCACACCCGATTCCATCAGCTGGTTCGTGTCGGGATTGAGTCGCGTCCACAGGGAGATGTTGAGCGGGGTCAGGGCGATGGCCGCGAGCGTCGACAGGCCGGTCATCCCGATGGACAGCGACGCGTTGCCGTTCCCGTAGTGCGCGATGAAGTTCGAGGCGGCGCCACCCGGTGCGCAGGCCACCACCAGCATGCCAAGCGCAACGCTGGGCTGGGGTTGCAGCAGGATGGTCAACCCGAGGGTCGCGGCCGGCAGGAGCAGGAACTGTCCGAGCATGCCGATGGCAGGTCCGCGCGGCTCGCGCAAGACGGTGCGCAGCTCGTCGAGGTCGAGGTCGATGGCCACGCCGAAGACGATGAGCGCCAGGAAGCTGTTGACGATCCAGACGCCGGCGTCGTCCACGGGGATGACGACGTCATCGATCGTGTCCGCGACCAGGAGGAACGTCGTGGGAATGCCGTCCTCCCCGGCTGGCTGGCCGCGGACCCTACGCGACCCGGCCGTGGACCCTGCGCAAATGGAAGGCGCCCGCCCCCGGGGAAGCCAACGCCGTCAGGCATCGAGGAGGCGGGCGACTCTTCGACCGGACGGATGCCCGGTCGGGTCTTGTCAGCGGCCGGTCAGCGCAGACCGAGCTTGCGGGAGCAGACCGGCCAGGCTCGCCAACCCTGGGCTGCCAGGACGCGCTCGGCAACGATGATCTGCTGTTGGCGGGTTGCCCGGCCGGCGTGCCCGGGCATGTCGGCATCGCGGAAGGCGTCCCAGGTGGCCGGATGGAAGTTGGGGCCACCCTCGAAGATGTCACCGTGTGAGAACGTCAGCCCGTAGTCCCAGCGAGCAGTGCCCGGGATCGGGTTGCCATTGCGGTCCCAGTCCCCCGACTCGCAGTCCGCGATCCGGTCCCACACCGAGCCCGAACGAACCTCGGCCGGTTCGGCAGCCGGTGCCGGCGCCGCCTCGGGCACGACGGGGACGACGGCCTGGCTCGCGGCGGCGGTGGCGACCGTGGCCATGGCGCGCTCGCGACGCAGGGCCGTCTCCACGAGGATCGGCTGCACCTCGCCGTGGATCGTCGCGCGGACCTCAGTGCGATGGGCGGCACTGACGGGACCAACGATCAGCCCGCCGAGGGCAACAACTGCAAGCGCGGTGAAGAGGACGCGCTTGCGCATCCAGGTCGGTTTTCTGACATCGTGACGGGCATCGGATGCCGACGAAGTGGCGGCATCGGCCTCTGGATTGGCGTTTCTGGCAAAGCTTGCGCTCATCAGGGTTCTCCTGGGCTGTGAGCGATGACCGGTGCGCGGGGTGAACGGGTTCGTTCTCGCGCCTCGCGGGGCTCCCGAATCGCTAACTCTTGCAAGCGCAAGGTCCCCGAGGGGACGGCTTGGTTCAAGGCCGAAACACTGTCCGATCGTCGGCCTGGCCCCCGAAACGCCCGAATTCAGCCGGCGACACCGGGCTTGCGGCCGTCGACGCCGCTGCCGACTGACGTGCGCAGAGCGCTCAATGCCTGCTCGGTCCTCCGGAGCGCGCCAGCCCCGGGGTCAGCCGTCGAGCAGGCTCTCCACGCGCGCCACCTTGGCCTCCAGACCCCCGTCGTGCCCGGGGCGATGGTCGATCTTGCAGACGACGCTGACGCGCGGGGCCACTGCCGCGACGTGATCGACGCAGGCCTTCAGGACACCCATCACCTCGTCCCAATCGCCTTCGATGTTGGTGAACATGGCGTTGGTCTCGTTGGGCAGGCCGCTGTCGCGGACGAGGCGGACGCAACCCGCGACGACCTCGCCGACGGACTCCCCCGCGCCCAGGGGTGTGATGGAAAATGCCAGGATCACGCCGCAGCTCCCGTGCTCGGATGGCGGGAGCATGCCCGGCCCCGAGCCCAAGTACCGGCGTTTGCTACTCGGTCGTGACGGCCTCGAGCACGTCGAGCCTGCTGGCCCGCCACGCCGGGAAGATGGCGGCGGCCACGCCGCCGATCCCCGCGGCGAGGACGTAGATCGCCAGGCGCGAATAGGGCAGGACGAGCCGGGAGATGCCCTCGTCCCGGAGGGCCTGCACGACCGCGTAGCCGAAGAACGCGCCGACGACGACGCCGAGCAGGGCACCGAACACCGCGACGATGATCGACTCCCAGCGGATCATCGAGCGGGTCTGGCGCGCATCCATCCCGACGGCGCGCAGGAGGCCGATCTCCCGGGTGCGCTCGAAGACGGAGAGCGCCAGCGTGTTGATGATGCCGAGCAGCGCGATCAGGATCGCAAGGGCCAGCAACCCGATCATCAGCGTGAGGATCTGGTTGATCCCGTCCTCCTGGCTCTGACGGAACTCGGCCTGGTCTTGGACCTCGATGCCGGGGATGACCCCCGCGATCTCGGTGATGGCCTGGCGAGCCGCCTCCAGGTCCCCCTCGGCCCGGGCGAAGACGAACATGTCGAACGCCGTCGGGTCGTGGGCCGTGGCGGTCTCGAGGGAAACGAGGACCGGGGACACGAGATCGGCGTTGTCGAACAGGCCGGCGACCCGGAGGGGCACCGTCTGGGCGTCGGCAAACGTGAGGGACACGCTGTCGCCGACGGCAAGGTCGCGGTCGGCCGCCCATTCGTTCGCGAGGAACACCTCGTCGATACCCAGTGCCGCGATGTCGCCGTCGGTCACGCCGAGCTCGACGAGGTCGGCGATGGCCGTCGCATTGACCCCGGCAACGAACGTTGCGGCATCGTCGGCATCGACGGTCTGCACGAAGCGGACCGGGGAGGCGGCCGCGATCGCCGGCGACGCATCGATGTCGGCATAGACGCTGGGCGGGAGGTTCCGAAAACCCGGCTGGTCCGTCGCGATGATGAAGTCCGAGCGAAACTGCTCGTCGAACGTGTCGGCAACGGCCCCCTGGACGCTGGCGACGAGGATCGAGACGAACGACACCAGCGCCAGGCCGATCATCAGGGCCGACGCGGTGGCAGCGGTTCGCACCGGGTTGCGCGTGGCGTTGCGCTGGGCGAGCCGACCCGGCAGTCCCCGACGGGCCGGCAGCTCGCCCAGCAGGTGACCCACCGGCGTCGCCAGCAAGGGCGCCAGCAGGGCGACACCGAGCATCGTGAGCGCGGCACCCGCACCGACCAGGGCGATTCCGCCGGGGCCGAGAAGCCCGACCACCAGGGCCGCCGCCCCGCCAGCGCCCGCGATTGCACCCACCACGGTCCGAATCGTGGCCGACCCTTCCCGTGCCGTGCCGAGTCCGCGCATCGCCTCGACCGGTGCGACCCGCGCCGCCCGGCGCGCGGGGGCGATCGAGGCCACGACCGTCACCACGATCGCGACGGCGTAGGAGGCCACGATCGTGCGGGCCGTGATCGTGATCCCACCAGTCGGCAGGTCAAGCCCTGCCGCTCCCAACCCGACCTGGAGCATGAGCGACAGGGCCACGCCACCGAAGATCCCGAGGGTGCCGGCGAGCACGCCGACGGTCAGTGCCTCGATCAGCACGGCCCACTGCACCTGTCGTGTGGATGCACCGAGGGCACGCAGCAGCGCGAACTCGCGCGTGCGCTGGGCAACGACGATCGAGAACGTGTTGGCGATGATGAAGGAACCCACGAACAGGGCGACACCGGCGAAGGCGAGCAGGGCAGTCGTGAAGAATCCGAGGCCCGTGCGGATCTGCTCGAGCTGTTCGTCGGCCTCGTCCTGGGCGGTCACGACCTCCACGGTGTCCGACGCGATGACTGCCGCCACGCGGTCGCGCAGCTCCTCCGGCGTGACGCCGTCGGCAGCCACGATCTCGATGGTGTCCAGCTGCCCGTCCTTGCCGAACAGCTCCTGCGCGCGGGCGAGGTCGAAGGCGGCGACGGTCGCGCCGAGCAGGTTGTCCTGGTCGCCGAACCCGGTGAGGCCGACGATCGTGAAGGTCTCGACGCCGCTGGGCAGGACGATGCGGACCTCGTCGCCAACCTCGAAGCCGTTGAGCTCGGCCGTGGACACGTCCATCGTCACGTCATCGGGACCCGTCGGCGCCCGTCCGTCGCGCAGGGTCACCTGCTCGGAGTCGCCGACCCACGAGAACCCGAACGTGGGTGCCTGGAGGCCGATCGGTTCGTCGTCCTTGCTGATGAACTGGGCGAAACCCTCGACGCTGCCGCGCGCCTCGGCGACCCCGTCGATTCCCCGAATCTCCTCCCGCAGCTCCTCCGGCAGGGTTGGCCCCGCACCGATTGCGGGCGGGCCCTCGAACGACTCCGTCGGGTTGACCCCGCCGACGACGACGTCGGTGCCCTCGAAGATGTCCTCGAACAGTCCCGTGAAGGCGCGGTCCATCGAGTCGGTCAGGACGAACGATCCCGTCACGAACGCCACGCCGAGCAGGACGGACAGCGCCGTCATGGCGAAGCGGAGCTTGTGGCCGAGGAGGGCCTTGAGCGCGACGCGCAGCATCAGGCGTCCGCCGCGTCCGTGTCGAGCTCCTTCATGCGATCGAGGATCCGGTCCGCCGTCGGGTCTGCCATCTCGTCGACGATGCGACCGTCGGCCAGGAACAACAGTCGTTGGGCGTGGCTGGCGGCGGCCGGATCGTGCGTCACCATCACGATCGTCTGGGCGAACTCGCTTGCGGCGCGGGCGAGGAACCCGAGCAGCTCCGCGCCGCTGTTGGAGTCGAGGGCGCCGGTTGGCTCGTCCGCGAAGACGACCGCGGGACGGGTCACGAGAGCGCGTGCCGCGGCGACGCGCTGCTGTTGGCCGCCGGACAGCTCGGCGGGCTTGTGGGTGAGCCGGTCGCCGAGACCGAGGGTGTCGACGACCTGGTCGAACCACTCGGGGTCGACCTCGGTGCCACCGAGGTCGGCAGGCAGGGTGATGTTCTCACGCGCCGTGAGGGTCGGCACGAGGTTGTAGGCCTGGAAGATGAAGCCGACGGAGCGTCGGCGAACGTGCGTGAGGTCGCGGTCGTTGAGGCTGCCCAACTCCTGCCCGGACAGCTCGATGGCGCCCTGCGTCAGCCGGTCGAGGCCCGCCATGCAGTGCAGCAGCGTGGACTTGCCCGACCCCGACGGCCCCATGATGGCCAGGAACTCGCCGGTCGGGACCTCGACGTCGACGCCGTCGAGGGCACGCACGGCTGCCTCACCGGCCCCGTAGATCTTGTGGGCTCCCGTGACGCGCACGGCGACGCCGTTGGCCTGGACAGTGGGGACAGCGGTCGCGGCAGGCATCGGGAACCTCCGGAGGGGACGGCGGCCACGGGCGAGGACCGTAGTTGCTGCAGCGTGCCACCTCCCGTTGCGTGAGGGTCAAGTGGCCACCTCCGACGACGGCCGACGTGCGGTCCAAGCCCGCCACTACTGTTGGGCGGCGCCCCGGAGACTGCTGACCCTGATGCCGACCAGCCGCCGACGTGCGCCCTGGCCGCGCCGAGCCGCGTTGATCCCGTTGATCCTCGCACTGGCTGGGGTGGGGCAGCTGCTGATGGCAGCGCCCGTGACGGCACAGGGGAACGTGTCACGAGGTGCGACGCTGTACGGCACCAGCTGCGCGCTCTGCCACGGCGAGAACGCCCGGGGCAGCGATGACGGCCCGTCCCTGATCGGGGTCGGTGCGGCGTCCGTGGACTTCATGCTCCGCACCGGACGCATGCCACTCGAGGACCCTGACGAGCCGATGCGCCGCGGTCCGCAGCAGGTCTCGGATGCCGATCGAGAGGCGCTGGTGGCCTGGATCGCGTCGCTGTCCGAGGGACCGGAGATTCCCGATGTGAGCGGCATCGCCAACGCCGATCTCGCGCGCGGGCTGGAGCTGTTCACGTCGAATTGCGCCGCATGTCACGGCCCGACCGCGGCTGGTGTCGCCGTCGGCCAGCGCGACGTGAGCTCCGACCTGGACGTTGCCGAACCGATCGAGATCGCCGAAGCCATCCGGACGGGTCCGGGGGTCATGCCGGTGTTCGGCGAGGAGCTGATCGACGACCAGGACCTGCAGGCGATCACGGCCTGGGTCCTCGACCTGCGCGAGCGGGCAGCACCCGGGGGTGCCGCGATCGGTCGCTCGGGGCCGGTCACCGAGGGGTTCGTGGCCTGGCTGGTCGGATTCGGGTTGCTGACCATCGTGATGTACCTCCTCGGCGACAAGGCGACCGACGACGAGGAGGGCGAGGATGGCTGAGCCGCGACGCCGATCCCGCACGGATGCTCCCCTGTCGCAGCAGCAGGCCGACTGGCAGGCTCGGTCCGACCGCGAGCGCCGGGGCACCCGCTGGGTGGCCGTGTCGCTGCTGGCCGCCATCGCGGCAGGCATCGGGCTGCTCGTGCTGTACGTCCAGGGCGGGCAGACCCAGGCGGAGGGCGTGCTGATCTTCCTGGCCTTCGGCAGTGTCGGCCTCGCCCTCGGCATCTGGGTCCGCGTCGTCATCGGACCCGACGAGGTCGTCGAACCGCGTTACCCCATGGCTTCGACCGACGAGGAACGCAGCACCTTCAGCGAGGTCTACGAGCGCGCCGTCGACGACATCGGTGGCGGGACGCGGCGACGCTTTCTCGGGAGATTGCTGGCGGCTGCCGCCGCGACCCTCGGACTCGCGATCGCCTTTCCGCTGCGGTCGCTGGGCCCCGGTCCGGCGGCCGAGCTGTTCCGGACGGCCTGGCGACCGGGCGCGCGGCTCGTGGACCTCGAGGGCCACCCGATCCGCCTCGCGGACGTCGCCGTCGACCAGGCCATCACGGTGTTCCCCGAGCACGCGCCCCGCTCCGCCGATTCGCAGGCGTTCCTGATCGGCACACGCTCCGACGCGGTCGTGGTCGACGAGCTGCCCGAGCAGACGGCACCGGGCACCGTGTGCTACTCGAAGATCTGCACGCACGCCGGTTGCCCCGTCGGCCTGTACCGCGCCCAGGCGGGCGAGCTGCTCTGCCCGTGCCACCAGTCGACCTTCGACGTCAACCGTGGGGCGGCGGTCAAGTCCGGGCCGGCAGGTCGCCCGCTGCCCCAGTTGCCGATCACCGTCGACGAGGAGGGGTTCCTCGTGGCGCTCGGCGACTTCGCCGAGCCCGTCGGCCCCAGCTTCTGGAACATGACGCGCGACGTTCCCGCCGAGTCGGCCGACGGTGACGAGGTCGGCGAATGAGCGCGACCGACACGCGACCGGGTGAGGGCGGCACCATCGAGTCGTTGGCGCGCTGGCTCGACAGCCGGCTGCGGTTGGCTGAGGGCGGCAGCAAGTACCTCCGCAAGGCCTTCCCCGCCCACTGGACCTTCCTGTTCGGCGAGGTGGCGCTGTTCTGCCTGGTCGTCCTGCTGTTCACCGGCACCTTCCTCGCGCTGTTCTACGTCCCGGACACGCGGCTGGTGACCTACGACGGCCCGTACGGCCCACTGCAGGGCCGCGAGATCTCGGCAGCGTTCGACTCGGTCCTGCGGCTGTCCTTCGAGGTGCGCGCCGGCCTGCTCATGCGCCAGATCCACCACTGGGCGGCACTGGTGTTCGTGGCCGCGATCGTCGTGCACATGCTGCGCGTGTTCTTCACGGGATCCTTCCGACGCCCGCGCGAGCTCAACTGGGTCATCGGCGTCGCGCTGCTCCTGCTGGCCTTCGGCGCTGGCTTCACGGGTTACTCGCTCCCCGACGACCTGCTGTCGGGCACCGGCCTGCGCATCGGGTACTCGGCCCTGCTGTCCACGCCGTTCGTCGGGCCACTCGCGGGCTTCATCGGCCTCGGCGGCGAGTTCCCCGGCACCGATGTCCTCGGCCGGCTGCACATCATGCACGTGATGCTGATCCCGGCCGGCCTGGTCGGACTCGTCGGGATGCACCTGGCCATCCTCGGCCGACAGAAGCACACCCAGAAGCCCTCGCGGAAGGCGACCAACGACAACGTGGTCGGCGAACCGCTCTTCCCCAATCAGACCATGGTCAGCCTGTCGCTGTTCCTGTTCACCATCGCAGTGCTGTCACTGATCGGCGGGCTCTTCGAGATCAATCCGGTCTGGCTGTACGGCCCCTACGAACCCTTCGAGGTCTTCGCTCCCGCCCAACCCGACTGGTACATGGGATGGCTGGAGGGCCTGCTGCGGCTGTGGCCGGCCTGGGAGTTCACGATCCTGGGCGTCACGATCCCGTCCGTCTTCATCCCGGCGGTGCTCGTCCCCGGGGGCATCTTCACGGTCGTGTTCGCCTGGCCGTGGATCGAACGCCGCATCACGGGTGACGACGCCGAGCACCATCTGTCCCAGCGCCCGCGCGACGTCCCCGTGCGCACGGGCGTCGGGGTGGGGGGGATCACGCTGTTGCTGGTGATCTTCGTCGCCGGGGCGAACGACGTCATCGCTGCGGACCTCGGCGTCGGCCTGCAGACAACCACCAACGTGCTGCGAGTGCTGGTGTTCGTGCTGCCGGTGCTGTTCGGCTGGATGGCGTATCGGATGGCTCGGTGGCTCACGGGCACGAACGGCGTCGAAACGGCGGACCAACCCCCCGGCCCACCGTCGACGGAGCCGGATGAGGCGGACGGCGCGGCCGAGGCCACGCACTCGTGACGAGCCTCCACCGGCTGCTGGGTGCGGCCATCGTGCTGGCGCTCCTGCTGTTGGCAGTCTGGGGAGTCGTCCTGCGGCTCATGGGTCGCGAGCAGGCACCCGTCGCCTTCTGGGGGGCCCAGCACTGGCTCGAGAACATCCTCATCGTCCAGGTCGTCACGGGCATCGTGCTGCTGCTGATGGGCCGTCAACTGACCGGGTCGGGCCTGATCTGGCTGCACTATCTGTACGGATCGCTGTTTCCCCTGATCGCACTCGTGGGCGGTCGATTGGCCGGGCTGCGACGCCGCGATGCGGGTCGGATCGAGTATCCCGGCCTGATCTGGGGCGCGTTGATCGCGTGGGGGCTGACCCTGCGAGCGCTGATGCTGGGCTGCCACCTGCCGGCCGACATCACCGGCCTGCCCGCCTGCGTGCTGCCCGGTGTCTTCGGCTGACGATCCTGCGTCAGGCGGCGTGGGCGAGAGCCGCCTGGATGAGCTCCTCGATGGGCGGGTAGTCGCCGAGCCCCTCCCCGCGGTGGACGAAGAGCAACCGCCGCTCCCCGTCCACGACGACGACGCCGGGCAGCTGGAACGGGTCGGCGGGAACGCCCTGTCGCGAGCGCGTGTCGTCACGCGTCACCCAGCGCCTCCTGAAGGCCGGGAGGTAGTTGCGGTAGACCTTCGGCTTGACGATCTCCCACGGCCGGAACCTGCCGAGGTCGATGGCCCGGCACAGCTCGTGCTCCGGGTCGAGGAGCAAGGGGTAGCGGACACCCTGCTCGTCACGCAGCCACCGGGCCTGGTGGGCAGCCCGGGCACTGATGGCTGCCACCGAGACGCCGGCACCTCGGAGCTCGTCCAGTCGGTCGTTGAGGGCGTACATGAACTGCTGACAGGGCAGGCACGAGAAGTACCGCGGCAGCACGAGGATGGTCGGCCCGTCCACGACGTCCGACAGCGCCACCGGCGTTCCGTCGGGGTCGAACAGGCCGATGTCATGCAGCGTGTCTCCGACGTCCACGTGTTCTCCCATGTCGTGGGCAGGCGTACGGCCGGAAACGCTGGACGGCGAGTCCTGCTTCCGCGACGCCGCTACGACGCGTCAGGTCAGGCCGAGTGCCGCCTTGGCGCCTTCGTTGTCGTCACAGATGATGACCAGCTGCGACTTCGCGGACAAGTAGGCCTGCTCGATGTTGACGCCGGCCTCGGCGAGGGCGCGGCAGGTGGCCCCAAGTGCTCCGGGCTGGTCGTCGATGTCGACGACCACGACGCTGCGTGCGGCCTTGACCTCGAAACCTGCGCTGGTGAAGACCTCGAGCGCCCGGCTGTCCTCATCGACCAGCAGGTGGATGATGCCCTTGCCGCCACCGGTGAAGGCGCTGAAGGCCTCGATGTTGAGGCCCGCCTCACCGGCCGCCTCGCCGATTCGCGCCAGCTCGCCCGGGCGGTCCTCCGGGATGATCACCAGGTCCTTGCGCACGCACTCACCTCCGCGGACAGGCCAATCTAGGCCAGACAGTCGGGGAACCGCCGTGCGCAGGCGGTCGGCGAACGAAACCGATGCGAGTGGCTCCGGGGGTGGGACTTGAACCCACAAACCTTTCGGTTAACAGCCGACTGCTCTGCCGATTGAGCTACCCCGGAATGGGTGCGACCACCATCGCGGCCACGACGGCGCGAAGGTACCGAAGCCGCTTCAGGCGTTGGTGAGGACGAGCTTGCCGAACACGTCGCCGGAAGCCAGTTGTTCGAATGCGGCGCGGGCGTCGTCCAGGGTGCGCACCTCGTCGATGAGCGGCCGCACGCCGGTGGCGGCCAGGAACTCGACGAGTTGCGCAAGCTCCCCACGCGTCCCCATCGTCGACCCGACGATCCGCAGCTGGCGAATGAACACGCGGCGCAGGTCGCTCACGGCGAGGTGACCTCCCGTCGCTCCGGCAACCACGATCGTGCCACCCGGCTCCAACGACTTCAGCGAGTGGTCCCACGTCGCCTCGCCGACGGTCTCGATGACCGCGTGGACCCGCTGGGCCAGCCGGGCACCGGACTCGACGGCGTCGTGGGCGCCGAGCTCGACGGCACGTGCCAGCTTGTCGGCGTCGCGACTGGTGACCGTGACGTGAACGCCGGCGGCACGTGCCAGCACGATGGCCGCGGTCGAAACGCCACCACCGGCGCCCTGGACCAGGACGCGCTGCCCCGGCCGCAGCTCGCCGCGGGTGAACAGCATTCGAAACGCCGTCAGCCACGCGGTCGGCAGGCAGGCAGCCTCCTCGAAGGAGAGCTCGGCGGGCTTGTCGATGAGGTTGCCGGACGGGACGGCCACCCGTTCGGCAAACGTGCCGTCGTACTTCTCGGACAGCAGGGAGAAACTGCCGCTGACCAGACCCTCCTCGCCGGAGCTGTCGGCGATGACGGAGTGGACGACGACCTCGCGGCCATCGGCGGCCACGCCGGCCGCATCGCAGCCGAGGACGATGGGCAGCCGTTCCTCGTCCATGCCCACACCGCGGAGCGTCCACAGGTCATGGTGGTTGAGGGTGGCGGCTCGGACCTCGACGACCTCCCAACCGTCGGGGACGGTCGGCTCGTCCGTCTCGCCGACGGTCAGTCCGGCCAGCGGGTCGGTGGGATTGATGGCGGTCGCGGTGACGGCAAGCATGGGAGACGGCCTCGGCAGCGGAAGTCGCTGAGGCTACGGCGGGGGCTGGTGCCGCCGTCAGCCGCAGTCCGGCAGGAGGCCCCGCTGCCCGCCGTACCCGACGACGAAGGCGCGGAGCAGCTGCCCGTCCGACCGGGTCAGCGCCATCCGTACTCCCCACGCGGTCGCGACGACGGGCTGGTCGAGCCGATCGTCGACCGCCACCGTCCATGCAGACGAGGCGCCGGCGTCGAGCTCGGCAGCGACCAGCGCCGCCAGGTCGTCGGTCTGGGTCCAGATCACCGCGTGGCCCGCATCCAGGGATGCGATCACGTCGTCGATCACCAGTCCGTCCGCACGCCCGCATGTGACCGTGCCTGCGTTGCCGCCAGAGGTGGGCGCGACATCCCCACTCGTGCGCAGGTCCTGGGAGACGGGCTCCTGCACGACGAACTCGCGGACGACCTGGCGCGCAGCAACGTCAGGTGCCGATTCGGCAAAGACGATGCCCGCGATCAGGCCGACGACGAACACCGCCGCGCCGAGCCCGGCCCACACGAGCAGTCTCCTGGTGTTCACGACCCTCCTCCGACCACGGATTCGACCAGGTCTGCGGCCACCTCTGGGCCCAGCTCGCTGGCGTATCGGGCCGCACGCTGGGCGTTGCGCCCGAAGCGATCATCAGCCAGCACGCGGAGGACGGCTCGCCGCAGCGACCCGGGGCGCAGGTTCCCCGGTCGCAGGGACAGGCCGAGACCTGCGGACCGGAGCCGGCCAGCCGTCTCCCGCTGGTCCCCCATCAGTGGCACGGTGACGAGCGGCACACCCGCAGTGAGCGCCTTGGCCACGAACCCGCCACCCCCCGGCCCGACCGCGACGCTCGCGTGTGCCAGCAGGGGGCCGTGGGCGGATCGTCCGACCACGGATCGGCCATTGCCCCACGGCTGGAGGTCGTGACGTGTCGACGTGACCACGACGCGGACGCCCGCGTGCTCGAGGCCGTCAAGCGCGGCCGCGGCGACGGAGCTCTCCACGGTCGACGCCGTCGAGTCCGTCACGAGCACGAGCGGTTCGGTGCCGGGCGGGGGTTCGAGCGGACCCCAGGGTGGCTCCCAACCCATGGAGCCCACCAGGTACGTGCCCTCGGGCCAGTCCGACCGCGGCGGCTCGATCGCCGGGACAGCGCACACGAGCGTGGATCGGGGCTGCGACAGTCCGTCGAGGCCGATGCGACGGCGAGCCGCGCGAGCTGCGTCCCAGCCCTGGGCCCGGGAAGCGCGCTGTGCCGCACGAATGCGGGCATCGTTCCAGCGTCGCCAGGGCGCCCGGGATGGCCGCAGGCCGAGCCCGTGTGGCGGCAGGTCGTCGGACACGTGCACGAGGTGATGGGGAACCATCTCGACCCACGGGACCGCGAGCAGATCCGCGGCCCACGCACCGGCTCGGGTCAGCGTGTCGCTGATGACGATGTCAGGGCGGCCGACCCGTTCGTCGATCAGGTCGGCCAGCGGGGGAGCCATCTCGGCCGCCCGGTTCCAGATGCGGTGGGCGATGTCGGCATCACCGGGCGTCGGTGCAAGCAGGGGGAGGTCGAGGTACCCGAGATCCTCGCCCTCGATGAACGACCTGTTGCCCGAACCCGACCCGACGTGCACCTCGTGTCCACGATCCCGCAGTGCCACGGCCAGACCGATGATGGGGAAGGCATGGCCGGCATCCGGGCCGGTCACCAGCACGATGCGTCGCCGGGTCACTCGAGGTTCGCACCGGCCGGGGCCGTGGTGTGGACCCACACCTGCCCGTCGCGGACCTCGACCGCATGGATCGGGAGCGCGAGATCGGCGTCCTCGCCCGGGACCGTGTTCCTGCCGGTGACCAGGTCATAGGTGTAGAAGTGCCGGCTGCACTCGAGACCCTGGTCGACGACGTCGGCACGAGTCAGCGGGGCCGCGAGGTGCGGGCACCGTGAGCGGGCCGCATGGATCTGGCCGTCCTCACCGCGGACGAGCACGACCGCGTGCTCGCCGACGGTCACCTCGGGCCACGGCGGCGACTCTGGCACGTCCTGTTCGGCTCCGGCGTGCACCCAGTCATCGGCCACGCGCACTCCTCGACGAGCGCGAGCGTACGCCGGGGTGGTCAGCCCGCCGTGGCCTCGCTGCCCCGGAGAGGAGACGGCCGCTGGCGCCGTTGGGCATGTCGCATCCACGCACCAACCCGGGCCGCGACCTGGGGGCCGGTCACGCGAACGAGCACCTCGACGGCGTCGGGCGGCGTGATCCGACTGGACCGAACATGCCGGATCCGTTCCGCTGCGACACCCAGGACGGCCGCCCAGTCGTTGACCGCACGATCGGCAGCGACCGCCGGACCCAGCCGCAGGACAACTCGGACGTGCGCCTCCGTCAGCGAGAACTCGTCACGCAGGAATGTGAGGGCCTGGGCCAGCGGGGCGGGACGGTTCGTCGCCAGGACGACCGCTCCCCCGTCGACGTCGCTGATCGCTCCGAGCAGGGCGACGCCCGCGCTGAACACGGCGTCGGCCGCCAGCCGATCGTCGAACTCGTCGCCTGCAACGACGTCCGGTCTCGACTCGGCGTCCGCGGGATCCTCCACGAGCACCGGTGCCGGCACTGCACGGCCGCCAAGCCACGCGCGCACCGTGAAGCCGTCGACATCGAGGCGCTTGGCGATCGCCGCGAGCGGCATGCCGGCACGCCGAAGGGCGCGCGCCTGGACCGACCGAGGGTCGTCGAGCTGCTCCTCCTCTGTCTGCGCCGCATCGCCGTCGACGACGTGGAGGGTGGGCGCCTGCGAGACCACGTCGCGAGCCCGGGCGGTCAGCGCAAACGGAATGGGTTCGGCATCGTCGAACAGGGCCGGCTCCGGCTCCTCGAAGCCAGCCAGGCGTTCCTGGCGCGCCCGTCGCTGGGTGTCTTCCTGCATGCAATCAGCATCGCATGTACCTGTGACACGCCCGCAGGGTCCGAGAAGGGCCGGATCACGAGCAATCGACGACGCGTGAGGTCGTCGCGGCCGGCCCGGGGCCGGATCAGTGCTCCAGGTAGTCCTGGAGGGCATCGGCAAAGGCTGGATGGCGCAGCTTGGCCAGCGCCTTGCCCTCGATCTGCCGGACCCGTTCGCGGGTCAGGTTCAGCTCGTCGCCGACCTGTTCCAGCGTGTGGACCTTGGCGTCATGGAGGCCGAAACGCCACGTGATGACCTGTCGCTCCCGATCGTTCAGCGAATCGAGCACGTCGCCCAGGTGCTGCTGCAACAGCAGGTAGGTGGCCGCGTCCACCGGCACGACCGCGTTCTCGTCCTCGAGCAGGTCGGCCAGTGACGCCCCGCCGTCCTCACCCACCTGCAGGTCCAGCGACGTTGGGTCGACCTCAAGGGCCTTGAGCTCCCGGATCCGCTCCACCGGCAGCTCGACCGCCTCGGCCACCTCCTCGATGGTTGGCTCCCGCCCCAGCTTCTGGAGCATCTGCCGCTCGGTGCGTCCGATCTTCGCCAACAACTCCATCAGGTGCACCGGGATGCGGATCGTGCGTGACTGGTCGGCGATGGATCGCGAGATCATCTGGCGGATCCACCAGGTCGCATAGGTCGAGAACTTGTAGCCGCGCGTGTAGTCGAACTTGTCGACCGCGCGCATCAGCCCGAGGTTGCCCTCCTGGACGATGTCGGGGAAGAGCATGCCGCGCCCGATGTAGCGCTTGGCCAGCGAGACGACGAGCCGCAGGTTGGCCTCGATCATGTGCTGCTTGGCGCGCTCCCCAAGCTTCTCGGCACGCCGAAGCCGTGCCCGCTGTTCTGGGCTCAGCTCGACCGGCGAGTCGAGGATCTCGCCGGCCTGCCGCCCCGCCTCGATCCGCTTGGCGAGGTCCACCTCCTCTTCCGGGCTGAGGAGGTCGACGCGGCCGATCTCGTTGAGGTAGAGCCGGAACGGGTCGGCGGGCGTGACGTCCGGCGACGACTCGGCATCGGTGCTGGTGTCGACGACGATGATCCCGTCGCTGCGCAACCGGGCGTCGAG
>JAWWBG010000031.1:0-17080 GCA_033721095.1 Nitriliruptorales bacterium
CGTCGGTGTGGGTGGTTGTGACGGCGGTCTTTGTTCCGACCCGGACGGTTGGGTTGGACTTGCGGGGTTCGGGGGCGGGGGTGGTGTCGTGGGATCCGGTGGTTGCCGATTGTGCTGAGGATTGTTGGCGGCGGTTTGACCTGGGGTCCAAGGTCACGTTGGTGGCGACGCCGGCTGCGGGTTCGTATGTGTCGGGGTGGGGTGGTGATTGTGCGGGGACGGCTGCGGGCAAGCCGTGTGTGCTCGACATGGACTCGTCCCGGGACGTGACTGTCTACTTCCGCACGTAGGGGAGCGGCATCCAGTCGACAGGTGTTCGCCTGTACTGCGGATGCCGGGCCTCGTGAGCGTTCTCGGTCCTCTCACCCTGGCTGACGAAATTGAGGGCAGGTTGCTGCATTCTGCGGTCGATTCACGACCTCCCGACTTGGGCGACGTTTCGCGGGCGGCCGCCGGTTGACCGCCCAGCCTGGACGCCGGTACCCTGCGGGGCCTGCGGCCCGCGTGGCCGCGTCTTTCATGCCCGGCAGGTCGCGTCTTCGCGCGCTGGGCCCACGACCTGACAAGGCCCACTCCGATGCGCACCTGGACCCCGTCCGCCAAGGACATCCAGCGCGACTGGTTCGTCATCGACGCGGAGGACGAGATCCTCGGCCGCTTGGCAACCCGCGTCGCGACCGTCCTGCGCGGCAAGCACAAGCCGACCTGGGCACCCCACATGGACATGGGCGACCACGTGATCGTCGTGAACGCCGACAAGGTCAGGCTGTCCGGCTCCAAGGACAACCAGAAGGCCTATCACCGCCACTCGGGCTACCCCGGTGGGCTGACCTCGGTGCCGTTCCTGCGGATGCTCGAGACCCAGCCCGAGCGCGTGGTCGAGAAGGCGGTCAAGGGCATGCTCCCCTCCAACCCGCTCGGCCGCGCGATGGCCACCAAGCTCAAGGTCTACGCCGGCCCTGACCACCCGCACGCGGCCCAGCAGCCGCAGCCCTTCCCCGACACCGTCTGAGGACGTCATGAGCGACATCACCATCCACGTCGGCCGCCGCAAGTCCTCGGTCGCCCGTGCCCGGGTCACCAGCGGCTCCGGGGAGTACACGATCAACGGCCGAACCCTCGAGGACTACTTCACGACCGAGAAGCTGCGCGCGCACGTCGCCGAGCCGTTCACCCTCCTCGAGCAGGTCGGCAAGTGGGACGTCGCGGCCCGCATCCATGGCGGCGGCACGACCGGTCAGGCCGGCGCCCTCCGTCTGGCGATCGCCAGGTCGCTGGCCGAGATCAACCCCGAGTGGCGCGGCGAGCTCAAGTCCGCCGGGCTGCTGACGCGCGACGCGCGTCGCGTCGAGCGCAAGAAGTACGGCCTCAAGAAGGCGCGCCGCGCCCCCCAGTTCTCCAAGCGGTGACGCTCCGACGTCACACAGCAGTCCTTGGCCGCACCCTCGGGTGCGGCCAAGTCCGTTGGGACGGGAACAACGCCGTTGTTCGGCTCGCCTGCAGGCGTATCGTGTCGGCACTCACCAGGGAGTGCCCCGTGCGACCGTTCGTCGTTGCTGCCGTCGCAACACTCGCCCTGGCGGGCTGTGGTGGCGACGCCGCTGCCCCGGAGCCCACGCCGTCCTCGCCAGCCGCGTCGCCAGCAACCAACGAGCCTTCGCCTCACTCCACCGAGGTTCCCGGCCAGCCCTTCGGTCGGGCGCAGGCGGGCGCGGCCTACCTCGTCGTCGGCGTGGCCCACGACGACACGCTGAACGTCCGCAACGGTCCCGGTCCCGGCTACGACATCCTGACCGAAATACCGCCAACCGGACAGGCCGTGGCAACAGGTCGGGACACGATCGTCGACTCCGGCCTCTGGTTCGAGGTGGACGTTGCGGCGGTGCGAGGGTGGGCGAGCTCGTCGTTCCTCGCGCTCGCCGGCGCCACCGCCGACATCACGGCGGACGTCGTCGCCGACGCCGGCGGAACAGCCCCGTCAGCGGCCACACTCGAGGAGCTGGGCCTGCTGGTCGCCGATCTGCGCGCATCGACGGACCCGCCCTCGAACGTCGTGATCGTGGCGGGCCCGAACGTCGGGGACGTGGGCGAGATCACCGTCGATGTCGTCGGCCTCGGTGATGACGCGGTGAAGGGCGAGCGGTTGGCCGTCTTCGCCACGCCGACCGATTCGGGATTCACGCTCATGTCCGTCGAGATGACGCTGTTGTGCGATCGTGGCGTCGACTCCGGCCTCTGCGTCTGACGACTCGATGGGCAGCATCTTCGGCACTGACGGCGTCCGCGGCGAGGCCAACGTCGACCTGACCCCGGAGCTCGCGACGGCCATCGGGCGGGCACTCGTCACGGTCCTCGTCGAGGAGGGCGAACGGCGCCCGTCGATCCTCATCGGCCGCGACCCGCGCTGGTCAGGCGAGATGCTCGAGTCCGCCCTGATCGCCGGCCTGACCTCGGCCGGCGGGGACGCCGTGAGCGTCGACGTGATGCCGACCCCTGGTGTCGCGCACCTCACGGCCACCGGCAGCGCCGCCGCCGGCGTCATGATCTCTGCCTCCCACAACCCCGTCGAGGACAATGGCATCAAGATCTTCGGCCCGGACGGCTTCAAGCTGACGGACGCCGAGGAAGCGCGTCTCGAGGAGCTCATCGAGGGGAACGAGGGACGTCGCGTCACGGGGACTGACGTCGGCCGTCGACTTCGCGACGCCGCCGCCGTCTCGCGGTACGTCCAGCACCTGGTGTCGATCACGGACGTCGATCTCACGGGCCTGCGCGTCGTGGTCGACGGCGCCAACGGCGCCGCGAGCCAGGTCGCGCCGCAGGTGTATCGCCACCTCGGCGCCGAGGTCATCACGATCAACTGCAGTCCGGACGGCTCCAACATCAACGAGGAGGCAGGCTCCACCTACCCCGAGGTGATCTGCCAGGCCGTCATCGACCACTCCGCCGACGCCGGCATCTCGCACGACGGTGACGCCGACCGCCTCATTGCGGCCACCCACCAGGGCGCCGAGGTCGACGGTGATGCGATCCTGGCCATCCTGGCCCAACGCATGCACGTCCTCGGTTCGCTGAACGGGGACACGGTCGTGACGACGGTCATGACCAACCTTGGCTTCAAGAAGGCCATGGACCGGCTGGGCGTCAAGGTCGTCGAGACGCAGGTCGGTGACCGCTACGTCCTCGAGGCGATGCGAGCTGGCGGCTTCAACCTGGGAGGCGAGCAGTCAGGCCACGTCATCCTCCTGGACCACGCGACGACCGGCGACGGCGTGCTGACCGCGGTCCGTCTGCTCACGGCCGTGCGCCGGACGGGGGAGAGCCTGGAGGAGCTGTCGCGTGTCATGCGACGGCTGCCGCAGGTCCTGATCAACGTTTCCGGCGTCGACAAGTCCCGGCTGGATGATGCGGACGGCGTGCGGTCGGTGATCGAAGCCGAGGAGGCGAGGCTCGGCGACGGCGGTCGCGTGCTCGTCCGGCCGTCCGGCACGGAGCCGCTGGTGCGGGTCATGGTCGAGGCCGAAACCTCCCAGGACGCCGAGGCCAGCGCCCAGCGCATCGCGGACGCGGTGACCGCTGAGCTCGTCATCGCCTGAGCCCAGGAGCGGGCCGCCTCACGGAGGGCACGGGCGTCAGAACGTGATGCTCATGAGCACGCGGTTGTCGTTGGGGCGTGCGACCTCCTCGAATCCGGCGGCCCGGAACAGCGCCGGGGTGCCGTGGTAGAGCTCGGATGCGCCCCGACCCTCCGGATTGATCGGGTAGGCGTCGACCCGCGTGGCGCCGTGGCGACGGGCGTGCTTGACCGCCTCCGTGACCAGCCAGCCCGCCAGACCCCTCCCGCGCGCGGGCTTGGCGATGAACAGGCACACGACCGACCACACGTCGTCGCGGTCGGGATCTGATGGTCGAAACAACGGCGAGCGCAGGATGCGCCCGAACTCCGCTCGCGGGGCGACCGACACCCAACCGGACGGCTGCCAGTCGATGTAGCCGATCAGGCCGGGTTCGCGTCCGTGTTCGCACAGCTCGCGGATGGCCTCGCGGTTCGCGTCGCCGCGACCGGCGCTGTACTCCTTCGACGTCTGGCGGAAGTACATGCACCAACAGCCGTCGTAGGCGCCGTTGGCGCCGAAGACGGTCGTGAAGTCATCCCAACGTTCGCGCGTCAGTGGATGGACGTCGAAGGTTCCCACGCCACGTCTCCTTCGCCGCGCGGTTGGATGTCGGGCGCATCCTGTCACACCACTACGGTCCGCGGCATCTCTCGCGACAATGTTGGATCGGATCATGGCCAGGCTCGGCATCGGCATCGGCGGTCCCTACCCCTTCCTCGGCCCGCTGGCGAAGGCCATCGAGGACAGGGGCTTCGACTCGGTTTGGGTACCGGAGACCACGCAGGACTCGATCGTGCAGTCAGCGGTCCTGGCCGCACACACCAGCAGCATCCGGATCGGCACCGACATCACGCTCGCGTTTCCGCGCTCGCCGACCATCACGGCAATGTCGGCCTGGGACCTGTGCGAGCTGACCAACGACCGCTTCGTGATCGGGCTCGGCAGCCAGGTTCGCCGCATCATCGAGGATCGGTTCTCGTCCGACTACAGCCAGCCGGCCAAGCGGATGGCCGAGTACGTACAGGCCATGAAGACCGTCTGGCGCATGGCCCGGGGGGAGGACGCCAGCTTCGAGGGCGAGCTGTATCGCGTCGTCCACCACGGGGTCGGCGGGAAGGCCAAGCCCAACGATCGCCAGATGCCCAAGGTCTTCGTTGCGGCCGTCGGTCCCCTCATGACCAAGGCCGCGGCCACGCACGCCGATGGTCTCCTCGGCCACCCGTTCACGTCGCTGAACTACATCACGAACCTGGTCCAGCCACGCATCGAGGACGCGTTGGCCGACGCCGGACGCCCACGGGAGGACTTCGAGCTGGTCCAGAGCTTCATCTGCTCGATCAGCGACGACCGCCAACAGGCGCGCGAGGAGGCCAAGCAGCAGATCGCCTTCTACGGCACGACCCCCAACTACCGGGACGTCTTCGAGTCCAACGGCGAGGGTCATCTCACCGACCAGCTGCGTGAGGTGTTCAAGAAGGATCCGACCAATGTCGAGGCCCTGCGGGCCGCCGTCCCCGAGGAAGCGGTCGATCGCTACGCCGTTGCGGGGACGGCCGACGAGGTCCGCGACCGCCTCGCCGAGTACCACCCGCATGCTGACGAGCTGATGTTCAACGTGCCCTGGTATCGCATGCGACCCGAGCGGATGGCCGAAGGCATCGCGGCGTTCATCGACGTCTTCGGCAACTGACGGCGAGCAGCGACGATCGGCCGGGTCGCCGGGACCGCCTCGCTTGTAGCCTTTCCTCGGCTGACGTCGGAGTCGGGGGGCGTCGCCGGCACCGAACGAAGGCGTCGCCATGTGCGGCATCATCGGCGTCACCGGACGCCCTGACGCGCTCGAACAGATCCTCGCCGGGCTCCAACGACTGGAGTACCGCGGCTATGACTCGGCCGGGGTGGTGATCCAGTCCGGTGGCGAAACCGGGCTGCGAGTCGTCAAGCGCGCCGGCAAGCTCACCAACCTCGTCAATGCCCTGGATGGGCAGGCGCTGCCCGGAAGCGTCGGGATCGGCCACACGCGCTGGGCCACGCATGGCGAACCCAGTGACCGCAACTCCCACCCGCACGCGGACCCCACGGGCCGCATCGCGGTCGTCCACAACGGGATCATCGAGAACTACGAGCGGCTTCGGGCCGACTTCCCCGCGGACTCGTTTGCCTCCGAGACCGACACGGAGGTCGTCGCCCACCTCATCGCGCGACACCTCGACCACGACCCGGCGACGGACGTCGTGGTCGCCGTCCGGCGCACGATCCAGCAGCTCGAGGGCGCGTTCGCCCTGTGCGTCGTCGATGCGCAGGATCCCGACACGATCGTCGTTGCCAAGCGTGAGGCGCCGCTCCTTGTCGCACACGCGGACGGCGTCGGTTACTGCGCCTCGGACGCCGCTGCCCTCATCGCCCACACGCGTGACGTCTCGGCGCTCCTGGACGATCAGGTCGCCGTCGTCCGGCCAGACGGCATCACGGTGACCGACCTCGAAGGCTCCCCCGCCGAGCCGCATTCCTTCGCGGTGACCTGGGACCTCGACGCTGCCGAGAAGCAGGGCTACGAGCACTTCATGCTCAAGGAGATCCACGAGCAGCCTCAAGCCGTCCGCGAAACCCTCCGCGATCGGCTCGCGGATGGGCGCCTCCACCTCGACGACCTTCGCATCGATGAGCACGAGATCGCCGCCGTGGACAAGGTGTTCATCGTTGCGTGCGGGACGTCGCTGCACGCCGGCATGGTCGGCAAGCTCGCGATCGAGCACTGGGCCGGCATCCCCGTCGAGGTCGAGGTCGCCTCCGAGTTCCGGTACCGCGACCCGATCCTCGACCCGCGCACGCTCGTGATTGCCATCAGCCAGTCGGGCGAGACGGCGGACACGATCGCGGCCGCGGCACACGCTCGCGATCAGCGCGCACCCGTCCTGGCCATCTGCAACGTCGTCGGATCGACCCTGTCGCGGGACGCCGACGCGGTCCTCTACACCCACGCCGGACCGGAGGTGGGCGTCGCGGCCACGAAGACGTTCTCCACCCAGATCGTCGGGTGTCTCGTGTCGGCGTTGTGGATCGCGCAGGTCCGAGGCGCGCTGTACCCCTCGGAGTGCCAGGACCGCCTCGGCCGGCTCCAGCAGCTGCCGGCCCTGATCGAGGAAGCGTTGGGGACCGACGACCGCTGTCGCGAGCTTGCCGAGCGCTGGTCGGACGTCGACTACACGATGTTCATCGGCCGCCATCTCGGCCTGCCCATCGCCTACGAGGGCGCCCTCAAGCTCAAGGAGATCTCCTACCTCCACGCCGAGGCCTTCCCGGCCGGCGAGATGAAGCATGGGCCCATCGCCCTGATCGAGAATGGCTCGCTCGTCGTCGCGCTGGCCCCCGACGGGCACGTGTTCAACAAGCTCGTCTCCAACATCCAGGAGGTCAAGGCGCGCGGGGCGGCGGTGCTGGCCATCGGGACCGCCGGCTCCACCGCGGACCTCAAGGAGCACGCCGATGCCATCATTGAGATCCCGGCTGCCCCGCTCGAGCTCGCCGGCCCGATCCTGTCAGTCGTGCCGCTGCAACTGTTCGCCTATCACGTCGCCACGGCGCGGGGCGCCGACGTCGATCAGCCGCGCAACCTCGCCAAGACGGTCACCGTCGAGTGACGGTGACGTCCGTGCCGGCCGTGCCGCTGCAGGATGCAGCCGGCGCCCGCGCGGCCGATGTCGCAGCGGTCGAACGGGGTGCCACGTGGGCGGACCTGATGAACCGCGCGGCTGCCGGGCTGGCCCGCGGCGTCGTGCGGTACGCCGGAGGCGCCTACGGGCTCCGAGTCGCCATCATGGTCGGGCACGGAAACAACGGCGGCGACGGCTGGGCCGCCGCCCTTCACTTGCGGGAAATGGGAGCGATGCCCTGGGTGGTGGCCGTCACCGGGACCAGCGCCGAGCTGTCACCAGAGGCAACCGAGTTCCGTCGCCAATGGCTCGAGTCGGGCGGCCGAACCGGTGAGGGGCTGGCAGCCGCCAATGACGCGCTCGCTCAGGCAGACGTCGTCGTCGACGCCCTGCTGGGCACGGGCGCAACCGGCGAACCGCGGGGCGAGATCGCCGAGGCCTGCAAGCTCCTCGCTGCCGCCGAGGTCGCGACCATCGCCTGTGACATCCCGACCGGCGTGGACGCCGACACGGGAGCCGCGGCTGCCCTCGCCGTGCATGCTGACGCCACGGTCACGTTTGGCGCCCTCAAGCGAGGACTCCTGCTGACACCCGGCCGCGACCACGCCGGACACGTGACGGTGTCCGGACTCGGGCCGCACTGGCGTGCCGACTCGTCCTGGAACGCCTTGACGGCAAGTGGCGCAGCGCCCCGGCGCTTCCCCCTCGGTGCCGACAAGCGCGCGCGAGGGGTGGTCCTCGTCGTTGGCGGCGCGGTGGGGACTGCCGGTGCGGCCGCCATGGCCGCCGGTGGTGCCGTCCGGGCAGGAGCTGGCCTCGTGACCGTTGCGACGCCAGAGACAGTGCGCGAGGAGGTTGCGGCTCACGACCCGGCGATCATGACGAAGGGCCTCCTGGCCGCTGACGGTGGCCTCGCAGCTGACGCTCAGGACGAGCTCGACATGATGGTGGATCGCGCCGACGTCGTCGTCGCCGGGCCGGGCCTGGGGACGTCCGACGGCGTGCGTCACGTGGTTGCGGCCCTGCGCGCACGGGCGCCCCGGCTGGTGCTGGATGCCGACGCACTGAACGTCCATCGCGACGATCCCGCAGCGCTCGCCGATCACCCGGGCGACCTCGTCCTCACGCCCCACGACCGTGAGCTCGCGCGCATCCATCCCGACAGGGCCGATGCGGTCGCGAGACGATCCGCGAGCGTGCCCGAGCTGGCCCGCCGGTTGAACGCGACAGTCCTCGCCAAGGGCCCCTCCACGATGATCGCCGCACCCGACGGGCGCGTCTGGCTCACCCCGACCGGGGGGCCCGGACTGGGTTCCGGCGGGACGGGTGACGTGCTCGCGGGCGTCGTTGCCGCCGCGATCGCAATGGCAGATGACGTGCCACTCGCCGTGGCCCAGGCGGCGTGGTGGCACGGGCTTGCCGGCGACCTCGCCGCTCATTCCGCCGCGGGCAGGGGCACGGCTGCCGCCGTCCTCGACCGGCTTCCGGAGGCACTCCATGTGGCCGCGACCCATGCCGCCACCGACCCGACCTTCCCGTTCGAGCTGCGATGACGTCGACCCTGCGCCCCACTCGGTTCGAGATCGACCTCGACGCCGTCCGCCACAACGTGCGGATGCTGTCGGCGAGTGCCGGCACCGCCGAGCTCTGTGCGGTCGTGAAGGCCGACGGCTACGGACACGGGGCAACGACCATCGCCCGGACGGCCCTGGACGAAGGCGTCACGTGGCTTGCCGTCGCGACCGTTGACGAGGGCGAACAGCTCCGCGCGACGCTGTCAGCGCCGATCCTGCTGCTGTCCGAGCCCACGCCGGACGCCGTTCCCCGGCTCATCCGCGCGCGACTGACGCCGACGATCTACTCCCGCGAGATGGCCGATGCACTGGCCGCCGACGGGCGGCGCCTCGACGTGCACCTCAAGGTCGACACGGGCATGGGCCGACTGGGGGCCCCGCCCGAGACATGGGAGGGACTGCTCGACCACGTGAGGGGTACCGGGCGGCTCCGGGTCACGGGGATCTGGACCCATCTCGCCCGGGCAGACGAGCCCGACGTCACCACGACCGATGAACAGCTCGATCGCTTCGAGGCGGCCGTCGCGATCGCGCGAGACAAGGGCGTCGACCCTCCGCTGCTCCATGCTGCGAACTCCGCCGCGACGTTGCTGCATCCACGCGCGCGCTACTCCATGGTGCGGATCGGGATTGCCCTGTACGGGCTGTCGCCCAGCGTCGCCGTCGATGCTCGGGATCACGACCTGCGCCCGGTGGGTTCCCTGCGGACGTCGGTCGGACACGTCAAGTCCGTCGAGGCGGGTCAGCCGGTCTCCTACGGCCATCGCTGGCGAGCTCCCGCTGGCGGCTGGATCGCCACGCTCCCGGTGGGCTACGCCGATGGCGTTCCACGGCTGCTCACCAACAACGCGGTCGTCCTGCACAACGGTCGCCCGCGGCCAGTCGTGGGGACGGTCACGATGGACTACATCCTCGTATGGTTCGACGACGAGGCGCCGGCAAGGGGTGACGAGATCGTGCTCATCGGTCGCCAGGGACCGCAGGAGGTCCGAGTGGAGGACTGGGCCGAACGCGCCGGCACGATCACGTACGAGATCGCCACGAGCATCGCGGCCCGGGTCCCTCGAACCCCATGAGCGCAGAACCGTCCGAGCAGGTGGACTGGGACGCCGTCGGACGTCGTGTCGGCACGGCACTCGACTGGGTCTTCGCCGGCCTCCGAGGTGTCGTCATGGCCGCGCTCGCGCTTGTGCGCGGCACCGTGCGGCTCACCAGCGGCTCGATACGATGGGTACGGGACCACCGCGAGGAGAGTGCCGCTGTCGCCCGGCGGGCACGGGGTCCGGCGCTGTCGGCAGCCAGCGTGGCTGCGGGAGCGGCTGCGGGTGGCGTCGCCGAGCGGGCCCTCCTGCGTTCCACGCCCGCTGCGCCCTTCGAGGCCGACCCCACGCCGTACGGCCAGCCGGCCCTGATCCACGGTCCGGATGGCCGCCTCCTCGTCCATCGGCACGGATCCGTCGACCAGCCGACCGTCGTGCTCGTCCACGGTTGGTCCAACACCCACGTGGTCTGGCACAAGCAGGTCCAGCGCCTGCGCGACAGGTTCCACGTCGTGACCTACGACCAACCGGGCCACGGCACCAGCGACCCACCCCGCGAGTGGTCCGTGCACGCCCTGGGCCGTGCCCTCCGGGCGGTCATCGAGTCCACCGGTGCCGACCGGGTCACCGTCGTGGGGCACTCGTTGGGTGGCGCCGCCATCCTCGACCTGTTGGGAGAGGATCCCGGTTTCTTCATCGAGCACGTGACGGGGGTCGTCTTCGTCGGCTCGGCTGCCTCGTTCACGGACCGTGACATCGCGGCCGGCCCGCTGGCGCGTCTGGAGCGGCGGGTGCACCTGGGCGGACGCCTCATCCGGCTGCGAGGCCTGGGCCCGATCGCCGCGCTCTCCCGCCGGTCCTCGGACATCTCCCACCTGGCCTTTCGGCTGGTTGCCTTCGGGCGCCGTCCGGACGCTGCAGACGTCGACCTGACCGAGCAGCTCTGGACGGACGCCGACCCGGAGATGGTCTCGGGGCTGGCCCGTGCCCTCGACCGGTGGAACGGCCGTGCGGCCGCCCGGGAGCTTCCGGCCAACACCGCGGTGATCCATGGACCTCGCGACCTGGTGCTGCCGGTCTGGCTCGGGCGGGAGCTCGCCGATCTTGCCGGAATCGGCGACGTGACGGTCGTCCCCGGACGTGGCCACCAGCTGCACCTGGAGGCGCCGGAGGAAGTCAGCGAGACCATTGCCCGCATCGCGACGAAGGGAGCGGCCGATGGCGCTCGGGGTTGACGGCGTCCGGATCGGAACCTGGACCTCGCCCGGCGAGGTCAGTGGCTGCACCGTCATCCTCCCGCCCGAGGGATCGCTGGCGGCCGTGGCCGTGCGCGGCGCCTCCCCGGGCACGCGCGAAGCGGTCGCCCTGGGTCCCCACGGCAAGTTGACGGTGTGTCACGGAGTGGTCCTGTCGGGCAGCTCCGCCTACGGGCTGGCGACGGCCGACGGCGTCGTCCGGTGGCTCGAGGAACAAGGGATCGGCTACGCCGTCGGGCCGGGGATCGTCCCGATCGTCGGCGCCGCCATCATCCTCGACCTCGGTGTGATGGCACCCGCCGAGCGGCCCGGGGCCGACGCTGGCTGGCAGGCTGCTGCCGCCGCAGCCGACGCGGATCCGCCGGAGGGACGCGTCGGGGCTGGAACCGGCGCCCACGTCGCCAAGGTGGGCGGACTCGAGCACGGCCAGCCAGGTGGACAGGGCATCGCCGTCCGGACGAACCGCGACCTGGTCGTCGGCGCGCTCGTCGTCAACAACGCCGTGGGAGAGATCATCGACGACGACGGGTCGATCCTCGTGGGCACCTCGGCACCGCCGGACGCTCCCCGGTTTCCCCTCGATCCGGAGGCCCTCCTCGCAGCCAGCACGAAGGAGTGGGGCCCGACGCAGAACACGGTGATCGGTGCCATCGTGACGAACGCCCGTCTGGGCAAGTCCCAGGCCCACCGGGTCGCGGACCTCGGACACGGTGGCATCGTGCGTTCGGTGCGCCCGGCTCACACCAACTATGACGGCGATGCGCTCTTCTGCATCGCCACCGGACAGGTCGAGGCCGACATCGACACGGTTGTCCACCTGGCCGTGGACGCCGTGGCAGCCGCCGCTCGCAGGGGTCCACTCGCGGCATCCTGAACACCCGCGAAGCGGCTGCATTCCCCCGGAAATCGTGGTTTGGCTGCAGTTTTCGGCCCCCTCGATTTGACCTCGTGCGCTAGGCTCGTGCCCTCGGCGCGACCCGCTGTGAAGACCCCCCGACCGGCGGTCAGCCGAACGTTCTTTCCCCATCGCAGGAGTGTCCGTGCAGGCCGCGCCCACCATCGTGGAGCTGCCCGTCAACCCACTGACGCTGGCATCCGAGCAGGTCCCGTCGCTCAAGGACGTCGAGCGCGACCTCGACGGCTGCCAGCAGTGCACGCTGTCGGTCACGCGGTCCCGGATCGTCTTCGGCGAGGGGCCGTCCCCGGCCGACCTGATGCTGATCGGCACAGCTCCGGGGCGCCCGGAGGACCTCGCCGGTTCCCCCTTCGCCGGCGCGGCCGGCAACCTGTTGGGCAACCTGCTCAGCGACGCCAGGATCGATCGAAGCACCTGTTACATCACGTCGATCGTCAAGTGCTTCCCGGGGTCGAGCCGTGCTCCGGTCGAGGCCGAGATCGAAGCGTGCCGCGACAACCTGATCGCCCAGATCGCCAACGTGCGTCCTCGTGTCATCGTCGCCTTCGGTGAGCTGGTCACCTGGATGTTGCTCGGCAAGCCCGTCCCGATCCAGCGTGTCATCGGGTTCCGCTTCGACGCCTTCGATGGCGTGACGGTCGTTCCCACCCACTCGCCGTACGACGCCCTCCGCGGTTCGCCGACGCGACTGTCCGACATGGCTCGCGACATTCGCACTGCCAAGGCTGTGCTCGACGGTCGCCTGCCGACGGGCCGCCAGGCCCTCGAGGAGCTGCGCGCACGGCAGGCCGCCGGCGCCTGACGTGGCTGTCATCCTGTCACTGACGACGGATGGCCCCGACGCGACCCGAGCCCTCGGTGCGGTCATGGGTGCCGATCTGGCAGCAGGGGACGTCCTCGCCCTGTCGGGGGAGCTCGGCGCCGGCAAGACCTGCCTCGTCCAGGGCCTGGCCCGAGGGTTGGGGCTGGAGGGACCGGTCACCTCCCCGACCTTCGTTCTCGTCCGGACGTTGACCGGTGGTCGGATTCCCCTGGTGCACGTGGACGTCTATCGCCTCGACCAGCTGTCGGACGTGGAGGGCCTCGGCGACGACGTGCTCGCCCCCGACGTGGTCACCGTGATCGAGTGGGGCGACACCGTGGACGCACTGCTTCCCGAGGAACGGCTGCTCGTCGAGATCGAGCACGGCGATCACCCTGACCAACGCGTCGTCTCCATTCGCGGTGCCGACCACTGGGAACAACGGGCCGCGACCTGGCGTGACGCTCTCGGCGACGCTGCCGGCACAACCCTCGACGTCGGCAGCTGACGTGCTCCTGCTCGCCCTCGACACCTCGACCTCGCACAGCTCTGGTGCGCTGTGCGATCGGCGCAAGCCGCTGGCCACGGCCAGCCTCGGCCTGCCGCGTCGTCACGGCGAGTACCTGGCCCCGGCGATCCGCTTCTGCCTCGACCAGGCGGACGCCACGGCCGACGACGTCACCGGTGTCGTCGACGGACGCGGACCGGGCCTGTACACCGGCCTGCGCGTCGGGCTGATCACGGCCCGAACGTTCGCCGCCACGCGACGGCTGCCATTGGTCGGCGTGTCCGGCCTCGACGTCCTTGCCCACCAGGCCCGCCACGCGGACCGAACGATCGCGGCCGTCATCGATGCTCGTCGCCGCGAGGTGTTCTGGGCCCTCTACGCGCCTGTTCCCGGCGGCATGACGCGCGTGACCGAGCCGGCCGTCGGATCGGCCTCACATGTCGCCAACGAGATCGCGGGTCGCGGCGAGTCCGTGCTTGCCGTCGGCGACGGCGCCCTGGCGTGGGCGGACACGCTCGTCGATGCCGGCGCGGACATCGGTGACGTCGACCTCGCCACCCCGAAGGCCGAGCACATGGCGGCGCTGTCAGTACCGCGCTTCGAACGCGAGGAAACGCAGCGGCCCGACGAGGTGACGCCGATGTACCTGCGCGACGCGGACGCGAAGATCGGTTGGGAACAGCGCGGACGGCTTCGCGGAGGCGTGGCATGATCCTGCGACAGCTGGACGTCACCGACGCCGAGCGCTGCGTCCTCCTCGGTGGAAACCGGTTGGGTCTGACGGCTGCCCAGTACGCCGAGGAATTCCGACGCGATGATCGCCAGTGGCTCGGGGTGGAGATCGACGGGGAGCTGGTCGCCTTCGCCGGCGCCTGGGATGCGCCCGACGACTGCCACCTGCTCGCCATCGCCGTGGCCAGGAGTCGGCGCCGGCGTGGCCTCGGGCGTGCGCTGCTCGTGCGGCTGGTCGAGGACGCCGCCGACCGCGCGGCCGGCCCGATGACGCTCGAGGTCCGCGCCGACAACCTGGCCGCGATCGGCCTCTACCGCAGCTGCGGCTTCGTCGAAACGGGCCGCCGCCCCTCCTATTACCGAGATGCCGACGCCGTCATCATGACGCGCCCGCCCGCGCACCAGGGCCCGACGCATGCCGCTCGCGACGAAGGAGCGGCCTGATGCTCGTCCTCGGCATCGAGACCTCATGCGACGAGACCGCCGTCGGCATCGTCGAGGACCGCTTCACGATCCGGGCCAACGTGGTGGCATCCCAGGTTGACCTGCACGCTCCGTACGGTGGGGTCGTCCCCGAGGTGGCGGCTCGTGCGCATCTCGACCTGCTCCAGCCGACGATCGACCGCGCCCTGGTCGAGGCGGGCTGCAACCTGTCCGACGTCGATGCCGTGGCCGTGACGACCGGCCCGGGTCTCGCGGGCGCCCTGCTGGTGGGTGTCGCCGGCGCCAAGGCGCTTGCCCTGGCTGCGGACCTTCCCCTCGTCGCGGTCAACCACCTGCGCGCCCATGTCGACGCGGCGCAGCTGGAGTTCGGCGAGCTGGAACTGCCGGTGTTGGCGCTGGTCGTCAGCGGCGGGCACTCATCGCTGGTCGTCGTCGAACAGGACGGCGTGATCCGCGAGCTCGGCGCGACGATCGACGATGCCGCCGGCGAGGCATTCGACAAGATCGCCCGGTTCATCGGCCTGGGGTACCCCGGAGGACCCGAGATCGATCGGCTGGCGCGCGAGGGGAACCCGCAGGCGTTCGACTTCCCGCGTGCCCTGCTGCACGACGGCTCCTGGAACTTCTCGCTCAGCGGCCTCAAGACGGCGGTCGTTCGCGAGCTCCGCCGTCTCGACGCCGCGGGCGTGGAGCCCGACATCGCCGACGTCGCGGCGTCCTTCCAGGAGGCGGTGGTTGAAGTCCAGGTCACCAAGTCCCTGGCAGCCGCAGCCGAGGAGGGGATCGACCGGCTCGTCCTGGCTGGCGGCGTGGCGGCCAACACCAGGCTGCGGTCGTGGATGGCCGCGGCCTGCGAGGACTCCGGCGTGCGCCTTCTCGCGCCGTCGATCGCACTGTGCACGGACAATGGCGCCATGGTCGCCGCATCGGGAAGCAACCGGCTCGCAGCCGGTGTCACCGATGACCTCGATGTTCCCGTGGACGCCAGCATGAGGCTGGCCTCGTGAGCGCGGCCGTGCGGCGACGGGTGCGGTGGCGACGGGCCTCCGATGACGATCGCGACTGGCTCGTCGAGAATCTCGCAGCCGACGGTGACGTGCACGGGACATTGCGGCATCTCGGTCCCCTCGGGATGCTCGAGGGAACCGGCATTCGTGACTTTCGGATCATGCGCCAGGACACGGCCTGGGCGGCGTGCATCGCGAACGAGCAGCATCTGTGCGTGCCCTGCGGCGACCCGGGGCTGCTCGCGGTGGCCGGTGCCCCCAACCGGCGTTGGCGGTTGGCGGTCTCGGACCGAGCTGCCATGTCCGCCTGCCTCGGCGACGACCTCGAGCGGCCGGGCGTCATCGTGCACGACCAGGTGCTGATGGCGCTCGCGGACGACAGTGCTGTGTCGTCGGTCCCAGACCTCGACGTGCGCCTCGCCGAAGCCGCCGACCTCGACGCGCTGGCGCAGCTGGCGGTGGTGCTGCATGTCGACGATGGGTTCGGGCCGCACCCCGGCCGGGCGGGGGTTGCCGGGTATCGCGACCGAATGGCGGCGATGGTGGCGGCCGAGCGCCTGTTCGTCGTCGGTCCGGTGGGCGCTCCGATCGCGAAAGCCCAGCTGTCGGTCGCCTCGAACCGGTGGGGGACCCAGTTGGCTGGAATCGTCGTTCGCGCCACCGAACGTGGCCGTGGGGTGGCACAGGCGCTGGTGTCGGAGGTCGTGCGCCGTTCGCTGGAGGAGCGTCCGGACCGTCCGATCACGCTGCATGTCCGTCGCGCCAATGCCCGGGCAATCGCGATGTACGAGCGGGTGGGCTTCCGGGAGATCGACGACTGGTTGCTGGCGGTCCGGCCCTGACCACCGGCGGCACGCCGCGCGCACGTGTGTGCGCCATCCGCGCGATGATCGCCGGGGTCGCCAAGCCCTGCGTCGGGTGCACTCAAGGGCGCTTTGCACTCTCACACCGAGAGCGCTAATTTTGCTTGCACTCGGACCGCGGGAGTGCCAATCCCGGTCCGCTGCGGGCGCACCATCCGTGGCGGCGGGCGTCACGACCGGGTTCGAACCCATCAACAGACCCCACACGGAGGGCTCCACGTTGGCAACGGTCAACATCAAGCCACTCGAGGACCGGGTGATCGTCACGCTCGACGACCAGGAGCAGACGACCGCATCGGGTCTCGTCATTCCCGACACCGCCAAGGAAAAGCCCCAGCAGGGCAGCGTCGTCGCTGTCGGCCCGGGGAAGCGCTCGGACACGACCGGGGAGATCATCCCCATGGACGTCTCCGAGGGCGACACCGTCCTGTTCAGCAAGTACGGCGGTACCGAGGTCAAGGTCGAGGGCGAGGAGTACCTGATCCTCTCGGCCCGCGACATCCTCGCGATCGTCGGCTGACAAAGCTCAAGGAGACAAGCCAATGGCAAAGATTCTCAGCTTCAGCGAGGACGCCCGCCGGCGCCTCGAAAAGGGCGTCAACAAGCTCGCCGACGCCGTCAAGGTGACGCTGGGGCCCAAGGGCCGCAACGTCGTCATCGACAAGAAG
>JAWWBG010000032.1:0-17033 GCA_033721095.1 Nitriliruptorales bacterium
GCCGCCTTGCCCGACAGCTCGCGCGTGCGGCTCATGGGGCCTCCGATTCGGGGACGGTGCAGGTGACGATTGCGCTCGCGTGACGACCGCTGGTGACGTTTGCCTCGACGGTGACCTCGAGGCGCTCCCGACCCTCACCGGTCGATTCCCGCGCGCTGACGGTGCCGGCCAGCGTGAGGGTGTCGCCGGCAATGGCGGGGAGCCCGAGCCGCAGGGACGACTTCTCGATGATGGTCGCGGGCCCGGCCCACTCGATGACGTACTGCTGGCAAATGCCGCTGGTGGTCAGGATGTTGAGGAAGACGTTGTCGAGGCCGGCGCGCTGGGCGGCGCTGATGTCGTGGTGCACGTCCTCGAAATCCCGTGACGCGATGGCCGTCGAGATCACGAACGTCGGCGTCAACTCGATCGTCTTGGTTGGCAGCTCGGTGCCGAGCTCGCTCGAGGGTCTCGTGCTGACCGCGCTCATGCGGCCACCGGGCGGAACGCCGGAATGGTCAGCGTCGGGTCCAGCTCGACCCAGGTCAGCTCGACGGGCATGCCGATCTCGACGGCCTCCGGTTCGATGTTCACCAGGTTGCTGACGAAGCGGATGCCCTCATCCAGTTCGAGGAGCGCAGCGATCGTGCCGGGCTCGACGCCGGGCAGCGGCGGGTACCGGTGGACGACGTACGAATAGACCGTGCCCCGACCTGACAGCTCGCGCGTCGTCCAGTCGGTCGATTGGCAGCTGGCGCACATGGGCCGCGCGGGGTGGCAGATGGTGTCGCAGTTCGTGCAGACCTTGGCGAGGAACCTGCGTTCGTCGACGCCGGCCCAGAAGTACTCGTTGTCGGGGTTGATGACCGGCCGGGGCCGCATCGTCCGCTCGTCGAAGTCGCTCACGATCGGGCCTTCGGCTTGAACTTGAGGAGCTTCATGCGCGCCGTGCCAACCAGCTCGCCCTCCTGGTCGACGTAGTCGTAGCGCGTGCCGACGAAGTAGCCCGTCCCGAGCCCGGTTTCCTTGGGGCCCTCGATCCACTCGATCGACCGGGTCTCGGTGATGCGCGTACCCAGCGTCAACGGCTTGAGGAACTCCTGTGAGTAGTCGGTGGCGACCACGGAGGTGAAGCCGCCCTCCTCGACGGCGCGCAGCGCCTGGTCGCGTGGGCCGCCGTCATTCCTGGGCGTCTCCATCGTCCACACGCCGAGCATCGCGGGTGGTGCCGTGATCGCACCGAAGGGCGACTGGCTCGCGTCCAGCCAAGCGGGATTGGTGTCCCCGAACGCGTCCACCCAGTGGCGGATCATCGGCTCGTTCACGACGTCGGGAGCCACCAGCGGCTCGCCCTCGCCAGCCGCGATCACGGCCTCGACGGCCTCGACGATCGGATCGGACATCACGACTCCAGGGGCGGCGACGGGGACTCGTGGCGGGGAATCGAGGACGCTACCGAAAAACGAGAACACGTTCTAGTTCTGTACGCTGGCCCGACTCGACCCGGAGTGCTCCCATGACCGAAGCCGTCATCGTCGACGCTGGCCGCTCCCCCATCGGCAAGCGCAACGGGTGGCTGTCCGGGGTGCACCCGGCCCATGCGCTGGGCCAGACGCTCGAGAACCTGATCAACAAGGCGGGCATCGACGCCGCCAGCGTCGACCAGGTCGTGGGCGGCTGTGTCACCCAGGCCGGCGAGCAGGGGGCCAGCATCACGCGCTACGCCTGGCTCGCCCAGCACCTGCCTGCCAGCACGGCCTGCACCACCATCGACTGCCAGTGCGGGTCGGCGCAACAGGCCAATCACTTCATCCAGGGGCTGATCCTCGCGGGTGCGATCGACGTCGGCATCGCCTGTGGCGTCGAGATGATGAGCCGGGTCGGGCTCGGCGACAACGTCATCAACGGCCCGGGGATCCCCCGCCCGGACGACTGGGACATCGACCTCCCCAACCAGTTCGTCGGTGCCGAGCGGATCGCCGCCGACCGTGGCATCTCCCGCGAGGACGTCGACGAGATCGCCTTCCGCAGCCAGGCGAACGCGAAGCGTGCCCAGGAGGAGGGCCGCTTCGACCGCGAGATCCTCCCGATCACCGCACCGGTCCTCGACGAGGACGGCAAGCCCACCGACGAGACGGCGACGGTCACGACCGACCAAGGCGTCCGCGACACGACCATGGAGGGCCTCGCGGGCCTGCGGACGGTGGTGGATGGCGGTGTGCACACGGCCGGGAACTCGTCGCAGATCTCGGACGGTGCCGCCGCGGTGTTGTGGATGTCGCGGGAACGCGCCGAGGCCGAGGGCCTGACCCCGCGGGCGCGAATCGTTGCGCAGACGCTGGTCGGCGACGACCCCTACTACCACCTTGACGGCCCCCGCCGTGCGACGCGGGAGGTGCTCGACAAGGCCGGCATGACCATGGCCGACATCGACGTCTTCGAGATCAACGAGGCGTTCGCATCGGTGGTCGCCAGCTGGGGCAGGGAACACGAGCCCGATTGGGACCGGGTCAATCCCAACGGCGGCGCCATCGCGCTCGGCCACCCCGTGGGTTGCACCGGTTCGCGGCTGATCACCACCGCGCTCCACGAGCTCGAGCGCAGCGACCAGTCCACGGCCCTGATCTCGATGTGCGCCGGCGGCGCGCTGGCCACCGGCACGATCATCGAACGTCTCGCATGAGCACTCGCCATCGAATCGAGCGCATCTGACAGGCGCCTCGATGGCCAGGCACACCCTCGCGCCCACGGCGTCCAACCTGGAGGACGACACGCATGAGTGAGCAGCCGCACGCCCTCGTCGAGAAGGACGGGCACGTCGTCACGGTGACGATGAACCGCCCGGAGGCCAAGAACGCCCTGTCCGGCGAGATGCTGACGATCATGGCCGAGGCGTGGGACATGATCGACGAGGATCCCGACGTGCGCTGCGCCATCCTCACCGGTGCCGGCGGCGTCTTCTGCGCCGGTGCCGACCTCAAGGCCATGGGGTCGGGGTTCGCCGGCCGCAAGGACGCTGGCGACACGCTGTCGTCCGGCGCCGAGGTGGCCTGGAAGGGGCTGTTGCGCAACCACCGGCTTCGCAAGCCGCTGATCGCGGCCGTCGAGGGCTGGGCCGTCGCGGGGGGCACCGAGATCCTCCAGGCAACCGACATCCGCGTCGCGGGCGAGTCCGCGACCTTCGGCGTGACCGAGGCGACCCGCGGCCTGTTTCCCATGGGGGGATCGACCGTGCGCCTCCAGCGGCAGATCCCGCTGACCCACGCGATGGACATCCTGTTGACCGGTCGTCACGTTCCCGCGCCCGAGGCGCTCGCGATGGGGCTGATCGGGCGGGTGGTCCCGGACGGCCAGGCGTTGGCCGTGGCCACCGAGATCGCCGGGCAGGTCGCGGCCAACGCGCCGCTGTCGGTGCAGGCGATCAAGGCGTCCGTGCTGGCGACGGCCGGCCTCCCGGAACAGGAGGCGCTGCCCATCGAGCTGCAGACCGGCATCCCCGTCTTCATGTCGAAGGACGCCAAGGAAGGGGCGATGGCGTTCGCGGAGAAGCGCCCACCCGTGTGGTCGGGCGAGTGAAACCTGACCGTCGTCAGGCCTCGATGCGCTCCTCGGCCGCGAGGTCGATCGGCGCGGCGGCGATGGCGTTGCGGATCCCGTTGACGTAGTCGTTCGTCAGGTCCTGGAGCCGGCGGATCGCTTCGCGCTCGGCCCTGGATCCCGGCATGCCGCCGATCGGACCGGTCTCCAGCGAGAAGACCAGCCGAGTCCCTTCGGGAACTTGCTTGGCGGCGATCTCACCGCTGAGGGCGATGGGCGACTCGGTCGCGGCCCATGCCAGGCGCTCGATGCCGGCCTCGGAAACCTGCGCCGTGAAGGCAATCGGCTTGTCGCCGAGGTCGAGGGTCCCCTTGATCGTCGACCCGGTGACGACCACCTTGTCCTGGAGCGCCATGCTCAACCGGCCACCCGTGTGCTCGGCACAACTGGCGAGATCGTCGGTGAGGGAGCGAATCGCGCCCGGAGCCGCATCGATGAGAATGGAGGATTCGACTCGTGCCATGGGGGCCTCCGGGGGGTGAGGTCCTGGCGCGGACGGGGGTTCGGCTCCGCGCACTGACAAGTATGCCCCACCCGCGGGCGGTTCGCCGCAACTGATGGAGGTTCGTGACGCTGCGTACGGGAAGCGGCGCCGGGGGTGACGCTCAGCGAGCCTCGGACGACTTTCGGGTCGCCGACTTCTTCTTGCGTGCCTTCTTCTTCGCGGCGGTGGCTGCCGCGGGCCGGCGGACGCGCCCGGTGCCGTTCGACCTGGCCGCCTCGGCCGTGGTCGTCGTGAGCTCCTGGATGTCGCCACGAAGCAGCGAGAGCAGCTCGGCCATCTGTTCGGCCTGGCGGCGCTGCTGGTGGGCGACGCGCTCGATCCAGACGCCGACATAGATCACGGCACCCCCGATGAGGAAGGCCGCCCCCAGGACCCCGCCCGAGACCAGGTAGGGGATCTGCTCGAACACGAACACGGTGTTGGCGGCGCCGTACCAACCAAGGATGATCAGCGCGAGACCGGCCGGGATCATGAACACCGCGGCCATGTACAGCACGCGGTCGTACTTGCCCACCTCGCTCGCCGAACCGCTGCCGGCACCTGCCAACAGGTCCGGATCGAGCTCGCGCAGGCCGGCGCCCTCGGTGATCTCGGCAACCTTCTCAGCCGGTGGCAGCGAGCTCAGCTGGGTCGTGTCGTCGTCCATGGGTCAGCCTCTTGTTCGGAAGGCGATGGCGTCGTCGCCAAAGGTCGCGATGGTCACGGCGTGCAGCCCTCGGGCCACCAGGCCCAACAACAGCAGCACAAGGAAGATCAGCCCCCACGGCATGCCACCCCAGAACTCGCGCTCGACCGCGGCGGGCTGCGTCACCGGGCCCGGTTCGGGGTTGTTGACCACGGGTCCGGGGACCTCACCGGGCGGGTTGCTCACCGGCGGCGCCACGTGCGCGTGGGGCACGCCGGGCGCTGCCGGCGGTGCGACCGGCGGCGTGATCGTCGGCGGCCCGGGCAGCGGCGGCAGGTTGATGACCGGCGGCTGCACGGCCGACACCTTGACGCCGGCACGACCCACGATGATGCGGAAGGTCGAGCGGAAGTCGGTGATCGCGAGCGCGAACTGGAGCGCACCCTTGGGACCCTGGATGGGACCCTGGCAGGGTTGCGTCTCCTCGTCGGGCAGCTGGCTGATGACGTCGGCCAGAACGTCCTGCGCATCCCGGAGCGCCAGGTTGAGGATGTCCTTGAGTGGTCCGGTGTCGAGGGTGATGGCGACGCCACCGATGGTTCGCTCGGCCTGCAGGCCGTCGACCATGGTCTCGTCGGGCACGGCCTCGACCTTGACGCCGAGGAGCTGTTGGAAGTCGATGACCCCACCCAGGTTGAAGGGCACGCCGTCACCGTCGAGGAGCTCCTGGAGCGGGTTCTCCTCGGCGTCCTCGGCCCGGATCCCGTTCGAGTCCACGACGTACCGGGTGCCCGCGATCGTGATGGAGCCGGCCTCCTGGGATCCCGACACCTGGGCAGTGACGCCGTCGCTGGTGGCCTCGAGGGCCGTGCGGAAACCGTCGATGACGATCATGCCGTCGAGCATCTCGATGCGTCCCGGCACGGCCTCCGCTGTCGCCAGGGACAACCCGTCCTCGGTCACCTCGCCAAGGGAAAAGCTGCGGGAACCCTCGGCGCTGAGGACGCCCGGCAGCAGCTCGCCGCCGCCGGTCGCCTGCCCGGTGGCGCGGAGCCCCGTCGCGGTCGCGGACATGCCGGGTTCCGCGTCGTCCTCGAACGGCTCGCCTGGATAGCTGGCTCGCGCCATGATGGGCCACAGGACGCTCTCGTCGCATGCCAGCTGGCCCAGCCCGTTGGCGATCCCATCCCCCGGCCACGTCGTCGACCCAATCCCGAGACCGACGGGTCCCGTGTTGAGGCTGGCATTGGAGTGATTGGCGCTGATCTCGAGGTGGGCCTTGCCCGGATCGACCGGGATCGGCACCAATTGCTCGAAGAGCTGGATGGTGACCGGGGCCGCGAAGGCC
Organism: Nitriliruptorales bacterium; assembly: GCA_033721095.1. Classification (GTDB taxonomy): domain Bacteria; phylum Actinomycetota; class Nitriliruptoria; order Nitriliruptorales; family Nitriliruptoraceae; genus JAWWBG01. Next base: position 6,055 of record JAWWBG010000032.1, read on the forward strand.
TCGGCCTTGTAGCCGGTGAAGAAGTCCTGTTCGACGCGCAGCTCCTGCGCGGACGCAAAGGGCGCAATCATCGCAACAAGCAACGCACCCACGAGCGAGATCGTTGACAGCGGTCGCAACAGCCGGATCAATCGTCGCATCGTCACCCCTTCCTCACTGTCCCAGGTAGGCCTCGTCGACGGCGGACCGGATGTCCGCCGGCTTGCCGGCCGCCAGGACCTTGCCGTTGGTCATGACCACGCCGAGGTCGGCCACGGCCAGGGCCGTGTTCGCGAACTGCTCGACGACCAGCACCGAGATGCCGCTGTCGGCCAGTGAGCGGACCACCTCGTACAGCTCCTCGACGATCAGGGGCGCCAGGCCCATCGACAGCTCGTCGACCAGCAGCAGGCCGGGATCGGTCGTCAGGGCACGCGCCATGGCCAGCATCTGCTGTTCACCACCGGACATCTTGCCCGCAAGTTGCGTTCTTCGCTCGCCCAGCCGCGGGAACTGCGCGAAGGCGATGTCGCGGATTCGGTCGATGCTCGTCCGGCCGCCGTAGCTGCACAGCTTGAGGTTTTCCTCGACCGTCAGGTTCGGGAAGATCCCGCGCCCCTCCACGATCGTGCAGATGCCGGCACGGACGAGGCGGTCGGTCTTGCCGCCGTTGATCGGGATGCCCTCGGCAAGGACCTGTCCGGACGTGGGTGCCATCTGGCCCGAGATCACGCTGAGCGTCGTCGACTTGCCGGCCCCGTTGGGCCCGAGCAGGGCGACCACGGCACCACGCGGGACGTCGAAGGTCACGCCACGCAGGACCTCGATGCGCCCGTAGGCGGCTCGCACGTCGACGAGCTGGAGGATCGGCTGTGGCTGGTCGCCGTTGCCCTGCGCCATCACGCCCCCTCGCTGTCGATGTCGCCCGCGTGGGCGAGCTCTTCCTCGTGGACGCGGGCAGCGGCTGCGTCGAGGTCGTCCTCGGTGGCTTCGCCGAGGTAGGCGGCCTGGACGATGGGGTTCTTCTGGATCTCGGCCGCCGGGCCACGGGCGATGATGGACCCGAAATCCAGGACGTCGACCCATTCGCAGTAGTCGAAGACGAGCTCGACGTCGTGCTCGACCATGAGGACCGACTTGCCCTCGGCGGCCAGCTCGAGGAGCAGCTCGCCGAAGTCGTCGGTCTCCTCCTCGTCGAGACCGGACGAGGGCTCGTCCAGCAGCAGCAGGCGAGGGTCGGTGGCCAGCGCACGTCCGAGCTCGGTGAGGCGGGCCACGCCGGTCGGGATGCTGTCGGCCGGCACGTTGGCGTAGTCGCGCACGCCGACTCGTTCCATCAGCTCGACGGTGCGGCTGCGGATCGGGATCTTGTTGCCGCTCCAGGACCGGTAGATCTCCAGGGCGGTCCGGATGTTGTCGTGGACGCTCAGGGACCCGAAGACCTCCAGGCGCTGGAAGGTTCGCGCGATCCCGAGGCGTGCCCGTTCGTGGACCGGCAGCTTGGTGATGTCGTTGCCCTCGAAGACGATTCGGCCGGACGTGGGCTCCTGGAGCCCGGAGATGATGTTGAACGTCGTGGTCTTGCCCGCGCCGTTGGGACCGATGAGCGCGGCCACGCGACTGGGCTCGACCTCGATCGAGGCGTCGTTGACCGCGCGGATGCCACCGAACTGCATCACGAGGTTGTGGGTCTCAAGCAGGGGCACCGACGGTCACCTCCTCCTCTGCTTCAACGATCGGGACCTTCACGAGGGGCGGCGCCGAGTCATCCGGTCCGTCCAGCCACCGGAACCAGGAACGCACCCCGCCGAACGCCTTGAAGAGCATGCCGGCGATCCCATTGGGCTGGCGTGACAGCAGCACCGCGATCAGACCCGTCAGGAACAGGTTGATCCCGAGCGGCTCGACCTCGGTGCCGGTGACGGCGCTGAGGAAGTCCGCCACGACGGCGAAGCTGTCACCGGACAGCGTCTGCATGCCCAGCAGGAAGCCGCCGATCAGCGCACCGGTGACCGACGTGATCCCGCCGGCAACCGCCAGGAGCACAAGCGGCAGGTTCTGGAACATCTCGAAGTCGGACTGACCGGCGTTGACAACGGTGGCCGCGAACAGGGCGCCGGCGATGCCAGCCATGGCCGCGGACAACGTGAAGGTGAGCACCCGTGTCCGGGTGATCGACAACCCCAGGGTCCCGCAGGCTGCCGGGGCGTCCCGCGTGGCCAGCAGCAGGCGGCCGAACCGTCCGCGGCGCAGCTCGAGGACCACCCATGCGTAGAAGAGGAAGAAGACGGCCATGAACATGGTCATCGCCGCGTCGCCGTCGAGGTCGATGAGACCCAGCAGGTTCGGGCGTTCGAAGTTGGCGGCGCCGCCGAGCTCGAAGCCCAGCTCGCCGGTCTCGAAGACGAGCTTGTCGAAGGCCCGGGCGAAGGCCAAGGTGCCGAGGCCGAGGTACAGGCCCCGCAGCCGCAGGGCCGGGAACGCGACGATGAGGCCGACGATCCCGGCCATGAGCCCAGCAAACAGCAGCGACCACAGCGACACGGTCGGACAGGCGGAGGCCGCAAACCCCGTCTCGGGATCGATCGTTCCCGTGCAACTGTCGAACCACGGCGACCCGAAGAACGGGAACTTGAACACGACCAGTGCGCCGATGCCGGCGAAGGTGAGGTGTCCGAGCGAGACGTCGCCGCCATAGCCCGTCAGCAGCACGAGCGTCAGCATGATGGCCCCCAGCGCGAGGCTGCGACCGACCGCGATCTGCGTCACATTGCTGCTCGACAGGACGATCGCGCCGATGGCCACGAGCATGACCACACTGAACACGGCCGTCCGCCAGCGCGTGGGGATGCGGACGCGGGCTGCGCCCTCGACCGCACCGACGCGGAGGCGTTCGTGGGGCATGAACAGCATGACGCCCAGCAGGAACAGCGTCGGCAGCGCCGGCCCCAGCCCGACGAAGACCCCGGACTCGGCGATGTTGTCCGGGACGAGGCTCTTGATGTAGTCGAAGTACGAGATCGCCAGCCCGAGGATGATCGCGCCGAGGAAGGTCCGCGGAAGCGAGACCAGGCGGCCGAGCATCCCGGCGGCGTAGGCGTTGATGACGATCAGGGTCAGCAGGATGAAGTCCAGCCCGACCAACGGGACGATCAGGATCCCGGCCAGGGCGGCCAGCGACGAGCCGATGGCCCACGACAGCATCCCGAGGTACTCGGTGGGCGCGCCGTGCAGCGACAGCAACGTCCGGTTGTCGACGATCGCGCGCATGGCGATGCCCGTGCGGGTCTTGTTGAGGAGGATGTAGAGCCCGAACGCGGCGACGGCCGCCAGCACGATGGACAGGATGGCGTGCCCGGTGATGCTGGTCCCGGCGATCTCGAATCGAACATTGCCGAAGATCTGCGGGACCGACCGGGCGTCGGTCGCGGGATAGCGATTCTGCGCAAAGCCGATGAGCGCCACCAACAGCCCGACGGTGACCGTGAGGGACACGACGATGGGCGCGTTCGTGATCCGCCGCATCAGCACGCGTTCCAGGATCGCGCCCATGAGCGGAGCGATGACACCAGCGACCAGGATGATGCCGAGCAGGACCGGCACCCCGGCGTCCACCGTGATCTGCCAGTACACGTACCCCATCAACATGCCCATGGCGCCGTGCGCCATGTTGAACACGTTGGACGTGGCATACGTGATGACCAGGCCGCTCGCCGCGATGGCGAGGACCGCCCCGTTCTGCAATCCGATGATGCCGAACGCGACGAGGTCGCTGAGGGTTTCGCTCATCGGCCGCTGACGATCTGGCCGGTGCAGTCGAAGGTGTTGGGCTCAGCCGGGTGGAGCCGCACGAACTGGCCGCCCTGGATCTTGAGGATCGTCGTGCACGGCGACGGCTTCTTGGGGCCGATGTCCTGCGGCGGCACGATCCCACCGCCGGTCCAGCCCTCGACCCCGCGCAGCGCCTCGACCATCTTGTCGCGGGTCAGGTTCGGGCCGATGTCCTTGAGCAGCTGGATTATCAGCTTCATGCCCGACCAGGCATACATCCCCAGCCCGGTCGGCTCGGCCGACGGATCGATGAACTTGAGCCACTCCCGGTAGGTCTGCAGCTCCGGGCTGCCACCCACCTCCTCCACCATCTGCGAGAGCAGCTGGACGTTGGTGTTGATCGTCTCGAGGTTCTGGCCGCCCTCGGCGATGAGGCGCGGGTCGTAGACGTTCATCTGGAGGGCGTAGACGTCGGGGATCAGGCCTTCCTCGACCATCTCCCGGGCCAGCTTGGCCGCCTGCTGGTAGGCCCCCTGGAAGGTGACCAGGCGAACGCCCTCGTTCTTCATGTCGCGGATCTCGGTCTTGTACGAGATCGCCGCCAGGTCGACGGGCGCCCAGACGGGCCAGGAGTAGCCGATCTCCTCGGTCGCCTTGACCACGAAGCCGGTCTGTGCGCGGGTGGTGTTGTTGTCGACGAAGATGTAGCCGGCGCTCTTGACCGCCTCGGGGTGCTGGGCCTTGTAGTACTCCCACTCGGTCAGGGGCGTCTCGGCGTTCGTCCCGAAGGCGTCACTGGAGAAGACGGTGGGCAGGGGGACGATGGCCGGGTTGACGGCCGCGGTCTTGAGGTCGGGGAACCCGCCTTCACAGCTGCGGATCGGTTCCTCGCTTCCCTCGTCGAACGCCGACATGGACACGGCGCCCATGAAGACCGAGTTGCACATCTCGGTGTAGGCGTTGAAGTTGCCGTTGCGGGTCAGCTGCGTGTCGTACAGCTGGACCTTGACCTGCCGGCCCCAGATCGTGCCCTCGGTGCTGGCGAAGTAGAGCTCATAGGCCTGGGCGGCCTTCTGGACGTCGGCAAAAAGGCCCGCCACGGCCCCGGTGATGTCGGCCACGTTGCCCAGCAGGATCTCGGTCTCGGTGACGCCGACGTCGGTGGCGCCGCCGTTGCCCTCCGGAGGTGCGAACCGGGTCTCGACCGGGGTCTCGCCCCCACCGCCACCTCCGCCGCCGGTCGGAGCCTCGCCGGGTGCGGGTGCGCCGGTCGCGCCGGGAGCCGGCGCCGCCGGGTCACCAGGCGCTGCTGGGTTCCCCGGGTCGACTGGTGCTCCCGGGGCTGCCGGTGCGCCGGGCGCGGCCGGTGCCCCGGGCGCCGCCGGCCCACCTTGCCCACCGCTCTGCGCGGCCAACGCGGCCTCGCGTGCCTCGATGACCAGCGCCTCGTCGGCGCGGTTGCCGCAGGCGACCGCGACGAGCGTGGCCAGCATGAGCGCGGCAACGATCTTCACCGAACGTGATGGCACGGATGTTCCTCCCCGCGATCTGGCGCCGGGCGGCCATGCAGCGCCAAGCGACGACCACAGCAGCTCACGCGGGCGTGCTTCCCGACTCTCGCGTTGCCGAGCGTATGCGGCCACTTCTGACGGTGCGTCAGATCGAACGTTGGAGGATCGGTTCGCCATGGAAGCGGCGAAATCCTCCCCGACGGCTGACGGTGGTGACGCCGCCCGACGCACGGATCGCGGCGACCGCACCGAGGAGCTCACGGGGACGCGTCGAGGACCGTGTCGCGGCAATTGAACGTGCCCGGCTCGGCGGGGTGCACCCGCCGGAATGCCCCGGCCACGATCTGCAGCGTGATCGTGCAGTCCGCAGGATTCCGGGCGCCGACGTCCTGCGCCGGCACGAGGTCGTTGGAGGTCCAGCCCTCGACCTGGCTCAGCGCATCGAGCATCCGCGCCCGTGTCACGTTGGGGCCGATCTGCTTCAGCAGCTTGATCGCCAGGCGCGTGGCCGACCAGGCGTACATGCCCAGTCCCGTCGGCTCGGCCTCGGGGTCGATGAACTTCAACCACTCCCGATACAGCTGGAGCTCGGGTGAGTGCTCGATCTCCTCCACGAGCGTGCCGATCGCGGCGATCTGGACCGGGAACTGCTCGAGGTTGGCGCCGCCCTCGGCAATGAGCCGCGGGTCGTACACGTTGGCCTGGAGGATGTAGACGTCCGGGCTGAAGCTCTCCTCGACCATCTCCCGGGCCAGCTTGGCGGCCTGCTGGTAGGCGCCGGTGAATGCGACGAGCCGGACGTCGTTGTCCTTCATGGCCCGGATCTCGGTCTTGTAGGAGATCGCCGCCAGGTCGACGGGATGGTTGCCCTTCCAGGTCCAACCGACCTGCCTGGTCGCACGCATGACCTGTGCGGTCTGTTCCCGGGTGGTGTTGTTGTCGACGTACACCCAGGCGCCGCTCTTGACGGCCTCGGGGAACGCCTCGCCCCAGTAGAGGTACTCGGACATCGGCTGCTGGTACTTGCCGACCGCGTCACCCGAGTACATCGTCGGCAACGTCGCGACCGCCGGGTTGGTGACCACGGTCCGCAGGTCCGGAAAGCCGCCGCCCGGGCAGTCGCGCACGGGCTCCTCGATGCCCTCGTCGAACGCCGACATCGAGGCCACGGCCATCAGGGCCGTCTCGCACAGCTGGGTGTAGGCGGTGAAGTTGCCGTTGCGGGTCAGGGCGGTGTCGTGGAGGACGAGCCGGATCCGGCGGCCGAAGATCGTCCCCTCGGTGCTCTCGAAGTAGAGGACGAATGCCTGCGCAGCCTTCTGGACGTCGGCGAACAGTCCCGCCACCGCGCCGGTGATGTCGGCGACGTTGCCGATGACGATCTCGTCCTCGGTGACGCCCACGTCCGTGGCGCCACCGTTGCCCTCGGGAGGGGCGAACCTCGTGTCGACGGCGCCAACGGTCGTGCCCGGTTGGCCCGGACCGGTCGTCGGGGCGGCGCCGGGCTGCCCGACGCCGTCTGCCCCCGGAGCCGGCCCGGCCGTCGGGGCGACAGCGGGACCATTGGTGTCGACAGCACCGGGTGCGGCGTCCCCGGGGTTGGCGCTCCCCCCGCCGGAGGGCTGGGAGACGGCCGAGCCGACGTTGACTGCCAGTTCGGCCTCGCGGGCGTCCTCGATGAGGTCGAGGTCAGCGCGGCTGCCGCAGGCAACGAGCACGGTTCCGAGGGCAACAGCAGCCGCCAGCAGCCGGCGTGGCGCCACGACTCCCTCCCTCGTCGACGCGGCCAAAGACTACGAACTGGGTCGCGATGGCGCCGCGCGTTGCGGGTCGAGAACGTCCCGGGGTGTCAGCCGTCGGCAGCGATGGCCCGACCGATCGCGCCCAGGTGGACAGGCGCCGACCCGTGCGTGTGTTCGAGCTGCTTGGTTCGCAGCGTGTGGCGAAACAGCGGATAGTCGCGATCGACGCTGACGCCGCCGTGGACGTGATGGGCGGCATGCACGACGCGGTGGCCGGCCTCGCACGCCCACCACTTCGCGACCGCGACCGCCTCGGCGGCGGGCAACCCCTCGTGCAACCGCCACGCGGCCTCGAGGGCCGTCAGCCGTACGGCTTCCGCGTCGATGTGCGCGTCGGCCACGCGCTGGCTCACCGCCTGGAAGGTCGCGATGGGCCGGCCGAACTGCTCGCGCTCCGAGGTGTAGGACGCGGCCATGCGGACCGCCGCCGTGCAGATCCCGGCCTGGATCGAGGACACCCCGGCGGCGGCGTGTTCCACCAGCCATTCGAGGGCGCCGTCAGCCAGCACGTGATCGTCGGCGACCGCGACGTCGGTGAGCACGAGGTCACCGTGGGGGACGTCGCCGATGACCGCCTGTTCCACGACGTCGACGTCGACGGCCGCACGGTCAACGACGAGGACGATCGCACCGGTGTCACCGCGAGCCGACACGAGCACGTGGTCGGCCAGCGTCGCGAGGGGGACCAGGTGCTTGGTGCCTGACACCGACCACCCCTCGTCGGTCCTGGTGGCGACGGAGGCGGGGGCACGGGGATCGGTCCAGCCGTCCTCGGCAAGTGCGACGGTCAGCAGGGTCGTGCCGGTCGTCACGCCTGCCAACAGGTCGGCCGACACGGCTTCGGGCGCGAAGTTGGCCAGGGCGAGGGCCCCGATGCCCAACGTCTCCAGCATCGGGACCTTGGCGACGTGCTCGCCGACCGCCTCGAGCAACAGGTGGACAGCCAACCATCCGAGGTCGCTGCCGCCGTGCGCCGCGGGCAGTGGCGCCGCCAACAGTCCGGCCTCTGCCAGGGCCTGCCAGGTCGCCCGGTCGAACCAGTCTCCTGCCGCCTCGAGTGCCGCGAGCCGGTCCGGATGCGACTGCTCGGACAGGATCGTCCGGGCGAGGTCGCGCACGGCCTCGAGCTCGTCGGAAAGCTGGAAGTCCATCGGCTGCCTAGCGGGGTGGCCGGGGCATGCCAAGCCCCAGCGTCGCGATGATGTCGCGTTGGATCTCGTTGGTCCCACCGCCGAACGTGAGGATGATCGAGCGCCGCATCTCCTCCTCCAGCTCACCCTGGAGGACGGCGCCGGACGCGGCCGCGGTCATCGTCGAGGCGGTGCCGACAACCTCCATGAGGGCGCGGTAGGCGTCGATGTAGAAGTGCGAGCCGTAGACCTTCATGGTCGAGGCGTCGGCGGGAGCGATCGAGCCCTGGCTGTACGCCCAGGCGACCTTCCAGTTCAGCATCCGCAGCGCCGCGAGCCGCGCGCGGACCTCGGCGAGGCGTCGCTGGACCCAGTCGACGTCGATGACCCGGCCGCCGTCGCCGGCCGAGGCGCTCCGCGCCCAGCGGATGACCTCGGTGAGCCGGCGCTCGATGACACCTGAGGAGCTGAGGGCGATGCGTTCCTGGTTGAGCTGGGCGGTCATGAGCGTCCAGCCGTTGTTGACGCCACCCACGCAGTTGTCGACGGGCACCCGCACGTCCTCGTAGTAGGTGGCGCTGGTCAGGCCACCCCCGATCGTGTCGACCTCGGTCCACGAAAAGCCGTCCGCGTCGGTGGGGACGATGAGGATGGAGATCCCCTTGTGCTTGGGCGCGTCGGGGTCGGTCCGGCACGCCAGCCACACGTAGTCCGCGCGGTGGATGATGGACGTCCACATCTTCTGGCCGTTGATGACCCATTCGTCGCCCTCACGAACGGCTCGGGTCGTCAGGCTGGCAAGGTCGGTGCCCGCGCCTGGCTCCGAGTAGCCGATCGAGAACAGGCAGTCGCCGGCGAGGATGCGCGGGAGGAACTCCTGCTTCTGCTCCTCGGTCCCGTAGGCCTGGATCGTGGGCCCGACGGTGTTGGTGGTCAGGAACGGCATGGGGACGCGCAGCCGCTGGGTCTCGTCGAAGAAGACGAACTGCTCGATCGGGGTGAGCCCGCGGCCGCCGTACTCGACGGGCCACGTCGGACAGAGCCAGCCGTCGGCCCCGAGCTGCCTGACGAACTCCCGATAGGCGGGCGAGTCGGGGTCGTCACGGTCCAGCTCGACGCGCAGGTCGGGCGTGATGAGGGCCCCGAAGTAGCTGCGAACCTCGTCACGGAATGCCTCCTGCTCGGCCGTGAGGGCGAGGCGCATGGAGGGCTCCGGCGGCGGAAATCGACGGGATCGACAGGCCCGGAGGCTATCGCCGGCTAGTGGCAAAACTGAAACACGTTCTAGTCTTGGGGCGGAGCAAAGGACCGGCCATGGGCGCAATCGGCGACACCCTCACCGACTGGATGGGGACCGACGAGCACGCGGAGGGACCCCGCGGGCTCGTCCACGACCTGGCCGACGAACTGCGAGGCGTGGCCGAGGCCATCGCCTTCCTGGATCCCGAGTCGTGCACGGAGGCTGACCTCGAGCCGCTGGTTGCCCAGGCGGCATCGCTGCGTACGGCGCTCGGCGCCCTGCCGGACCTGTCGGAGTACGGCAGCGCCACCCGGGCCCCGGTCCCAGCCTCGCTGCTGCACGAGCGCTCCCCCATCTCGGGGCATGTCAATCCGGTGGCCGCGCCACTGCACTTCGAGTACTTCGATGATCGCGTGGTTGCGCGCGCCGTGTTCGGCCGGCAGTACGAGGGGCCCGCCGGCGGCGTTCACGGTGGGGTGGTCGCGGCCGCGTTCGACGAGATCCTGGGCGTGGCCCAGATGCTCAGCGGCTACGCCGGGTACACGGCGAGCCTGAAGCTCGACTATCGCGCCATCACGCCCATCGAGCAGGAGATCGTCCACGAGGCGGCCGTCCTGGACATCGACGGGCGCAAGCTGCGCCTGTGGGCTCGGTCGACCTGTGAGGACAAGCTGCTGGTGGAGTCCGAGGGCCTCTTCGTGATCCAGAGCCACCTGCCCTCGCCGGTTGGCCCGGATCGCGATCGCGACCCCGACCCCGTCCGCGTGGCGGTGGCGCACGAGACGGACCCGCGCAACATCGAGTGGACGCCCTGACCGACGTCAGGAGACGGCGATGACCTCGCCGGTGCAGTCGAACGTGTTCGGCTCGGCCGGATGGATCCGGACGAACTGGCCGCCACGGATCTCGATGATCAACGCGCAGGACGAAGGCTCCTTCGTGCCGATGTCCTGGGGCGGGATGAGGTCACCCCCCGTCCACCCACGCACATCCGCGAGGGCCTCGAGCATCCTGGCGCGCGTGGGCTCGGGACCGATGTCCGCGAGCAGCTTGTAGGCGAGCTTCATGGCCGACCACGCGTAGTTCCCCAGGCCGGTGGGTTCGGCCTCGGGGTCGATGTACTTGAGCCACTCGCGGTACGTCTGCAGCTCCGGACTGCCGGCGACCTCCTCGGTCAGCTGCGAGACGACCTGGAGCTGGACCGGGAAGACCTCGAGGTTGGACCCACCCTCGGCGATCAGCCGTGGGTCGTAGACGTTCATGAGGTTCGCGAACACGTCGGGGTGGAACTCCTCCTCCACCATCTCCCGAGCCAGCTTGGCGACCTGCTGGTAGGCGCCCATGAAGGTCACGAAGCGAGTGCCCGCCTCCTTCATCTTGCGGATGCTGGTCTTGTACGAGATGGCCGCAAGGTCGACCGGCTCGTAGAGGTCCCACGAGTAGCCGATCGTCTCGGACGCACGCCGGATCAGGTCGGTCTGGGCGCGCGTCGTGTTGTTGTCGACGAACACGTACGCCGAATGGGCGATCGCGTCCGGGAACTGCC
>JAWWBG010000033.1:0-16947 GCA_033721095.1 Nitriliruptorales bacterium
GCTCTTGGCAGTCCGCTCCCAGCGCGTGCCACCGGGCCTCGATGACAAGGTCCTCACGTCCTGGAACGCGCTCATCGTCCGCGGACTCGCCCGGGCCGGACGTTGGCTGGGCGAACCCGACTGGATCGCGGAGGCAACGCGCACGGCCAGCTTCCTTGCGGACAACGTCGTGGTCAACGGCGCGCTGCACCACACGTGGAAGGACGGCGTCGCGAGCGTGCCAGCGCTGCTCGAGGACGTCGCGTTCCTGTCGTGCGCCACGCTGGACCTGTACGAGGCCACGGGAGAAACCCGCTGGTTCCGCTGGGCGGTCGAGCTCGCCGAGGACGCCCTCGAACGCTTCGCGGATCCGGACGGCGGCTTTTGGTCCAGCCCGTCGGATGCGGCCGGCCTCTACGTGCGGCCGCGCGACACGTGGGACAACGCGACCCCGGCCGGTGGCAGCGTCCTTGCGGAAACTTTCGCCCGACTCGCCGCCTTGACGGGCGACGGGACCTGGCACGACCGGGCGACGGCCACGTTGGCCAGCTTCGGTGCGTTGGCCGACCGCGCGCCCGCCCACGGGTACGCGCTCCAGGTCGCCGAACGGCTCGCGGCGGAGGGTCGGGAGATCGCGATCGTCGGCGAACCGGGGGAGGCTCGCGACACCCTCGTCGCCATCGCGAACCGGCCACGCGTCGGCACGGTGCTCGCCATCGGTGACGGGCCCGCGGACGTGCCGCCGCTGTTGCAGCAACGCACGCCGATCGACGGTCAACCCGCCGCGTACGTCTGTCGTGGCTTCGTCTGCGACCGCCCCGTCACGACACCCGAGGAGCTCGTGGCCCTGCTCTCCTAGCCTGCAGTCCGCTGAGGAGCCACCATGCCTGACGTCATCCGCACGCCCGACGAACGGTTCGCCAACCTGCCCGACTGGGACCACGAGCCGACCTACTTCACCACGCGAATCGACGGCGTCGACCTGCGCCTGGCCCGGCACGAGCTCGGCGACCCCGACGGCGACCCGATCGTGCTGATGCATGGCGAGCCGACCTGGTCATACCTCTACCGCAAGGTGGTCCCGCCGCTGGTCGACGCCGGTCACCGGGTCATCCTCCCCGACCTGGTCGGGATGGGACGCTCCGACAAGGTCACCGACGTCGGGTGGTACGACTGGAGTCACCTGATGGCGGCCTACGACGCGCACCTCCAGGACCTCGGGATGCGACCGTTCACGCTGGTCGTGCACGACTGGGGCGGCATCCTCGGGCTGCCGTGGGCCGTGGCGCACCAGAACATGGTCAGCCGGCTCGTGATCCTCGACACGGCATGCTTCGTCCCCGGTCGCGAGCCCGCCGAGGCCTGGTACATGTTCCGCAACTTCGTCGAACGCACCGACGAGCTGCCGATCGGCTTCCTCGTCGACGGCGCCTGCGTCACCGATCTCACCGACGCCGAGAAGGCCGCCTACGAGGCCCCCTTCCACACCGTCGAGGCGCAGGCCGGCGCCAAGGCGTTTCCCCAGGTCCAGCCGATCCGCGAGGAGTTCCCGGGCGCGTGGGAGAGCCACGAGGCCAACCTGGCGTTGTCGGACTGGCAGCAGCCAACGCTGATCCTGTGGGGAGGTGACGACGTCATCCTCCCGTCCAAGATCGGCAAGCACTGGTCCGAGCGCATTCCCGGCATCAGGGGATTCGAGGTCCTCGAGAACGCCCACCACTTCCTCCAGGAGGACCGGGGGGCTGACATCGGCGACAGGATCGCGGCCTTCATGGCCGACAACCCCGTCTAGTTCGTCCGGACGAAGCGCAGGCCACGGGTTCCGGGAACCGGCGCGACGCGGCCGGCGTCGAGGAGTTGCCGCAGACCCTCGTCGCTGCCCGTGCCCGCACGCTCTCGCCAGTCCGTGATCGTGAACCGATCCGGCAGTGCCTCCACCGCTGCGACGGCGGCCTCGTCGGGCGGCTCGGGTTCGGCGTGCGTCGCCAGTGCGCGACGCAGCGCCGTCGTCACGACCTCGCCCCAGCGTTCCAACCAGACGGTCGCGTCGCGACGACGAACGGTCTTCGCGACCTCCTCGAACAGGCCGATCGCGTCGGCCTCCTGGATCTGGTTGAGCGGAGCAACATGGTGAGGATCCAGGCGCCCATCGGCGAGCAGCGCCCGTGCGGCCAACCGCGCCACGCGACCGTTGGCCGCGTCGAAGGGCTGGATGTGCAGCAGGTGGAGCAACGTCCAGCCGCTGCGGACCAGCGGGTGCTCACGGGATCCCGGTCCGACCACCCACGCAGCCAGCCCAGCCATGGCCAGCCCGATCTCCGCAGGCCTGGTCGGCCAGTAGATGATCCGTCCGACCGAGGCGTCGGTCACGGTTCGTTCGTCGAGGCGCCACTGGCCCCGGCGATCGGCTGCGACCAGCCCCTCCGTGATCTGGGTGTGCAGCCGGGCCAGCGTTGGCGTGGGGTCCTCCCGCAGGGCCTTGCCGACGGCGACGAGATCCTGGCTGGCGGCAGCCAGGCCAGCCTGCTCCGCCTCCCAGATCGTCTCGTCGGCGGCGTCGAGATCGGACCGCGTGCGAATGGCCCCTTGCCAGCCGGCCGCCGGAATGGTCGAGCCGTCCAGCCGCAGTGACGCGAGCAGGTCGTCCACTCGGTCGGCTCCGCGGTCGAGCTCGAGGCGAGCAAGTCGTGACGCGAGCCGTTCGCTGTCCGCGATCAGCGCCGTCAGGTGGCTCGAGCGGGTGAACCTCACCGACCGAACAGGCGCGACTCACGACCTCGAGCGGCGTCGGCCTGGATCCGGCCGTGGCGGCGCCCCAGGGCGTAGGAGGAGCCTGCGGCCGCGATGCCGAGCGTCGTGGCCGTGGTCACCTTGATCGCCTGCTTGGTTCGCCGCGCGAACACGACGATCGGCCACCCGCGCTGGTGGGCGACGGTTTCCAGGCCGCGATCGGGATTGACCGCCACGGGATGGCCCACCATCTCGAGCATCGGCAGGTCACTGACGGAGTCGCTGTACGCGTAGGACAGCCGCAGGTCGTAGCCCTTCTCGGCCGCGATCTTGCCGATGATCTCGGCCTTGCCCTCGCCGTAGCAGAACGGCCCGTCGAGCTGGCCCGTGTAGCGCCCGTCCACCACCTCGGATCGCGTGCCGATGCCCCCGGTCATGCCCAGCGCATGGGCCAGCGGCGACACCAGCTCGTACGGTGAGGCCGAGACGATGTAGGTGTCGCGACCCGCTTCCTCGTGCATCTCGAGCAGGCCCTTGGCCTCGGGTCGCACCTTGGCCAGCACCGACGGGATCACGTCCTCGTTGAGCGCGACCAGGTCGGCCTGCGAGGCGCCCTTGACGGCCTCGAGCACGCGGTCGCGCGTCGTGACCGACTTCTCGTCGCTGGCACCGAAGAGCTTGAAGGCGATGGCGCTGAACATGTCGGTGACGAGGCGATGACCCGGCAGCAGCTTGTTGCGCCATGCGGCCAGTCCGAAGTCGACGGCCGAGGACCCGCTGATGAGGGTCCGATCGAGGTCGAAGAAGGCAGCTGAGGCGGTCACGAAGGCCCTCCGGTGGGTGCGCCCGAGCGTACGTGCCGGGCGACAGGAAGGACCTTCCGGAAGCCGTGCGAGCCGCGCACGACCACGTGCAGATCCTCCAAAATCATCTTGTCCACAGGCTGTGCGTTGCTTGTGGACCGCCTCTCGGCAGGTTGCCGCTGATCATCGGGCAGTTGACGAAACGGTGTCCTGAACCTGTCCACGGGCAATCCCCATGTCGTCCACACCTCGTCCACAGGTTGGGCGAAACTGGGGGTTGACCAAGGGCGGGGGTGCGCGCGTACCGTGGGCTTCACGAGGTCCCCAGCGAGTCGGCCGAGTGATGTGCCCCACGGGGAAGGGGGCGCAGCACGAAACCGGATCGCTGGGGACTCGTCATTTCTCGTCCTCGCGGGGATCCTCGACGTCGGCATCCGGCAGGTCCTCGTCGCCGTCGCCCCGGTCCGCGTCGGGCCGGGCCGAACCCTCCTCGGCGGCGTCGCCCGCGAGCCGCTCCTCGGCCGAGGGCTCGATCGGGGCCTCGCCAATGAACATGGACGACGGGTCGTCGGGGATGCTCTCGCCGCCCGCCAGGCGCAGCAACCAGCGGCTCGGATCCGCCAGTTCGTCCCGGTCGGGCAGGTTCTCGGGGTGGGCGAGAGCCCGCCGAAGTCCCGCCGCGCCCCGTGCCTCCTCCACGGCGGCCACGAACGCCTCGCCGGGCGCCTCGTCGGTCGGCCGCAGGTCCAACCCCAGCAGCTGCGCCAGCAGCTGCTCGCCGTCGCCCTTAACGGCGCGCCGACGCCGGAGGATCTCGTTGATCCGAGGCAGGTTCGGCAACCGGTCGGCGGCCGCGCGCGCGACCTCCTGTCGGGCCCAGGCGCCCACGAGGCCGACGATGCCCTGGATGCGCTCGAGGACGCGCCGCTGCTGCTCGGTGGGCTCCAGCCGGAACGCCTGGGCACGCTGCATGGCCGCCTGGAGCGACTCGGGATCGTCGGGATCCACGTCGCCCATCAGCTCGCGGGCGACCGATTCGAGGTGATCGGCGTCGATCTGGATCCCGTTGGCGAACTGGGCAACGAGCCCCTGGAGGTGCGCTTCCAGCCACGGCACGGCGTGGTAGAGGCGGCGGAACGCGCCCTCGTTGAGCATGAGGGCGATTGCCACTTCGGTGTCGTCGAGGTCCCACCCGCCGAACGCCTCCTCGACGTTGGGTGCGATGACCCAGGCGGTCGCCCGGGGCGCCGTCGCCAAGCCCAGGTCGTACTGGCCCAGGAGCTGCAGTGACAGCTGGCCGAGGACCTGCCCCGTCTGCAGCCCCAGCAACGTCGCTCCCATCGGCCGCAGCATCGCGCCCAGGTCTAGGCCCTCGAACAGCTCGCCAAGTTCACCCAGCTCGAGGTCGACGTGCTCCATCTGCTCGCTGGCCAGCTGGCCCAGCGAGCGCGTCGCGGCCGCCGCCACCGGCTCGACGAGCGGCCGCATCGAGGTCGTGGCGGCGTTGACCCATTCCTGGCGGGAGGACACGACCAGCCGTCCGCCCGCCGAGCTGGGCAGGGTCGAGTCGTCCAGCCACAGCTCGGCGATCCCGAGTGCCTGTTCGAACCGGGCGCGTTCGGCGTCGGTGGGCTGTCGGTCGTCGTGGGCTGCCTGCTGGTTGGCGGCCGACGTGGCCAGCTCCCAGTTCACGGGTCCAGTGGGCACGTCGAGGAACATCGACCGGATCTGGCCGATCAGGTTGGCGCCCCCCAGCTGCTCGATCATGGCGCGCAGCTCGGGAGGGAGTCCCTCGAAGGGGTCGTCGGAACTGGTCACGTCGGTCCTTGTCCAGGCACGGGTGTAGCACCTGTGTCGAGCTGACAGGCACGGCCCTGAGCAGCCGACGCGCAGGCAGAAGCCGTAGGCTGGCAGCCGGCCAGGAGAGCGAGCATGAGGGTCGCCGTCACCGGCGCGGCCGGCTTCGTCGGTCGCCGCCTCGTGGGTGAGCTCGCGGCGGCCGGACACGAGGTGGTCGCCCTCGACATCGCCGAGCAGGCGCCGCAGGACAGGGTCGAGTTCCGTCGGGTCGACATCCTCGAGGGATCCCTGGCTGTCGAGCTCGAAGGCGTCGATGCCGTCGTCCACCTCGCCTTCCAGATGGACCCCATCCAGGACGAGGCCCGGATGGCCCGCATCAACATCGACGGGACCCGCAACGTCTTCGAGTGCGCCGAGGAGGCCGGCGTCCGGCACGTCGTCTACCTGTCGTCAGCTGTTGCCTACGGCGCACACGCCGACAACGATTTTCCCCTGACCGAGAAGAGCCCGCTGCGCGGCAACGACGATTTCGGGTACGCCCGGATGAAGAGGGAGGTCGAGGAGTGGCTGTGGCCGTGGGCCGAGCAGTCGTCGCTTGAGGTCGCCGTCCTGCGACCGTCCATCATCCTGGGCCCCGGTGTCCGCAACTTCATCACCAAGTTCTTCGAGATGCCACGGTTCGTCTCGGTCGCCGGGCATCGGCCGCCGTGGCAGTTCACCCACGTCGAGGATGTGGCAGCGGCGATCCAGCACGTCCTCGACAAGGAGCTGGCGGGCGCGTTCAACGTTGCGCCCGAGGGTTGGCTGTCTGCAGAGGAGGTCGAGGCGATCATCGGTCGCCGCAGCGTGCGGGTGCCCGAGGAGGTCGCCCTCGCCCTCGCCGATCGCATGTGGCGGGCCGGCGTCGGGCACGCCGACGCGGGGATCGTCCACTACATCATGCACCCGTGGGTCGTGGCCGTCGATCGACTGGTCGAGACGGGCTTCCGGTTCCAGCATTCCAACCGTGACGTCCTCGCCGGATTCGTGGCCGAATCACGTCCGTACGTGACGATGGGCAACGTGCGGGCCAAGCGCTCGACCGTGGCGGGGATCGGTGTGCTCGGCACGGCCGCCATCGCCGGCCTCGCCGTCGCCGGCGCCAAGGTGCGCAGCCGCCGGCGCGCCGATGGCTGACCAGGATCCCCCCCGGGGTGACGTGCATTACGAGGTCGCCCTGACGAGCGAACCGTTGGATGTCGCGGCGGCCCACGCGTTCGTCGTCGACGACGAAGCCGGCGGCATCGGACTGTTCACCGGTGTCGTCCGGAACCACCACGAGGGCCAGGCCGTTGCCCACCTCGACTACGAGGCCTGGGAGGAACGCGCCCGTGATGACCTGGCGCGCGTCGCCCGGAAGGTTGCGTCGAACCATCCGGGTGTCCGTCGTGTCCACGTCTCGCACCGCCTCGGTCGGTTGGAGATCGGTGATGTCAGTGTCATCTGTGCGGTGTCGGCGCCGCATCGGCACGAGGCCATCACGGCTGCCCACGAGCTCATCGACCTCGTCAAGCAGGACGTGCCGATCTGGAAGCGGGAGACACTGGCCGATGGCGAGGTCCGCTGGCCCGGCTGCTGACGGCCGGCCGGTACGGTCGCGCACCGACATCGCATGAACACCTCGAGGGTTTCCGTTGACGCCCCTGCTCCTGCTCGCCATCGTCGGCCTCGTCATCTTCCTGGGCTGGGCAGCGTGGTCGGTCCGGTCCTCGAAACAACCGCTCAGCTCGATCGACTCCTTCTCGCGCGCCCTCGAGGCGATGGAGCCCGGAACCCTCGACGCGGGAACGGTCGACGACGGCTGATGAGGCACCCATCACGCCGCCTCCTGCCGGCGGCGATCGCCCTGCTGGTCGCGCTCGGACCGGCAGCTCTGGCCGCCAATGACCCACTCATCGGTGACGGCGCCAACCAGCAGTGGCACCTGTCGCGCGTACGCGCACCGCAGGCCTGGTCGACGACGCGCGGCAGCGGCGCCATCGTCGCGGTCATCGACACCGGTGTCCGGTTGACCCACCAGGACCTCAAGGACCGGATCCTGCGCAACGGCAGCGGCCAGGTCATCGGCTGGGACTGGGTCGATGACGACAACGACCCGTCCGACGAGCAGGGCCACGGCACGCTCGTGGCCGGACTCGTCGCCGCGACGGAAGGCAATGGCCTCGGTGGCGCCGGCGTCGGCCCGTTGATTCGCATCATGCCCATTCGCGTGCTCGACGAGGACGGCGCCGGGTCGGGGAGCGACGTGGAAGCGGCCATTCGGTGGGCAGCCGACAATGGTGCCGATGTCATCAACCTCAGCCTCGAGTGCGCTGCGGGTGGCGGAGCCCCGGTCCTCAACCCGCTGGCGTGCGCCGCGCTCGGGGGCGCCCCGGAGGCAGCCGTTGCCTACGCGGCCAGCAAGGGCGCCGTCGTCGTGGCGGCGGCCGGCAACGACGGCTCGAGCTTCACCGACTACTCGGACGACTCGCCCGTCCTGCTGGTCGGTGCCACCGACCGGGACGACCGCATCGCCAGCTTCTCGGACCGCGGCCGCGATGACGTCGTCATGGCACCGGGAGGCGGGGACGACCCCAACGAGGGCATCGTCTCGACCTGGTGCAAGGTCAACGACGGCCCGAACGAGCCGTGCAATCACGACGACAAGTACGGCAAGGCCAGCGGCACGTCGTTTTCCGCTCCGCAGGTCTCGGCTGCCGTTGCCATGCTCATGTCGCAGGGCCTGAGCGGCCCCGAAGCCGTGGCCCGCGTCCGGGCCACGGCTCGCGATCTCGGCTCGCCGGGGCCCGACGACACCTACGGCTTTGGCCTGCTCGACGTTGCCGCGGCCGTGGCCGCCCCGCCGCCACGGCCCTCACCGAACCCGCCGCCACCGCCACCGCCTTCGCCGACGACGCCCGAGCCCGAACCGACCGCGAACCCGCGGCCGACGACGCCGACGGCCGATCCAACAACCGCGACGCCGACCACCGAGCCGCCCTCCCCGACGCCATCGCCCTCCCCGTCGCCGCAGCCGACGCCACCGTCACCCAGCCCGACCGATCGGGGCCCCGGCATCGTCGTGGGCGCCCTCGACGGGGACGACGAGGACGCCGGGGCCGCGGCCGCCGTCGGTCTCGGACTGCTCGTGCTGACGATCGCTGCGCACGTGGCGGCCGCCCGCGGCGGCTACGGGCAGACGTAGGTGCGCCGACTCACCGTCCTGCTGCTCGCCGTCACGAGCGTCCTGCTCCTTGGCCGTGGCGCCGTTCCCTGCGGCGTGCTCGACGACCAGCCTGGGTGCCTCGTCACGTTCCTGCCCGGGCCGACCCGGGACACGTTCGGGCTGGTGGAGATCACGGGCGCGACAACCAGCGAGTCGGACGGGGAGCTGTTGCTCACCACGGTCCTCGTCGACACGACGCTGTCGCTGCGGGAGTGGATCGAGAGCAAGTTCGACACCACGATCGACACCTACGACCGGGACCTGTTCTTTCCCGAGGGCGTGACCGAGGAGGAGGTCGACGAGCGCAACGCCCAACTGATGCGGGCCAGCCAGATCGAGGCGACGCTGGCTGGGCTGCGGGCGGCCGGCTACGACGTCTCGCTGGAGCCGACCGGGCTGTCGGTCGCGGGGTTCGCCGACGACCATCGGATCGCCGAGGGCGACCTCGAGGTGGGCGACGTGCTGGTGTCCGTTGACGGGGAGCCGGTGGCGACCTTCGAGGACATCCTGGCCGCCCTCTCCGGCCGACAGCCGGGCGACGTGGTCACGCTGACGCGTCGTCGCGGCGACGAGGAGGCTGCGATCGAGGTCGAGCTCGTCGACAGTCCCGATGAGCCGGGTCGCCCCCTCATCGGGATCCTGCTCGGGGAGGACTACGACCTCCCGGTCGACGTGCAGATCGAGGCCGGCGAGATCGGCGGGCCATCCGCCGGCCTGATGTTCGCCCTTTCCATCGTCGACACCCTGCGCTCGGAGGACCTGACGGGGGGTCGTGTCATCGCCGGGACGGGCACGATCACCCCTGCTGGCGACGTGGGCTCGATCGGCGGCATCAGACAGAAGATCGTTGGTGCCCTCAACCGCGCCGACGACCTGCCGCCCGCGACGGTCTTCCTCGTGCCCGCAGCGAACCTCGCCGAGGCGCGAACGGCGCCCGTCGACAAGCCGATCCTGCTCGTGCCGGTTGCCACGATTGGTGAGGCGCTTGCGGCGCTGGAGCTGCTTCGGGTCGATGAAATGCCTGCAAATGCCGTCCAGATCGGCAACTGAGGCACACCAGCACCCTCGTCAGCCGTCAGTCGTTGGTCCCGAGTAGGGCCATTGCCCAGCCGTAGAATCGAGCGAGATGGCCGACCTCTCCATTCCCCTCCACCTCGCCGTGCACGTCCTCGGGCTGGCAGTGGCGCTGGGCCTTGCCGCCGTGGGAATCGCGCGCGTCCAGGGCCGCATCGCCTCGATCGGCCTGACACTGGGTGGCCTGCTGCTGGCCACGACACACCTGCTCACCGGGATGCTGGTGACGGGAGACGCGGCCTGGCCGCTGTACCTGCGTGTCGCCGGCTACGCCGCGCTGGCCGTCGGCGCGGTCGGCGGCCCGATGGTCGTTGCGGCAGCACCCATCGGTGCACACGTGGCCGCCGGACTCGCGAGCCTCCTCGCTGCCGTCGCGGCTGCCCGAGGTGCGCTGGGTCGCGGCCGTGCGGTGGTCCCGTTGGCCCTCGGCCTCCTCTTGTGGGGTGCGGCCGATGCAGTGGTTCCGCGCAGCTCCGTGGCGGCGGCCGTCCTGTCCATTGCGGGCTCGGCTGCGGTCCTCGGCTGGTTGTTCGAACGCTCCCGACGCTCGCTCGCCGGCCAGTTCTTCGTCTCGTTCGTCGCGGTCGTGCTCGTCGTGGTCGTCGGGCTGGCGACGTTGGGGGGCGCGGTCTTCAGCCAGGACCTCGAACGGGAGCAGCTGGCCCTCCTCGACGACCTGGCCGCCGCTCCGGCCCAGCAGTTCACCTCCGAGTGGCCGTTGGACGTCCTCCAGTTCGCCAGCCTCTTCGGCGGCAACACGCTGCACGGTTCCCTGCGGGCAGCGACGGGTGAACAGCCGACGTTGGACGTGCTGGCGTCGAACCGAGCCCAGGTGCCCGGCATCGACCTGGTCGTGATCATCAACCTGGAAGGGCACGCGGTCGGATCCTGGGATGCGGCGGCGGACGCGCCGCTGGCGCTCACGCCACGACGGATCATCGCCGGTGACGAGCTCGTGGCCCAAGGGCTCGGCGGCGCCGAGAAGACCGGCCTGATCACCCTGTCCGACGGACAGCTGGTGGCTGCCGGCGTGGCACCGGTGTTCCCGATCGTCGAGGGCCAGTCACGCCTCGACGACCGCTCGGGCGTGCTGGTCGTCGGTCGTCGCATCACCGACGACGTCGTGGTCCAGGACGTTGCCCGCACGGCCGGCACCGACGCCACGATCATCGTCGACGGCCAGGCCGTCACCTCGACCCTCACGGACCGCGAGGTCGTCGACGTCGAGAACAGCGTCCGCACATCGGCGGCCTCGCGCCGGGTGATTCTGGACGGCGCCGCCTGGTACCTGTCGGCCCAACCGATCACCGGCGACGACGGCCGTGTCCTCGGCCACGTGGTGCTCACGCTCGAAGCCTCGGCGACCGCCGACCTCGAGGCCGACACGGCCCGCTCGCTGTTCGGTGGCGCGCTGGCCGGGTTCCTCGTCGCCGGGCTCCTCGGCTGGGCGGCGACGCGCAACACCACGCGTCCCGTCGTCGAGCTCACGGCGGCGGCCGAGCGGGTGGCCGGCGGTGACCTCGGTGTCCGGGTCGGTCTCGAGCGGGAGGACGAGGTCGGCCGACTTGCCACCTCCTTCGACGGCATGACCGCGGCGCTCGAACGTCGCGAAGAGGACCTGCGGACGGCCGCGATCACCGAGGCCGAGCTGCGCACGCGCATCGAGGCCGTGACCTCGTCGATGGGGGAGGCACTGCTGGCGGTCGACCTCGACGGGGTCGTGACGATGGCGAACCCGGCCGCTGCGGCCCTGCTGGGTCGGGCGCGAGAACAGCTGCTGGGAACCCCCCTGCCCCGCGTCCTCGTCGGCGAGGCCGACACGGGCGGCAGCCTCGTTTCGGCCCTTGGACGAACGGGCCAGCGGTCGGTACGCGGACACGTCGGCCCGACGCCCGTCGCCGCGACCGCGGCGCCGCTCCTCGACAGCGAGGGCGAGCTGGCCGGCCGCGTCGTCGTCGTCCGGGACATCACGGCGGAGATCGAGGCCGACACGGCGATGAACGAGTTCCTCGCCAACGTGTCACACGAGCTCAACACGCCGCTCACGCCCATCAAGGCCTACGCGCAGCTGATGGTCACCAAGAAGCTCGACCGGGCCAAGATGGTGGAGTTTGCGCGCGTCATCGAGGGTCGCGCCACCAAGCTCGAACGCCTGACGCGCGTGCTCATCACGTTCGCCCAGCTTGGCCGCGGCGAGGACACCGCACTCGGCCAGGCTCGGGTTCGCCTGGTCGTCGACGAGGCCGTCGAACGGTGGCGAGCCCAGTGGCCCCACCGGACCTTCACGCGCCGCATCGCCCGCGACGTGGGGACGGTGGGCCTCGACCCGCGCATGCTCGCGGCCGTCCTCGACGAGCTCGTCGACAACGCCGTCAAGTTCAGCGAGGGGCCGGTGTCGATCCGCGGTGAGCGCGATGGCGATCAGGTCCGGATCACGATCACCGACCGCGGCATCGGGATCGACCCCGAGCAGATCGACCACATTCGCGAGGCCTTTCGGCAGGGCGACGCCAGCGCAACCCGCCGATACGGTGGACTCGGCATCGGGCTGCCGCTGGTCGAGCGGATCCTCCAGTTCGTCGACGGCGAGCTCATCCTCGAGTCGGTGCCCGAGGAACGGACCGACGTGACCGTCGTGTTGCCCGTTGCGGAGGACTGACCCGTGGCCGCCGAGACCATCGCCGCGACCCCGCTCACAGGGCGGATCGCTGCCGTTGGCGCGGTCGCCGTCCTTGCCATCGCCGTCCTGTTCCTGCCCGACACCGGTTCCCCGGACGCCGTCGTCACCGGCCCGGCGACGTTGGCCAGCGGCGCGCTCGAATGGCTCGACGGCGAGAGCTGGAACGCCATCGAGGTCGGCGATGCGGTACCCGCGGACGTCCCACTGCGGGCCCGCGAGGACGGGGTTGTCCTCGACGTGCGCAACGGCACGCTGGAGCTGACGGAGGGCGCGCGACTGTCCCTGCTCGACGGCATCGTCACCCTCGAGCGTGGGTCGATCCTCGTGATTGCCCCCACCACCTGGGACGTCGTCGCCGGGGGGGCACGAGCCGTCGGCAACGGCTCCTGGCGCGTGGATGGTGGGATCGCCGGGCGCGCGGCGGTCTACGAGGGCGCAGCACGGGTGACCGCACAGAACCGCAGCCTCGACGTGCCCGCCCTGCACGAGGCCAACGTCGTCGACGGCGGACTGGGCGCCGTTGCCGCACCCATGCGCTACCTGTCGGGCGACGACTGGGACCGTCGGTTCCTGGCCGATGCGATTGCGATCGACCGCGTGGTTTCCCAGCTCCAGGCGGGGTGGCGTGCCCAGTATCCGGATGTCCCGCAGCCAGCCGCGTTCTACCGCGACTTCGTGGTCGGGCTGGCGGGCGGCGTCGGTGACGGCGTCGACCAGGCCGTCGAGCTGTTGGCCGCTCGCCGGGCCGACGAGCGGTTCGGTCCACCGCCGGACGTGCTCACCGGGCTCGTGTTCGCCCGGGCGGTCGGCGGCAGCCTGCCGGACGCGGCCGCCGAGATCGTGGCCTTCCGGCGGGCCGGTGCGACCTGGGGGCTGACGGCCATGCTGCTGGGCCTGGATCGTGGGGACATCGACGCGGCTGCCGAACAGAGCCTCGAGGACCGGCAGGATGCGGTTGACGCGGGCACGGCCGTGCCCCCCGTGTCCTCGCCTCCGCCCGCCCCGACACCACCGCCGACACCGACACCGACACCGCCGCGACCGCCGGGGCCACCACCGACAGGTGAGAACCCGCCGCCGCCCGACGAGCCGGGTCCGGGGGACTCGCTGGGCAACGTCGTGGACGAGCTGGGCGGCCTGCTGAGCGGTGAGGAGGACCCCCTGACCAGCCTCGGTGACGTACTCGACGAGGTCGCCGGCCTGATCGCCGACACGCTCGACGAGCTGACACCCTCCGACGACGCCGCGACGTCCTCGCCGGTCGAGGACGCCGGCGGCCCCCTGCTCGGCGGCGGCTGATTACCCTCAGCCCTTCGCCGTCGACAAGCGAGTCGTGAGGGACCTGCTTCGCCGCCGCGCCGGAGTCACGGTCGCGGTCCTCGTCGTCCTGGTGCTGCTGTTCGGCAACCGCATCGCGACGTTCCTCACGGACCTGTGGTGGTTCGACGCCGTCGGCTATCGCGGTGTGTTCACCGGGCTGCTGTTCGCCAAGATCCTGCTGGGCGCCATCGGGGCGGTGCTGATGGCCGTGCTGGTGGCCGTCAACCTCCAGATCGCCCGGCGACTGCGCCCCGTGATCCTGCCGGCGACGCCCCAGCAGGCGATCGTCGAGCGCTACCGGCAGATGGCCGAGCCGTGGCTGAAGTGGATCATCGCTGCCGTTGCCATCCTGTTCGGGATCGCCTCCGGCGCGTCGCTGTCCATCGAATGGGAGGCGTTCCTGCTGTGGCAGCACGGCGGCGACTTCGGCGTTGCCGACCCGCAGTTCGGGCGCGACGTCGGCTTCTTCGTCTTCGACCTGCCGTTCCAGCAGGCCCTGCAGGAGTGGCTGCAGTTCTCTGTCCTGGTCATCGGCATGCTGGCGGCCGGTGCCCACTACCTGCTCGGCGCCATCCGTCCCGAGCTGCCGCGCGACCGGGTGCTGCCGGGTGCCCGCGCACACCTGTCGATCCTGCTCGTCGCGTTCCTCCTCGTTCGTGGCTGGGGGTACTGGCTGGACCGGTTCGCCCTCAACTTCTCGCCGCGCGGCCAGGTGACCGGCGCCTCCTACACCGACGTGAACGCCGAGCTGCCGGCCCTCAACCTCCTGCTCGTCGTGACCGTGGTTGCCATCGCCCTGATCCTGTGGTCGCTGCGCCAGCAGGGCTTCCTGCTCCCCGGCGCCGCCATCGGGCTGCTCGTG
The DNA here is from genome assembly GCA_033721095.1 of Nitriliruptorales bacterium. Taxonomy (GTDB): domain Bacteria; phylum Actinomycetota; class Nitriliruptoria; order Nitriliruptorales; family Nitriliruptoraceae; genus JAWWBG01. Next base: position 14,493 of record JAWWBG010000033.1, read on the forward strand.
GTCGGAACGATCATCCTCCAGGGCATCTACCCGGCCGCGATCCAACGCTTCCGCGTCGACCCGCAGGAGCTCGCCCAGGAACGGGAGTTCATCGAGCGCAACCTCGAGTTCACGCGTGCCGCCTGGGGCCTCGACGAGGTCGACCTCCAGCAGTTCGCGGTGACCAACGACCTGTCGGCGGAGGACGTCGCGAACCAGCAGACCACCATCGACAACGTGCGGCTGTGGGATCCCAACATCCTTGAGACCACCTACGAGGAACTCCAGGCGTTGCGGCCCTACTACGAGTTCCTCGACGTCGACGTGGACCGCTACGTCATCGACGGCCAGCTTCGTCAGGTGATGCTGGGTGCGCGCGAGCTCGAGTTCGCCGGCCTCGACGCCACCGCCCAGACCTGGCAGAACGAACGGCTCACGTTCACGCACGGCCTCGGCGTCGTTGCCTCCCAGGTCAACGTCGCCGACGACGAGGGCCAACCCGTATTCCTCGCCGAGGACATCCCGCCGACCGGTGAGTCCGAGCTGGTCGCCAACGAGCGCCCCGGCATCTACTACGGCGAGCTGGTGCGGCCCAGCTACTCGATCGTCCGCACCGACGAGCGCGAGCTCGACTACGAACAGCCCGGGACGCTCGAGCAGGTGACGACCGTCTACGACGGTGAGGGCGGCGTCGTCCTCGGTGGTCGGCTCAGGCGCCTGGCGTGGGCGCTGCGGTTCAGCGACACGAACTTCATCCTCAGCTCGCTGCTGCGCGACGACTCCCGCGTGATCATGCACCGCAACATCCAGGACCGCATCCGCACGGTTGCGCCCTACCTGTTCCTCGACGCCGACCCGTACCCGGTGATCCTCGGCGGCCGGACACTGTGGGTCCAGGACGCCTACACCGCCTCAGCCAACTACCCCTACTCCCAGCGGGTGGACGTCAACGGCACCTCGATCAACTACATCCGCAACTCCGTCAAGGCGGTCGTCGACGCCTACGACGGCACCGTGACGTTGTATGTCGCCGACGACGAGGACCCGATCATCAACGCCTGGCGCAAGGCGTTCCCGGACGGCTACGCCGACCTGGCCGATGCGCCCGACGGACTGGCCGAGCACTTCCGGTACCCCGAGACGCTGTTCCTGCTCCAGGCACGCCGCTACCTGACCTACCACATCCCCGGGGCCGAAGCCTTCTACTCGAAGGCGGACGAGTGGCAGATCCCGCTGGATCCGTCCGCCAGCGCATCGGGCGGCTCGACCCAGCTGTTGGAGCCGTTCTACCTGCTGATGACCCTGCCGGGGGAGACCGAGGCTGAGTTCGTCCTCATCCAGCCCTACCTGGCCAAGGGCAAGCAGAACATGGTCGCCTGGCTGGCGGCCCGCTCGGACCCCGAGCACTACGGCGAGCTGCTCGGCGTCCAGTTCCCGTCGACCCAGACGATCCTCGGTCCCTCGCAGGCACAGGCGAGGATCGAACAGGAAGACGCGATCGCCGAGTACACGACGCTTCGTGGCCAGGCCGGTTCGAACGTGATCCGCGGCAACCTGCTGGTGCTGCCGATCGCGGACTCGATCCTGTACGTCGAGCCGTTCTTCCTCGACAGCCCCCAGGCCAGGATTCCCGAGCTCGACCGCGTGGTGATCGTGATGGGCTCGCGGGTGGCGTTCGAGCCAACGCTGGAGGAGGCACTGGCCTCGCTGCTCGCGGGCGCGCCGCCGGGCGAGGGTGAACCCGAGCCCAGCGAGGATCCCGACGTCCTCGAGGAGCGCGCGCTCGAGCTGTTCGACCAGGCCAACGAGGCACGTCGCCGCGGCGAGCTCGGCGAGTTCGAGCGCCTGTTCGACCGCGCGCTGGCGCTGCTCCAACGCGCCGCCGAGCTGCGCGGCCTGGATGTTCCGACCGACGAGCCGACGGGCGGACCGACCGAGGGTCCGACGGAATCGTCGTCCCCAGCAGCCGAACAGGTCAGCACTGGCTGACGCCGGCGCGTAGGTCGCGTCGGCCCGATCAGTCGCGTTGCAGCCCGACGGTGTCGTGGGATTCCTGGAGCCAACCGCGCAGCTCGTCGTCGAGGTCGCCGACTGCTCGCACATCGACGACGTGGCCGCGCCAGCGGTCGTTGTGGTGCTCCTTCTTGACGATCCGATCGCTGTCCACCCAGCGGCGCAGCGCGAACGTCGCGCGGAAGCCGTGCTCGCGGGGTTCGAGGCCGGCGAACCGGACTCGTGCGACGGCGACCAGTCGAGTCTTCTGCGCAATGACCTGGACGTCGCCAAGTCCGTGGAGGATCGCGACGTATTCCTCGGCAAGGGACAGCGCGTCGTCCGTCGACCTTGCGAACAGCTCCTGGAGCGAGTGGACGCCGCACGAGTGCCACATGTTGGGCGTGACGAACCGGCCACCGCACGACGGGCAGATCCAGAGGTCGTCGACGTCACCCACGGGCCGTCCCAGCTCCAGTCCTCA
>JAWWBG010000034.1:0-16577 GCA_033721095.1 Nitriliruptorales bacterium
CGCTCGAGTTCCGGGTTCGGCCGGGAGGGGGGGCCGCCGGCCTCGTCGATCTGCAGGGCTCGACCAGTGTCACCGAGGGCCCGGCGGTGCCCCTTCGCGGCGACAGCACCACCGGCCCGATTCCGATCGTCCGGTTGGCCGACGATCAGGACGCCGCCGGCGAATGAGCCCGATCCGGGCACGCGGCGGGCACGCCCGAGTTGTCGCCATCGTCATCAACCACAACGGGGCCGACCACCTCGAGGCCTGCCTGGCCTCGCTTGCTGCCCAGACCGAGCCGTTGGACATTGTTGTGGTCGACAACGCCAGTACCGACGGCTCGACCGCCATCCTCGACGCCGCCGCCGAGGACGTCGGGGTCGTCCGGAACCCGACCAACCGCGGTTACGCCGGTGGTGCCAACGACGGCCTCGCCCACACGGACCACCCGTTCGTCCTGTTGCTCAACCCCGATGTCGTCCTGGCCCCCGACCACGTGCGGGCCCTGGTCGCGGCGCTGGATGCCAACCCGAGCGTGGGTTCGGCGCAGGGGCGACTCCTGCGGCGCGAGCCCGGCGAGCTGCCGTCCGTCGACCAGGCGGTCATGGACAGTGCCGGACACGCGATCCGCCGCTCGCGGCTGTTCCGCAACCGCGGCGAGGGGCAGCCGGCGACCGCCTGGGCCGAGCCCGCAGCCGTGTTCGGCGTCACGGGCGCCGCCTGCCTCCATCGCCGTTCCATGCTCGAGGACATCGCGATCACGCGCGCCGACGGGCGCCGCGAGGTGTTCGACGAGCGCCTCTTTGCCTACTTCGAGGACGTCGACCTCGACTGGCGGGCGCGACTTCGTGGCTGGTCAGCCCGGTACGTGCCCGATGCCATTGGTTGGCACGAGCGCGGGGGACGAGGACCCCGCCGGTCGGCCCTGGTGGAGGAGCTCAACTTCGCCAACCGACTGCTGGTTCTCGCGAAGCACGATGTCCTCTCGGTGCGCGCCCTGCCGCTGCTGGTGGCGACCACGCTCGCCAAGGCCGTCATGTTGCATCCGCGCGTCCTGTTCGCGGCTGTCCGCCGGATCCGACGAGGGTGGCGGCCGGCACGGCGTGATCGCCGCCAGATCCGTGCGGCTGCGACCGTGCCACCGGGCGAGATCGCGCGCCGGTGGGTGGAGCCGCCGCGGCTGGGACGGCAAGCACGAGGCTGACGCGGCTCAGGTAGCCGTTTCGTCGGCTGCCGGCGAGCCGTCCGCATCCGTCGGGGACTCGCTCGCCGTTCCGGTGCCGGTACCGGCGTCCGTCGGGTTTTCCGAGTCGTGGCGACTCGTCGTCGGCAGCTCGGTGTTGTCACCCACCTCGATGTCCGAGTAGCCCAGCGCCTCCTCGGGGTAGGCGCCGAAGCTGCCCTCGGGCGCGGACCCGTGGCTGCCGTAGTTGTCGATCACGAAGCCGTTGGCCACCAGCTCGTCCCAGGAATCACAGTCCATCCCGATGCCCCACGCACGCAGCGCGACGGCCTTCCCCGAGGAGATCCCGGGCTCGGAGAACGGGCTCGTGAAGATGGAGGCGCCGCTGTAGGAGCCCCGCAAGGTTCCGCGGAAGCCGCTGGCGTTGAGGTTCTCGGCCCAGCCGCCGATCTCGTCGGCCGTGGCTCCGTCGACCTGATCCGGGTCGAACCAGACGATGATCGCACCGTGCTCGAGGTTGTGGGTCGTCGAGCGCTCGTCGAGCTGGTTGTCCGCGGCCGACACGGCATTGTTGAACTGGCTGAAGTGCGGCCCGCCGATGGGCGGGCGCGTTGTGGGGTAGAGCACGTTGAGGGCAGGGACGTTGGCTGGCTCGTAGTGGGTCGCATCGAGCGCAAGGTTCTCGTCGACGACCTCGCAGCCGGCCGCGGCCTCGGCTGCCTCCACGTCGGCGGAGGAGATCTGGACATTCGCAACGGTCTCGGGTCCGGCGGCAAAGGCCAGCCACACGACCCACCCCACGACCAGCAGTCCGGCCAGAGTTCCCGCCCCGTAGACCATGCTGTCGCGTCGAGCCTTGCGTCGGGCCTCCTCCTCCTTGCGCTTGCGTTCCTCGCGCGACGCAGCGCGCCGCTCCTTCTTGGTGAGGCGTTCCTGCTCGGCCACGGATGCTCCGACGAAAGGTGCGAATGCGGCGGATGCTACCGATGGGCTGTCTGCCGACCGTCGGTCGGTGGGACAGGCCTAGACGCGGTCGAGGAAGTCGGCGACGTCGATGGGTGGTCGCGGAGCCGGCGAGTGTTCGAGGTCGGGCAGCCCGATCGCGATCAGGCCGAGTGGCTGTGCGGACGCTGGGAGGTCCAGGACGTTGCGCACGACGCCGGGGCAGAAGATTGTCGAGGACATCCACGCGGACCCGACACCATGGGCCGCCAGCACGACCTGGAGACTCTGGATCGCCGCACCCCCCGTCAGCAGGAACATGTCACGCTCGGCGCGGTCGCGCTCGTCGCCGTAGTGATCGGCGCCGTCGAGGAGCACCAGCGGCAACAACAGCACGGGTGCAGCGCGGAGGACCTCGTCGCTGCGCGCCTGGCGACGGCGAATCGCTTCCTCGTCGAGGCCGTCGCTCGCCAGGTCGATGGCCCATTGCCCGGCCATCGCGTCCAGCAGTGCCGCCCTCGTCGGCTCGGAGACCTCCAGGAACCGCCAAGGGCGCGTGTGGTGGGGGGCAGCCGCCGTGACGGCCGCACGCACGGCATCCTCGATTGCCTGCCGAGGAGGCTGGCCATCTCGGAATCGGCGGACGGTGCGGCGTGCCTCGACGGCGGCCCGAGCGGCGGTCGGCCATCCCCATCGGAACAGGTCCTGTTCGGATGGGCGGATGAGCTCCCGCGCGCTGCCGTCGCCCGCCGCTGCGAGCCCCCGCACGAGCACGAACGGGGTCCCCGACGACTTGCTCCGGACGAGGTCGGCCGCACCGGCAATCTCGTCGGCAATGGCCGCGACGGTCACGTCGAGCGCATGCCCGTCGAGGTCGGCGCTGCCGCGTTCGTCACGCAGCGGCGCCAGCCCGGCCACGCCAAGGGCGACATCGGTCTGCCCAGTCCGCCACGGACGGCCGAACGTGTCCGTCACGATGACACCGATGTCGACGCCGAAGGCCGCAGCGATGCCAGCCTGCAGCGCAGCGGCGGAGGTGTCCGGGTCGCTCGGGAGATCGAGCATTGCCCCGCTGGCGTTGGACTCGTCGATACCACCGTTCGCGGCGACAAAGCCATGGCGGGTTTCGACCACGAGGACGGACGGTGCATCCGCGACGATTCGCGCGGCTCGGCGTCGGGCCGCGTCACGTCGATCCCCGGCCTCATCGATCGTGGCGCCCTCGGCCTTGCTCACGACCTTCGACGCGACGCAGACCACGTCGCCGGACGCCAGGACGACCTCGTTGGCGTCCAACGCTTCGGACAGCGCAGCGACGAGGTCGGCACCGCGCTCGACGCGGCCCTCCCAGGGCAACGGGACGATTGACACCGTCACGCTCGAGCCCTTCCCATGGCCAGGCACGCCTTGGCGACCGCCGTGGCCTGCTCCTCCGAGTCCAACATCGTGTCCATCACGGTCACGTCGAGTCCGGTGGCGGCGATCTGCTTGCGCAGACCGGCGTCCGCCTGGTCGATCACCCAGCCATCGAGAAACGGTGCGTAGTGCTCGGCGACGCCGGCAGCGCTGACCTCCACCCCCACGGCAGGAAGCAGCCGGTCGGCCATGCCGCGAACCACCGCACCGCCCACGATCGGCGAGATGCCGACGACCGGGGCGGACGTGGCCTCGAGAGCGGCGCGGATGCCCGGGACCGCGAGGATCGTGTCGATCGACACGATGGGGTTCGACGGACAGATGATGACGTGCTCGGCCGCGGTGATGGCATCGATGACGCCGGGGCCGGCGGTGGCGTGCTCAGCCCCCTCCAGCCGCACACGCTCGACGGCGCCCTCGGCCTGCTCGCCGACCCACCACTCCTGGAAATGGAGGTCGCGACCGTCCGTCGTCGTCACGCGCGTCGCAACCGTGTGGTCGGTGGCCGGCAGCAACCGCACCGACAGCCCGAAGGCCGCCACGACCTCGGCCGTGACCTGCGACAGCGGTGCGCCCTCGCGCAAGCGCCTGGTCCGATGGACGTGCAGGGCGAGGTCGCGGTCGCCGAGCGTGAACCAGCGGGGCTCGCCGAAGCGCTCGAGCTCGCTGGCGACCGCGAACGTCTCGTCTGCGCGGCCCCACTGCTGGTCGGGATGCACGACACCAGCCAGCCAGTACGTGATGGAGTCCAGGTCGGGGCAGACCCGCAGGCCGTGCAGCTCGATGTCGTCGCCGACATTCACGATGACCGTGACGTCCTGGGGATCGACGACCTTGACCAGCCCACGGAGGAAACGGGCGGCACCGACGCCGCCCGCCAAGGCGGTCACCGTCACGGCGAGGCCATCGTGCACATGACGGCGGAGCCTAGGAGCGCCCGGACGGACCCTCTCGTCGTGGCTGGGCGCACGAATGTTGATGGGTGGGGTCGTCTCCTAGGCTCCGGCGTCAACGGTTGTGCCCCGCCGACCGAAACGCAGACACCGTGAGCCAACTCGCCGGCCCGCCTGACCTCGCCACGCTGGGGCGCCTGCTGCCGCGCTCCCTCGCTCGGGCCGCTGCCGGCAAGACCCTGACACGTGACGAGGCCGCCGCGCTGCTCGTCGCACGTGGCGACGATCTGGACCGGTTGCTGGAGGTCGCGGGTTCGATTCGAGATCGGGCGCCGTGGTTGAACCCGGCTGCCGGTGGCCGGCGCCGCGTGACGTATTCGCGCAAGGTGTTCATCCCGCTCACCCATCTCTGCCGCGACACCTGCGGCTACTGCACGTTCGCGTGGCCGCCCAAGGGCGACGTTCCCGCGTTCCTGTCACCTGACCAAGTGCTCGAGATCGCACGCGCCGGGCAGGCCGCCGGTTGTCGCGAGGCGCTGTTCACGTTGGGGGACCGCCCCGAGGACCGCTACCCGGCCGCCCGCGAGTGGCTCGAGGCGCGCGGCTACGACTCCACGCTGGCCTACCTGCGGTCCGTGGCCATCCTGGTGATCGAGGAGACGGGCCTGCTGCCGCACCTCAACCCGGGGGTGATGAGCTGGACCGAGATGGCGACGTTGAAGCCCGTGGCGCCCTCGATGGGGATCATGCTGGAGTCGGCGTCGCCGCGGCTGCTCGCCAAGGGCCTGCCCCACTGGAACTCGCCGGACAAGGATCCGGCCGTGCGCCTGCGGACCATCGAGGATGCCGGCCGGCTCTCGATCCCGTTCACCTCCGGCATCCTCATCGGCATCGGTGAGACCCTCACCGAGCGCATCGACGCCCTCTTCGAGCTGCGCTCGCTCCACCGCCGGTACGGCCACGTGCAGGAGGTGATCGTCCAGAACTTCCGGGCCAAGCCCGACACGGCCATGCGCAATCACCCGGAACCCTCCTTCGAGGACCTCCTCGCGACGGTCGCCACCGCCCGGATCGTGTTGGGTCCGACCGTGCACCTGCAGGCGCCGCCGAACCTCAGCCCTGCGCACTACCCGGCCATCCTTCGCGCAGGCATCGACGACTGGGGCGGCGTGTCGCCCGTCACCCCCGACCATGTCAATCCCGAGATGCCGTGGCCAGCCATCGAGGAGCTGACGGCGCACTCGTCGGCCGAGGGCTTCGAGCTGGTCGAGCGATTGTGCGTGTATCCCGAGTACGTGACGCAGCCCGACCCGTGGTTGGCCGGCCGCATGCGCGTGCCCGTGGCGGCCCTCGCCGATGCGGCCTCTGGCCTCGCCGACCCGGCCGTGCCGCCACGCCCCCAGCGGTGGCAGGATCCCGAGACCGAGTACACGGCGACCACGGACGCGATGGACGCCGTGATCAGTGGGGACGAGGCCGGTGGGTCGGCCGCCGACGGCCGCAACGCCCGCTCGGCCAACTGGGACGACGCCGACGAGCTGCATCGGGCCGTCTTCGGCGACGTCCATGTCATCGCCGAGGGGCTCGTGGCCAGCAATGCACCCCGGGTCGAGGGCCCGGCCCGCTCCCGAATTCGTCCGGACGTGAGCGCCGCGCTCACCAAGGCCCAGTCGGGAACCGTCCTCGACGACGAGGAGGCGCTGCTGCTCTTCGAGACGTCGGGTGTCGAGCTCGATGCGTTGGCGCAGGCCGCCGACGAGGTCCGTGCCGAGCGTGTCGGCGACACCGTGACCTACGTCGTCAACCGCAACCTGAACTTCACGAACATCTGTTACACGGGCTGCCGGTTCTGCGCCTTCGCCCAGCGGCGAGACGATCCCGACGCCTACAACCTGTCCCTGGTCGAGATTGCCGATCGCGTCGAGGAGGCCCAGGTCCTCGGCGCAACCGAGGTCTGCATCCAGGGCGGCATCCATCCCGACCTGCCGGGCGACTACTACTTCCAGGTCCTCGACGCCGTGAAGGCACGCTGCCCCGACATCCACGTCCATGGGTATTCGCCGATGGAGGTCGTCAACGGCGCCACCCGCCTGGGGGTGTCGATCCGAGACTGGCTGGTCGAGGCGCGCGCACACGGGATCGGCAGCCTGCCGGGGACTGCGGCCGAGATCCTCGACGACGAGATCCGCTGGGTCCTCACCAAGGGGAAGCTGCCGACGTCGGCGTGGATCGAGGTGGTCACGACCGCGCACGATCTCGGGATCCCGACGACCTCGACGATGATGTACGGCCACGTCGACGAACCCCACCACTGGGTTGCCCACCTCAAGCTCCTCCGGTCGCTGCAGGAGCAGACCGGGGGGTTCACCGAGTTCGTCCCCTTGCCATTCGTCCACCAGCTGGCCCCTGTCTACCTGGCCGGCATCGCCCGCCCCGGACCCTCGTGGGAGGACAACCGGCGCGTGCACGCCGTCGCACGACTCCTGTTGGCCGGCGCCATCGACAACATCCAGGTGTCCTGGGTCAAGATGGGACTCGATCGCGCCGTCGACATCCTCAACGGGGGTGCCAATGACCTCGGTGGCACGCTGATGGAGGAGACGATCTCGCGCATGGCCGGCAGCCAGCACGGGATCCGACAGTCGGCCGAGGACCTGGCTGCCACGGCACGACGTGCCGGCCGGACGGCGGCGCAGCGAGACACCCTCTATCGTCTCGTGGACGGTCCCGAGCCGCTGGTTCATCAATGACGAGATCGAGGTCGATGCGCGCCGCGCTCGTCACGGCCGCGGCCCTCATGCTGGCCCTCATCGCGTCGCCGGCCCGCGCAGACACCGACCTCGAGGTGTCCTTCGGTGCAACTTCGGAACAGAACGTGGCCGCCACCGACTCGTCGATCGTCGTCGCAGGTGAGCCGACGCGCGCATGCGCTGCGCCAGCGTTCGCACGGCCGATTGACCATGTGGCGGCGCCACCGTTGGCGGCCACCGGCATCGGGCCAGCCCTGCAGATTGTCGCTCTTGGGGCGCTCGCCATGGCCGGCCTCATGGCCCCGCGGCGTCACGCCGGTCGGACCTCCAGTTGGCTGAGCCCCCACGGCCACGAAGACCCGCAGGGCTAGGCTCAATCCGGCCTCGGAGGGAGCCAACGACGTGCCGGATGACAAGTGGTCCGACGACGCGTGGGATGAGGAGTCCGACGAGCCTCCCGAGCCAGACCTGTACACGCTCCACAGTGACGAGGTCGATCCGGTCACGGGCCAGCCGGCGGGAGACTCGACCGTCCCCGGCGACGTGGCTCCCGGGAGCGCGAGCGGCCCGGCGCAGGACGAGGACGTGTTCGCGGCTTCGGAGCCCCTCGACCCGGCGCCGTTCCCGTCGTCGGGAGGCGATGACGTCGACGAGCTGTTCTCCAACGCCATCACGAATCAGCTGGCCGAGCAGGGGCGGATCGCGGAGGCGCTCGATGAGCTGCGCGCCCAGGTGGGCGCCCTCGCCGCGGGGGCGCCCGAGCAGGCTGCGGGCCCGGTCACGGCACGGCTGGACAGCCTGACCGACCGTCTCGGCGATCTGGAGACCAGGGTGGGCGGCGTCCTCGATCGGCTCGACGAGATCCTTTCCGGCAGCGAGCGTGTGGCCGCTGGGGTCGAGGAGGTCCGAGGTGATCTGGCGAGCCAGTACGGGGCCCAGTCGGCCCAGGTCCTCGGTGAGCTGGACGAGCGCCTCTCGCGGCTCGAGAGCGTGATCGGTGAGGTTGCCCAGGGCCTTGATGCGGTCGGTGATCGCCTCGAGAACGCGGTGGCTGCCCGCGGCGAGCCCGGCGAGGGCGCGATCGTGTCCGGTGGCGAGTTTCCGACCGAAGCCGTCGAGGAGCTCCGGGCGGCGATCGAGGCTGCCCGGGACGCGGCCGAGGCGGCGCACCGGCGCGTCGACGACGCGGCCGAGGAACAACGCACGGACCTGGCTGGCCACCTGGAAAGCCTTCGCGTCTCGGTGCTGAGCCAGCTGCAGGAGCAGCGCATCGAGGTCGAGGCGCTCCTTGCCGAGGCCTCGACACGAGCCGCCGACCCCGATGACGCCGTCGCGCAGCTTCGGGGGACGGTTGCAGCACTTGCGGATGACGTTGCGGACGCGATGGCTGGGCTCGGCGCCGGTGTCACGCGCGCCGACCTCGAGGCCCTCGAACACGCGGTTGAACGCCTCGCCGCCGGCGGCACTGGAGGCCACGGCGGGCCGGGTGACAGCTCCCTCAAGAGCATGGTCGCCAGCCAGGGCCAGGCGATCGAGATGGTGTCGGACGCGCTGGGCGAACTGATCGCCCGTGATCGCGGCGCGCCAGAGGCCCTGGAGGGCATTCGACGGTCGCTGGAGGAGTCCGTCGGTGCCCTTGGCGAGAGTGCAGGCACGATCCAGGCGGCAGCCGACGATGCCGTTGCGACGGTCACCGACGTGATCGCGAAGGAGGGCGCCGAGGGTCGGCGCCAACTCCGTGAGGCGGGCAAGGCCCTCGCCGAGGCGATCGACCGCGTGCGATCGCTCGAGACCTCGATGGTCAACTACCTGATCGAGCGAGACGACCGGATCACGAACGAGCGTGCTCTCATCGCCGCCGAGTTCGTCACGCTGCTCGCCGAAGCGCTCTCCAAGCGGGAACGGCGACGACTTGCCCGCCAGCTCAGCGACAGCGAGGTCCTCAAGCTGACGGAGCCCCGCAAGCCGATCCCGACCCCGGCTGGGCAGTCCGCTGACGAGCTGGTGCCGTCCCGCCGCAGCCGACGACGGGGGGCGGACGCCGAGCCTGCCACCCGCCCGACGCTCACCGCCGCCATCGAGGAATCCGAGGCCGCAGAGGCCGACGACGAGGTGCTGGAGGACTCCTGGGAGTACACCGAGGAGTGGGAGTACACGGACGAGGAGTGGGCCGACGACGTCGCAGAGGGCGAGGAGTCCGACGAGGAGCCCGATCAGGATTGGGACGAGGACTGGGACGAGGAGGTCGAGGAGCCCGAGGTCTATGAGGTGGGCGCTGCGGCGTCGAGCTCGCGGCCGACCCCGGAGGGCCCTACGACCCCCAAGCGGCCAGCGAGCCGGGGCGGCCGCCCGGGCACCGAACAGGATCGCCAGCTCCTGGCCCGGATCAAGGGCGTGGGCCCTGCGCGCCAAGATCAGTTGCTCGAGGCGTTTGGCACGGCTGCCGCCGTCGGCGAGGCAAGCGTCGAGGAGATCGCGGCCCTGCGCGGCATCAGCGAGAGCATGGCCAAGGACATTCGCCGTCGCGCCCGCCGACTGACTCGCTGAGTCCACACTCGGTCGGGCCGCTTGCAAATGGCAGCACGTCTTGGGGGCCCGTGAACGCGTCCGGATCGCGCTTGACCGCACGCGGGTGTCCGCTGACGGCCCGAAAACACCGAAATTCCACAGATTGACGGATGTCGGGTTGACGGCCGCGCCCCGGCCGTGCAGAATGCCACGCATGTAGTTTCATGAACGTCAGTCCCGGCGGGTGGGACGGCGTGCATGAGCGGAGGCACCGACGTGAGCGCACTTGCCGCACTGACCGATCGCATCGCCGTCGACGGCGACGAACGTTCCTGGATGCTCGAGGCACGTTGCCTGGACGCCGACCCAGAGGCGTTCTTCCCCGAGAAGGGGGGCTCGACGCGGGAAGCGAAGCGCATCTGCGCGATCTGCACCGTTCGCGACGAGTGCCTCGAGTTCGCGCTGGACAACGACGAACGCTTCGGGATCTGGGGCGGCCTGTCCGAACGCGAGCGTCGCCGGGCCAAGCGCCTCACTGCCTGACGTCCAGGGACCACGGCACTCGGGGCAGGGCCACGTCCGGCACCGGCCGGACCTCCTGAGCCGCTGCTAGCGTCGTTCGCTCGCCGTCTCCCGTGTCCGGACCTTGCCAGCATCCCTCCCACGGGTCCTCGTCGTCGTCGTAGCCCATGATGGGGCGCCGTGGCTCAGCGAGACCCTCGCCGCGCTCAACCGCCAGACGTATCCCCACATCGACGTCATCGCGGTGGACAACGGCTCGACGGACTCGTCGCGAGACATCCTGATCGAGGAGCTGGGTGAGGGCGCGGTACTCGTGGCCGAGCGTGACCTCGGCTTTCCGGCCGCCGTGTCCATGGCACTCGACGCCGTTCCTCCGGACGCGCCGTATGTCCTGTTCCTCCACGATGACTGCGCCCTCGACGAGGACGCCATGGCCCGGCTCGTCGAAGCCCTGGAAGCCGACGAGAACGTCGCGATCGTTGGCCCCAAGCTCGTCGAATGGGAGGATTCCCGACGCCTCGAGTCCGTCGGCCTGACCATCGACCTGACGGGGCGCATGGAGACGGGCCTCGACCCCGACGAGTGGGATCAGGGGCAGCGCGACGCCACCCGTGAAGTCCTGTTCGTCCCCACGACGGCGATGCTGGTGCGCCGGTCGGTCTACGACGAGCTGGGTCGCATGGACCGGCGCTACCACGCGTTCCGTGACGACCTGGACCTGTGTTGGCGTGCCCACCTGGCTGGTCATGGCGTCGAGGTCGTTGCCGAGGCCAGCGCGCGCCACTTCGGAGGCGCGAGCAACTACGTCCGCATGGGTCAGACCGCCGTCATCGGGCCGCGCTACTTCGCGGAGCGAAACACGCTCGCGACGCTGGTCAAGAACTATGGCCCGGCGCGGCTGGCCGTCGTCCTGCCGCTCTTCGCCCTTGTCGGCATCGCCAAGGTCGGCGGTTTTCTCGCCACGCGGCGGGTTGGGGACGCCCTCCAGACGATGCGAGCCTGGGCATGGAACGTGCTGCACGCTCGCGAGTCCTGGGAACATCGACGACGGGTCCAGGCAACCCGCGTCCGGTCCGACGCCGAGCTGGCACATCTGTTCTCGCGAATCTGGCCGCGGCTCCGCGCCTACGGCGAGGCCATGGGGGAGTGGATTGCCGGCGACGAGGTCCGGCTCGAGCCCGTCATCGACGAAAGCGACACGCCCGAGACAGTGACCCATCGCCTGGTGGCGTTCGTCCGACGGAATCCCGTTCGGGTCACGGCCACGGTGCTGCTCACCTTCGCCGTGCTGGCGGGCATCCCGCTGCTCGCGGCTGGGAGTCTTCGCGGCGGCGAGCTGGCGACGTGGCCGACCGACGGGGGCGCGTTCACGGCGAACTACTGGGCCAGCTGGCATGACGCTGGAGGCGTCGGCACCTCGGAGGCCCCGTCGCCTGCCATGCAGATCCTCGCCGTCTTCGATCGGATGGCGTTTGGGTCCCAGTGGCTGGCTCCGCGCCTGATGCTCCTGCTTCTTCCCGCCCTTGCCTGGGTGCTGGCGATGCGAGCCGGTCGCGCCGTGACGGAACGACGAGCGCCCCGACTGCTCGCCGCGACCCTCTACGTGCTGTCCCCGCCGGCCATCGCCGCCGTGGCGACCGGCCGGCTGGGGGCCCTCGTCGTGCTCATGGCGCTCCCCGCGTTCGCGACAGCGTTCGCGGCGCTGATGCGCAGCGACAACTCGGTGGGATCGGCACGAGCGGTCGCGGGCGCGGGGCTGGCCGCTGCCGTGATGATCGCCTTCGAGCCCGTGACTGCGATCTTCGTCGTCGCGGCGATCGTCGCGGGTGCTGCCGCGACCGCGATCGCCCGTCGCGGACGCTGGCGTTCGGTCCTGGTGCGCATCCTGTTCGTTGCGCCGATCACCTTCCTGCTCCTGTTTCCCTGGTCGCTGCGGCTGTTCGGTGCCAACTCGCCGGTGACGGGCGGCCTGTCGCCGCCTGGTGCCGAGGCGGAGCCGCTGTGGCGCTGGCTGCTGTTGACGCCCGAGCTGGCCGGGTTTCCGGGTGTCCTCGCGGGCATCGGCATCGGGATCGCTGCACTGCTTGGCATCCTGTTCGGGACCCAACGGCGCCTGGTCGTCGTCGTCTGGTCATCGAGCGCGTTCGTCGGCGGAGCCACGGCGGGCTGGTTGCTGGGCCGAGGTGGGGCCAGCGCATGGGCCTGGCCGGGTGTACCGCTGCTGTTGGTCGCGGCCGCCGCCGGGGCGCTGCTGCTGGTGGCGGCCGTCGGCGTTGGTGAACAGCTGGCGCGTCACGACTTCGGCTGGCGCCAGCTGGGCTCGGCAGCGACGGCAGCGATCGTGCTCGTGGGCATCGTGGCGTCAGGCGTGAGCATGGTGCGGCAGGACTGGTCGCGGTACGCCGTGGGCTCGGATCCGCTCCCAGCCTTCCTCGTCGGCGACGAGGAGCGGCTGGGCTCGTTCCGCGTCCTCACGCTGATCGACCGGGGGTCGGCCATCGACTGGGATGTCACGGGCCCGTCGGGAGATGACATGAGCACGTACGGACTGGCGCCGCCCGCTGGATTCATCACGTCCGTCCAGACGGCCCTCGAGGAGGTCATCACGGGCAGTGACCCGGGCGCCGCTGGCCGCCTGGCACTGCTCAGCATCCGCTACGTGGTCGCCCCCGAGGAGGACGGGACCGGGCGCCTGTCGGTGCTCCTCGATGGGCAACTCGACCTCGAACCCAGCCCGACGGCCGACGGACGTCTCTTCCGCGTCGCGACCTGGCTCCCGAAGGGGTCGTGGGTGGCCCGAGCCGACATGAACCGGCTCGAGGCCCGTGGCGAGGTTCCGCCGGGCGTGCGCTCGCGGGCCTTCGCCGAGATCGGACGGGGGACCTGGATGGGTCGGGCGCCCGAGCCCGGCTCGATCATCATTGCCGAGGAAGCCCAGTCGGACTGGTCGGTCACGCCGCTCGACGGCGACCTCGCGGTGACGGCGGCCGAGCCCATTGCGGGCCTGGTCCACTTCACGGTCGATGGCAACTCGGCGGTCCTCGTCGAGCACGAGGGCCGGAGCCAGCGCCGGGCCCTGCTCGTCGTGCAGCTGCTCGCGCTGCTCCTCACCGTGTCCATGCTCGTACGGCCGCTTCGAGCAGTCGTTGACATCGAGGACTCGTCGGGGCGGCGTCCATGAGAGTCACGCCTGCGATGGTCCTGGTGCCGGTGGCGGCCCTGCTCGGGTTCCTGCTCCTGTTCGACCACCTGAGTCCCAGCGAAGCGACCTCCATCCCACCGCCCCTCGACGCGGGCGAGGCCGTTTCCGGAAGCTGGTACTGCGCCGCCGGTGACACCAACGAGGGGCGGACCACCTCCGTGGTCTTCGCACCCGTTCCCAGCGACGACATGGAGCCCACGGACGTGATCGTCTCGACGTTCGGCGCGGGTGAGCGGGACCCCGGATCGGAAACGCGCGTCCTGCCGGAGGACGTTCGCGTCGACGAGCTGCCGCCCGGGCGTGACAGCATCGGTGTTGCCGCTCGTTGGTGGGGTCGGCCGGCAGTCCTGTCCCGCGTGTGGCGGGTGGGCGGCTCCGATTTCCCATCGGGCTGGGTTGCCGGGCCCTGTGAGCCGTCGCCCAGCATCAACTGGTTCGTCCCGGGGCTGTCCACGGACGGCGGCGGTCAGGCGCAGCTGATCCTCGCCAACCCGTTCGACTCCAGCGCGACCGCCACTGTCACGCTCGCGACGTCGGAGGGGCTGCTGCAGCCTCGGCGACTCGGCAACCTGCACGTCCCCGACGGCGACGTCCTCCGCATTGAGCTCAACGAGTTCGCGCCGGAGCAGGCGGATCTGGGTGTCATCGTTCGGGTTCGCGCGGGTCGGCTCGTGGCCGAGGGTGTCCAGTCATTCAATGCAGCCATCGGCGGTGTCGACGGGGTGACGCTCGTCAAGGCGGCCCCGGCCACGGCGCTCAGCTGGACGATTCCCTGGGTCGAGGTCGCCGACCGCGTGGGGTCCGACGAGGAGGGCGACGAGGACGGCGTCGACAGCTGGGTGTGGGTCACGAACCCCTCGACCGAGGCGGCCGAGATCGAGCTGACACTGCACACGGACACCGGAACGGCGCCACCGGTCATCGGGTCGGAGGACATCGAGGAGCCCGCAGCGCCGGCAACCAGCCCGCCGCCGGACAGCGGGTCGCCAACCGCGACGCCGAGTCCGGTCGCCCAACCCTCACCCGGCCCGCCGATCGACCTGCCCGACCCGGAGGCAGCCTCCGAGACCCTGCGGATCGAACCGGGTGCCGTTCGGCGCATCGACGTTGCCGAGCTCCTGCCGGGCGGGACAGGCGTCGCTGGTGTGACCGTGACGTCGACCAACGACGTGCCCATCGTCGTCTCTGCCGGCACGATCCGGCGCGACCCCGCAGCGGTGCTGTCGGCGCTCGCCATCCAGATCGCGGCGCCGCTCGCGGACACGACGTGGGTGTGGTCGGTCCCGCCTCCGGCGGATCGCGCCACGCACCTGCACGTCGTCAACCTCGGCGACCAGCCGGCGACCCTTGACGTGCGCTATCACGTGGGGGACGGGCAGATCGCCAACTTCTCTGCCCAGGTCATCGTCCCCGTCGGTGCGCTGGCGGACGTTGACCTGTCGATCGACGTCGGCGACGCAGAGCAGCTGACGGTCTACGTCGGCTCTGACCAGCCGATCGTGGCCGGGTATCGGTCGCTGAACACCGAGGGCCGACCGGA
Organism: Nitriliruptorales bacterium; assembly: GCA_033721095.1. Lineage (GTDB taxonomy): Bacteria > Actinomycetota > Nitriliruptoria > Nitriliruptorales > Nitriliruptoraceae > JAWWBG01. The sequence continues at coordinate 14,936 of JAWWBG010000034.1, forward strand.
TCTGGTGCTCGGGCTCGGGGCGGCCGGTCACACCTGGCAGGGGGGTGGCCAGGTTCCCCGTGCTGTCCATCGTCCGGAGCTGGTCCGCCAGCTCGGGACCAGTGGCCAGCCTGCGACGATGGAGGAGCCGACGGCGCCCGACCTCGAGTTCGATGCCCCGACAGAGGATCGGCCATCGCCATCGCCGTCACCGTCACCGTCGGGTTCGCCAACCACGGGCGGATAGCGCGGCAACGGGCGCGCCTGCCCTTGGCCAGCGATGCGCGCCGAGGACCGCTGCGCCTCCGAGCTGAAGGAGGTGGCAACACCTCCACCAAAATCACATCGATGTCATTTACCGTTCGACTCGTGTCTGCGCCTGCTGCTCGTCCGGAGCCCAGCAACGTCCGCCCGCTCGCCGCGGCGGCCACCCGCTCCTGCTCAAGGCCCGGGTGTCCCTCCCCTGCGACCGCTACGGCATTCCTGGACTACCCCGGACGCTCGGTCATGCTCACGCCGCTGACCGAGACCCCCGAGGAACACGCATACGACCTGTGCGTGTCGCATGCGACGAAAACGTCGCCTCCTCGGGGGTGGCTCCTGCAGGACCGCCGGCCGGACCTTCAGCCCACCGGCCAGCCGGTCGACCCGGAGTTCCTCGCGAGCGCCGACACCGTCGCCGTGCTGGCGCGAGCGCTGCGAGCGGTGCCGGACGGCGCCGACGGCCTGGCCTCCTTGTCGAGGGTCCTCGATCCGATCGAGGAGGTCGGCGCCGCCCTTGACGGTGCTGTCGACGGAGTTGACTGGGACGTCGAGACGACCGCCACGAGCAGCGCTGCCACGGACGCGGACGCTGAGCAGGAGCAGGCCGCCCTCGAGTGGTGACGTGCCCGTCAACGGATGCCACGACGGCTGCCGATAGGTTCCCGAACGCTGCCAGTGGCGGAGTGACGTGCCCACCGACCTCGAAACCCTCCACGCCGTCTTCAAGGCCTATGACGTGCGTGGCCTCGTCGACGACCAGCTCGATGCTGAGCTCGCACGCCTGATCGGCGCCGCGGCTGCGCGCGTCCTGACAGATGGCGACAGCCAGCCGTTCGTGGTCGGACACGACATGCGGCCGTCTGCCGACGTGCTGGTTCCGGCCTTCGTCGATGGCGTCACCAGCCAGGGTGTTGACGTCCGGGTGATGGGTCTGACGTCCACGGACGGTCTCTACTTCGCCTCGGGAGTCCTCGACGCGCCGGGAGCGATGTGGACCGCCAGCCACAATCCCGCCGAGTACAACGGTCTCAAGGTGTGCCGTGCCGGTGCGGCTCCCGTGTCCATCGACAGCGGGCTCGGCGACATCCGGGATCTCGTTGCGGCGGGACCGCTCCCGTCGGCGCGGACTCGGGGATCCGTCGAGTCGGTTGATCTGCTCGCGGACTTTGCCGAGCACGTCCGGTCCTTCATTGCCGTCGACGCCTTGACCGACATCGAGATCGCGATCGACGCCGGAAACGGGATGGCGGGTCACGTCGTCCCGATCGTGTTCGAGGGCCTTCCCGTCCGCGTGGACCCGCTCTTCTTCGAGCTCGACGGGAACTTCCCGAACCATCCGGCCGACCCCATCCAGCCGGAAAACCTGGTTGCACTGCAGGAGCGCGTGGTCGCTCGGGGC
>JAWWBG010000035.1:0-16573 GCA_033721095.1 Nitriliruptorales bacterium
CCTTGATGTCGTGGACGGCGCTCGTGCCGCGACTGGGTGACCGACGTGTTTCTCCGGTGTCGACGAGCAGGTCCGTGCGCACGTCGGCCGAAGGGAAGTAGTAGGTCGGGTAGTAGGGCTTCTCCCACACGAGCTTGACGTTCTGCGAGTCGGCGATCCACTCGCCACCGAGCAGCACACGGATGCGCTTCGGGCTGTCCTCGACACGAACTCGTCCACGGGCCATTGCAGCTGTCTCCATCGGCGTCGAGTCCTGAAACGGGAACAGGGGCCGGCAACATTCCCTTGTTGTGTGGAAGGATGCCCCCTGATCGCGGGCGCCCCCACGGTGCGCCGTCGAGGGTGTGAGGATGTCGGAGAGCCAGCGGATCATCCGCAGCTACTACGCGATCGCGGCCCTCTTCACGTTGTCGGCCTCGATCATCTGGGGGGTCAACACCCTCTTCCTGCTGGACGCGGGGCTGGACCTGTTCGGCGTGTTCGTGGCCAACGCGGGCTACAGCCTGGGGACATTCCTGTTCGAGATCCCCACCGGCGTCGTCGCCGACACGCTCGGCCGTCGGACATCCTTTCTGCTCTCGGTGGTCGTGCTGGGCGTCGTCACGCTGGCCTACGTCGGTCTTGCGGCCGTCGGAGCCGGCTTGATCCCATTCGCGCTCGTGTCGATCCTCCTTGGCCTCGGGTTCACGTTCTACTCGGGCGCCGTCGACGCGTGGCTCGTCGATGCGCTCGCGACCACGGACCACAGCGGACCGTTGGATCCCGTGTTCGCGCGGGCCGGCATGTTTCGTGGAGCATCGATGATCCTCGGCACGGTCGGCGGCGGGCTGCTGGGGCAGTTGGACCTGGCCCTTCCCTTCGTCGTCCGTTCGGCTCTGCTCGCCCTGCTGTTTGTCGTCGCCTGGGGCAGGATGTACGACATCGGCTACGTGCCGCGCTCGCTGACGCGGCACAACGCCATCGAGGAGATGGTCGCGACGGGGCGCAACGGGATCCGGACTGCCCTCGGCACTCCTGACCTCCGGCTGGTCGTGGTCGCCGGCTCGGTGTCGAGCGGGTTCTTCATCTACGCGTGGTATGCGTGGCCACCCCACTTCCTCGAGCTGTTCGGCGACTCCGGGGCCGTGTGGGTCGCCGGGCTGGTCACCGCCGGGATGTCGGTCGCCATGTTGCTGGGCAACCTCCTCGTCGAGCGGGTCCTGGGCACGGTCGAGCGTCGGACCACCCTCATCATCTGGGGCTTTCTGATGGTGGCCGCCGGTGCGTTCGTCGTCGGAACATCGGACGACTTCTGGGTGGCCGTCGCGGCCCTGCTCGCCATGACCCTGGCATGGGGGCTGATGACGCCGGTCCGCACGGCCTACCTGCACGCTTCGGTGCCGTCCGCCCACCGGGCCACGGCCGTGTCGACGGACTCGATGGTCACCGGCATGACCCAGGTCGGCGGCCAGGTCGGCCTCGGGGCGCTGGGCCGATCACGCGGTGAGCCCGCCGGCTATCTCGTCGGCAGCGTCGTCATGGTGGCGGCGCTCCCGCTCCTGTTGGCCGTGAGGAGAATGGGTGCCATCGGCGACCAGATCGAGGAGGGCGGACGGATTGTCGTCGTGGACGACGCCGCCAGCACGGCCCTGCTGCTGTCGACCGACTTTCCTCCCGATGAGGCGCACGGAGTGAAGCATCGTGACGACCGCTGAGGAGTTCCTCCACGCGGGCGAGTGGGAAGCGGCCCGGGAAGCCTTCCGCGCCATGCTCGACGTCGAGGAGACCGCAGCTGCGCAGGAGGGACTGGCCCGCGCCAGCCGTGCCCTCGACGACCACGCCACCGCGACCGCGGCCCTCGAGCGCGCGTACCGGCTGCACGTGGAGGGCGGATCGGGCCCGGAGGCCGCCAGGGTCGCCAGCGTCCTCGCGGACCTCGCGATCTCGAACACGGGGGATGCCGCCGTCGCCAGCGGCTGGCTGCTGCGGGCGCGGCATCACCTGCGCGACCACCCCGACAACCCGGAATGGCCGTTGGTGGTCGTGATGCAGGCCTACATCAAGCTCGCCTACGACAAGGACGCAGCGGCCGCGAGGGTCCTCGCCAACGAAGCCCACGAGCTCGCCCAACGGCTGGACGACACCACGGCCGAGGTCATCGCGAAGGCGCACCTGGGGCTGGTGCGCGTGTCCGAGGGGGAGGTCGCCGAAGGGATGCAGCTGCTCGACGAGGCCACGGCCGCCGCGGCGGGCGGCGAGGTCCCCGTCGAGGTCGCGCTCGACACCTACTGCGTGCTGATCACCGCCTGCGAACGGGTGCGTGACTACCACCGGGTCCGGCAGTGGGCGAACGCCGTCATGGACCAGGCCACGGGGCCCAACGTCGAGGACTTCATGACCTTCGCCCGGACCGAATACGCGCACGTCCTGGCGCGCACCGGTGAGCTCGACGAGGCCGAGCGGCAGCTGCGCATCATCACCGACGATCGCGACGCGCGACCGCTCGCGGCCGCGATGGCCTGGGTCCACCTTGCCGACGTCCAGCTCGCGCGCGGCGACGTCGAGCAGGCCGACAGGACGCTCGCGATCGCCGAACGCGAACCGTTCCGCCGCGGCGTGCGGCATCTCGCCATGGCCGAGCGTGCGGCGATCCTGCTTGCGCAGGGCGATGCGCAGGCGGCGGCGGACATGGCACAACGCCACCTGCGGGCCGTGTCCCCGTCAGCGCGGGTCGAGCGTGTCGGTGTGCTCGAGACGCTGGTCCGGGCGAGCGCGGTCCTGGGTGACCGTCCCTCGGCGAAACACGCGCTGGCCGAGCTCGAGGCCATTGCCGGGGCCATCGCCACGAACGGGATCCGGGCTGCTGGACTCGCGAGCGCCGCCCACGTGGCCGAGCTCGACGACGATCTCGAGCGGGCGATCGAGAACCTGGTGGATGCACTGGAGCTCTACGAGGACGCCGGCATGACACCCTCGGTCGTGGCGACACGTGTCGAGCTGGCCCGGCTGCACCGGGCCCACGGCGATGTTGCGAGGGCCACCGCCGAGGCGGACCGAGCGAGAGCGGAGGCCGAAGACCTCGGCGCTGCTGGCGCAGCCGTGGCTGCCACGGCGGTCCTCGACGGCCTGCGGGAGCCCGGGGACGGCGGCCCCGCCGAGCTGACGAGGCGTGAGGTCGAGGTGTTGCGGCTGGTCGCCGACGGGCTGTCCAACACCGACATTGCCGAGCGGCTGGTGCTGTCGGTCCGGACCGTGGAGCGTCACCTCTCCAACATCTACCTGAAGATCGGGGCAACCGGGCCGTCGGCGCGATCCACGGCAACGACGTACGCACACCGCCACGGGCTGGTGTAGCCCGACTACGTGGTCCGGCCGCGGGATCTGCGTGCCGGCACCGATGCCAGCGGCCGCCGCGTCAGCCATGCTGGTCCTCGGCCACCACAGGACAGGAGCGCTGGATGGCTGCACAGGCAACGATTGACGAAGGTCGGGTGGAGGAGTTCGGCGGCCGGCTCGTGGGGATCCTCGACGACGCGAACACCGCCCTGTTCCTGAGCGTCGGCCACCAAACGGGCCTGTTCGACACGATGGCGGGCCTCGAACCGAGCACGAGCACCGAGATCGCGCGTGCTGCGGTCCTCGACGAGCGCTACGTCCGCGAGTGGCTGGGCGGCATGACCGTCGCCGGGATCGTCGAGTACGACCCGGCCACCAACACCTACACGCTGCCGCCGGAGCACGCGGCGCTGACGACGAGTGACGCGGGCCCGGACAACATGGCCTTCTTCATGCAGTACATCGGCATGCTTGCCAGCGTCGAGTCCGAGATCGTTCGGGTCTTCCGCGAGGGCGGTGGCGTCCCCTACAGCGCCTTCGACACCTTCCAGGGAATCCAGCGCGAGGAAACAGCCCGGGTCTACGACGTGGCGCTGGTGGACACGATCCTCCCGTTGTCATCCGGACTCGTCGAGCTGCTGGAACGCGGCGTGGATGTCGTCGACATCGGATGTGGGGGAGGCCACGCCGTCAACGTGATGGCGAGGGCCTTTCCCAACAGCCGCTTCGTCGGCCTCGACATCTCCGAGGAGGGCATCGGGTTCGGGCGCGCCGAAGCCGAGGAGTGGGGGCTGACCAACGCCCGCTTCGAGGTCGGTGACGCGGCCGAGCTGTCCGGATCGTGGGACGTGATCACGGCGTTCGACACGATCCACGACCAGGCCCAGCCCACCAAGGTCCTCCAGGCCGTGGCAGGCGCCCTCAAGGACGACGGGATCTTCCTCATGGGTGACATCGCGTTCTCGTCGAACCTCGAGGACAACATCGGCAACCCGTTCGCGGCGACCGTCTTCGGCTTCTCGCTGTTCCACTGCATGACCGTGTCGCTCGCCTACGGCGGGGAGGCCCTCGGGACGGCGTGGGGCGAGCAGCTGGCGCTGTCTATCCTCTCGCACGCCGCCTACACGAACGTCACGACTCCCCAGGTCGATGACGACCCCCTCAACATCTACTACCCGGCGCGACTGGCCTGAGCGCGTCGGCGCCTCGCGCCGAGGAACAGGCCGACGAGCCCGATGACGAGGCCGCCACCGGTGGCGGGCAATGATCCGCCTGCTGCCGGTGGGCCCGTCGTTTCGTTCGCCACTCCCGCCGCCGCGCAGCCGAAGTCCTCGAGGGCGTGGGTCGAGAAGCTCGGCGGCGGACTGTCGGATCCCCAGGAACCGCCCGGGATCGCCGACATCGCAAAGGCCAGGCTTCGACCATCGAGGAGTTCGTCCTCGGTGACCCAGGGGCCGGCCAGTGGCTCGCCGCCAACGCTCGCGCCGTCCACGAACCTCGTCAGTGCATCTGCGCCAGGGGCCTCGATGACGATGTCGCCACCCGGCCGGTGGATCACGGCGCGTTCGAACGTTGGCGAGCCGATCGTCCAGCCGGCTGCGCCGGGGACGACCGGGTGCAGCCCGAGCATCGTCCACACGAGCCAGCCCGACAATGCTCCGAGGTCGTCATTGCCCGGCAGGCCGTCGATGGTCGGCGTGAACAGCGAGGACGTCCCGCGGGCGACCGCCTGGGTCTGCCAAGGCGCACCAGCCCAGTTGTAGACGTAGGGCGCTTCGAGGTCGTGCTCGTTGCCCGGTGCGTACTGGTTGCCGAAGTAGAAGATGCCGAAGGCCGTGGCCTGGTTCTGGAGCTTTGGCCACACCACCGGGATCGCAGCCGTCGCCGGGAACGCGAACAGCGTGTCCAGTCGCTGCCGGACGACGTCCGCCCCGCCCATGGCCTCGATGAGGCCGGCGTAGTCGTGCATCACCAGCCATGAGTACTGCCACGAGGTGCCCTCCTGGAAGCCGTAGCCGGACTCGGGCAGGAACGGGCTGGTGAACTCGCCGGACTCCGTCCGCGGGTGGATCCAGCCGTCCTCATCGACCAGGTTGCGCCAGCGCCCAGCTCCGTCGACCGCGACCGCCACGTCGTCTGTTTCGCCAAGCCGGTTGGCCCACAAGGCCAGTGCCGCGTCGGCCACGCCGTACTCCAAGGTCTGACCCGCGTGACGTCCGCCGCCGCCCTCGATCAGCTCGGTCGGGTTGCCGGGGTGTTCTGTCGGCAGGTAGCCGAGCTCGTCCAGGACCGGGTCGCGTTCGGTTGCCCGCAGTTGCCAGGCAAGGTCGTACAGCTCGCGCTCCAGCGCTGGTTCGGCGACGTTGCGGCACACACCCGTCACGATGAACTGGATGGCCGGGTTGCCCGACATGTAGCCGGGGTCGCGGTAGGCCAGCTGCCAGCGGGGGAGTCGCTCGGCCTGCTGTCCGAAGTCGCGCAGCGACGCGAGCATGTCGCGATACTCCGCAGGGTTGATCACGGCCAGCAGCGCGTTCTGACCGCGGTAGGAATCCCACAGCGAGTACTGGCTGTAATGGGGCGTGTCCGACCGTCGGATGGCCTCGTCCGCACCCATGTACCGGCCGTCGACGTCCGAGAGCAGGTTCGGGAACTGCTGGACGCGGTGGAGCGCCGAGTAGAACGACGTCCGTTCGAGGTCGGTGCCACCGGTGACCTCGATGCGGTGCAGGGCCGTGTTCCAGGCGTCGCGTGCGGCCTCGCGGACCTCGGCAAAACTGCGGCCCTCCGCTTCGGCCTCCAGGTTCGCGAGTGCGCCGGCCGGGTCGGTGAAGCTGACGCCCATGGCGGATTCGAGGACGGCGTCGCCCGGTGCCGTCAGGACCACGCCGAGCCCGGTCGCCGTGACCGATTCGCCAACGTTCACGGCCGCACCGTCCAGCGTTGCGACCGACACGGGCCGGTCCAGCCGCAGGGCGGCATGCAGGACATGGTCAGGTCCGGTCGTGGCCGTCGTCGCCAGGATGGTCCGGTCGTCGAGGACCGTCACGGTGGCCTCGTGCACCCCCTTGAGGTCGCGTCCCGGGTGGAACACGAGCGTGGGCGTCGATGCCGGGGGGTAGGCCCAGCGATGGAGGCCGGTGCGCTCGGTCGCCGTGAGCTCGGCGCGGACGCCGTAGCGGACCAGGTCGACGGCGTAGTACCCCGGCTCGGCGACTTCGCTCGCCCGCGAGAAGGGTGACGCGTACGCCGGGACCGGGGCGGTGCCGTCATTCTCCGGCAGCCCGAACGGCGTGACCGGGCCGACGACGGGCATCAGCGGGAACGAGCCGCCCTGGAAAACACCCGCCGACATGTGGATGTGGCTGAAGCCCGTGATCGACGTGTTGATCGCGTAGTACCCGCCATAGTTGAGCGGGCCTTCGGTGTCCGGGCCGACGTGGACGAGCCCGTGCGGCAGGAACGGCCCGGGGTTGGTGAAACCGGGCGGGTACGAGCCGATGAACGGATCGACCCACTGCGTGAGGTCTTCGGCCGCGCCAGCCGGCACCGCTGTCGCCAGCAGCGAGAACACCGCGAGGGCAGTCCACGTGGCCAAACGGCGCGGACGGCTCGCGAATCGCAACGGTGCTGTGTTCAGTGCGCGCAGGTCGCTGCTCCTCCATCCGGTGATCAGGGCCATCCCGTCGTGCAACCTAGGCTGCCCGCTGCGGCGGCAACTTCCCACTGCCGCAACACCTTGGGGAGCGGGATGGCGACCGAGACAGCATCCGTGCTCTTCACGGACATCGTGGCCTCGACCGAGCTCCGCTCAAGGCTCGGTGAGGAACGCGCAGACGAACTCCGCAAGGCCCACGACGACGCCCAGGCCGCAGCCGTCGATGGTGCTGGTGGCAAGGTGGTCAAGGGCCTCGGCGACGGGATCATGGCCGTCTTCGCCTCGGCCGCTGACGCCGTGGCGGCGGCCGTCGACATCCAGCACGCCTCCGAGCGGCTCGGGCGCGAGATCGCCGGCGAGCCGCTGGCGTTGCGCGTGGGCATCTCGGTCGGTGATGTCCTGTTCGAGGACGACGACTACTTCGGCACCGCGGTCGTTGAGGCGTCTCGACTGTGTGCCGCGGCCCAGGGGGGCCAGATCCTCGTCGCGGACCTGGCGCGGGCCCTCACGCGTGGTCGCGGTGGGTTCCAGTTCGAGTCGATGGGCGAGCTGGAGCTCAAGGGCCTGGACGACCCGGTGGCCGCCTCGTTCGTCGTCTGGGAACCGCTCGTCGTCGGCGACAGCGAGGCCGAGGTCCCGTTTCCGTCGATGCTCGCGTCGACGTCGCAGATCGCCTACACGGGACGTCTGGGGCTCCTGGCCGACCTGCGCAAGTCGTGGGATCTCGTCTCCTCGGGAGAGGGATCACGACCGGTCCTCCTCGTTGGCGAGCCGGGCGTCGGCAAGACGCGGACCGCCTCGGAGCTCGCCAGGGGCGCCCACGAGGCCGGTGCCATGGTCCTGTACGGCCGCTGCGACGAGGAGCTCGGACTCTCCTACGAGCCGTTCGTCGAAGCGCTCGACTGGCAAACCGCACACGCCCCAGCACGGGCCCTGGGGCGCTTTCCCGGTGACCTCCGCCGACTCGTTCCAGACCTCGACGCGCGGATCGACGGGCTGCCGGCTGCCATCAAGTCCGACGCTCGCGCCGAGGAGCATCGCCTGCTCGAGGCGACCGCCTCGTGGCTTGCCGAAGCCTCGCGGGACACCGGACTCGTGCTGGTCGTGGACGACCTGCACTGGGCAACCCGACCGACGCTCCAGATGCTCCTCCACGTGGCTCGGACGGCCGCCGGCGACGACCAGTCGAAGCTGCTGATCGTCGCGACATACAGGGACACCGACGTCGACCGGGCCCATCCGCTGTCCTCCGTCCTCGGCGACCTTCGCCGCCTTCCCAACGTCGAACGACTCTCGGTCGATCCCCTCTCGGAGGCCGAGGTCATCGAGCTGGTTGCCGAGGCCGCCGGTCACGAGCTCGATGAGACGACCCGCGAGCTTGCCCGTCGGGCCTATGCCGAGACGGAGGGCAATCCGTTCTTCGTCGGCGAGGTCCTGCGGCACTTCATCGAGACCGCCGTCGTCCGTTTCGACGAGGGCCGCTGGGTCGTGACCGACGTCGATCGCGTCGACGTTCCCGAGGGGGTCCGCGACGTCATCGGCCGTCGCCTCAATCGCCTGTCGGAACGCGCCAACGAGGTGCTCACGATCGGCGCAGTGGCCGGCAGGGAATTTCCACTCGACATCATCTCGTCGGTCTCCGGAGCCAGCGTCGACGAGATCCTCGACGTACTCGACGAGGCTCTGCGAGCCAGGCTGATCGAGGAGTCGGGGGCCGATCGATTCCGTTTTGCCCACGCACTGACACGCCAGACGCTGTACGAGGAGCTGTCGGCAACGAGGCTGCGGCGCCTGCATCGCAAGATCGTCGAGGTCCTCGAGCGGCTGCGGCCGACCGACGTGGTCACGCTCGCCCACCACAGTGTCGAAGCGGGCCCGGTTGGCGGGGATCTGTCGGGCGCGATCCGCTACTCCCTGGCGGCAGGGGACCAGGCGCTGGACCGGCGGGCGATCGGCGACGCCGACCGCTACTTCAAGCAGGCGCTCGAGCTGATCGAGGACACGACGGACCCGGATCCGGCCTGGCAGCTTCACGCTCGGTGCGGACTCGGGGAGGTCCTGCGCGACAGCGGCGACCAGGCGTTTCGCCAGCACCTGCTCGAGGTGACCCAGGAGGCGGTGGCCGCCGGCGAACTCGACATCGCGGTTCGCGCTGCGCTCGCGAACGGCCGGATCATCCTCAGCATCGTGGGTGCCGTCGACGAGGAGCGGGTTGCGCAACTGGAAGCGGTCCTGGCTGCCCTCGGCGACGGCGATCGAGCGGAGCGTCCGCTGCTCCTGGCGACCCTGGCCAGTGAGCTGTCCACGGATCCCACATCAGTCGATCGTCGCCTGGCCCTCGCGGACGAGGCCACGGACCTTGCGCGAGCCTCTGGAGATCCTGCGTTGCTGGCACGCGTCCTGGCGGCCACCGGCAATGCCGTGAACATTCCTCGGCGGCTTCCCGAGCTCATGGCTCGTGTCGAGGAGGGTGTCGCCGCCGCAGAAGCGGCCGGTGATCCAACGTTGAAGGTCATCGCCCGCTTCCTCCTGGCGTTCGTGCTCCAGCAGCACGGGCGTCTCGACGAGGCCCGGGACTGCCTCCTCGAGGCCAAGGGTTACGCGGACCGGGAGTGCAATCCCATCGTCCAGTGGATGGCGGCCTCGTTCGTTGCCCAGTACGCCGGCGGCGGAGACGACGTCGCTGCGGTGCGTGCCGCGGCTGCCGCGTCGCTCGAGCAGGGTCAACAGCTGGGCGAGCCCGACGCCGTCAATTGGTGGGGGGCTGTCGAGCTCGGCCTGCGTTACGCCGAGGGGACGATGGATGAACTCGTTGATCTGCTCGACGCCATGGCGGAGCAGTTTGCGGCCGTCGTCGGCTGGCGGCTCTCGAAGGCGCTCGTGCTGGCCGAGTCGGGGCCGGAAGGCGCCGCGGAGGCCTCCCGGATCATCGACGAGCACGGCTTCGACAGGCCGGAGGGCATTCCGGAGGACCTGTTCGCCCACGCCTACCTGGGCCTGCACGCCGAGGTGATCCGGCAGATCGATCGTCGTGACGTGGCCGAACGTTTTCTTCCGGTCGTTGAGGCAGATGCCGAGTGGTGGGCGACGAACGGCGTCACCGTCTACAACCCGATGGTTCTGTCCGTGGCGTGTCACCGAGTCGTAACCGGTGATCACGGTGGCGCCGAGGAGGCGGCGCTGGCCAGCTGGGACCTGATCGTGAGCGGGCCGCGGATCCGGATTCCGTCGGCTGCCCTCGTGGTGGGCGAGATTCTCCAACGGGTTGGCAGCGCGCACGCCCGCGAACGCGCACGACCCATCGTTGCCCACGGCCTCGCCGACGCCGAAGCCATGGGCATGGACCGCCGCACCGAGCAGCTCCGCGCGCTGCTTGCCGAACTCGACTGACCCTGCTGTTCTTCGCGCGTTCGGCCTGTGGAAAGCCGGGGTTCTCTCAGCCGTGCTGTCATAGCCATGCGCTGAGATGGCTGCAAGCGACAGGCGGAGAATCATGAAGCATTGCAGCCGGTGTGACACGACGAAGGACGAGCGAGATTTCAACTGGAAGTTCCGGGATCGAGGCGTTCGGGACTGTTGGTGCAAACCGTGCCGGTCCGAGTACAAGAAGGATCACTACAAGCGCAACAGGGGCGTCTACAAGGCCAACGCTGCGCGTCGGCGAAAGCGGCTACGACTCGAGCGAACGCTGTGGCTCATCGACTAGTTCGCGGAGCACCCGTGCCGGGACTGTGGCGAATCTGACCCTGTGGTCCTCGATTTCGACCACGTCGCCGAGAAGTGTGTCGGCGTGAGTGTGATTCTCAGCACGAGCAAGTGGGAGACGGTGCTCGCAGAGATCGCGAAGTGCGAGGTTGTGTGTGCCAACTGCCACCGACGTCGCACAGCTCGGCGGGGTCGCTTCGTCCGACATCGGCTGACGAGGACCGAACAGCTGGAACTACCAGTGTGAACTTTCGGAGCGGGTGAACGGGATCGAACCGTCATCTCCAGCTTGGAAGGCTGGAGCTCTACCATTGAGCTACACCCGCGGGTGAATCTGTGGTCGGGGCGGCCGGATTCGAACCGGCGACCTCGTGCTCCCAAAGCACGCACGCTAACCAAGCTGCGCCACGCCCCGAGGCGCCGAAAGGCTACCGGCGGCCCGGTCGGCCAAGTCCTCGCCGCGCGCGAGTTGGACAGAATCGGTGACAGGTGCGAACCTCACGGGTTCACGCGTGATCCGGATCGATGGCCGCGCGTCCTCCCGCCCTCCGGCACTGACAACAGGCTTCCCCACTCATGAAGACGTCCGTGGAGATCATCGACGCCACCAGCGTCAAGCTGACCGCCGAGATCGAGCCCGACGAGGTCAAGAAGGCCTTCAACGAGGCGGCCAAGCACGTCGCCCGCGACCTCACCATCCCCGGCTTTCGCAAGGGCAAAGTCCCGCGCAAGGTCCTCGAACAGCACGTCGGCAAGGGCGCCATCGCCCAGCACGCCATGGACGACCATCTCGGCGAGTGGTACCTGGCCGCCGTCGAGCAGGAGGAACTCGCTGTTGTCTCGCAGCCCGAGCTGGACCTGAAGAACTTCGACGAGAAGGAGGGCGCGACGTTCGAGGCCACCGTCCAGGTCCGCCCCGAGTTCGATCCTCCCGACCACACCGGCCTCTCGCTGGCCTACCCGGACTGGGACGTCACCGACGACGTCATCGACGAGGAACTCGAGACGCTCCGCCAGCGCTTCGCCGAAGTGGACGAGACCGATCGGCCCGTCGAGCGTCCGGGCGATTTCGTCACCCTCGACCTCGACGTGGCGATTGACGGTGAGCCGCTCGAGTCGGCCCATGTCGAGGACGCGCTGTACGAGGTCGGCTCCGGCGGCGTCACGCCCAGGCTGGACGAGGAACTGGTCGGCAAGGCCGCGGGCGACACGTTCGAGTACGTCGACAACCTCCCCGACGAGTACCCCGAACATCCCGGTGAGGAGGCCACGTTCACGGTCACGGTGAAGGACGTGCGCGAGCGGTTCCTCCCCGACATCGACGATGACCTCGCGCAGACAGCCTCCGAGTTCGAGACCCTCGACGAACTGCGGAAGGACATCCGGGACAAGGCACTCCGGCGGGCCATCGTCAGCGCCGACCACGAGTTCCGCGGCCGGGTCGTCGAGGCCTACCTGGCCAACATCGACATCCCGATTCCCCCGGCGATGATCCAGGAGCGCATCGAGAACCGGATGCACGACCTCGAACACCAGGCCGAGCAGGCCGGGGTCAGCGTGGACGACCTGTTCGAGGGCTCCGACACCACGCGCGAGGAGTTCGAGGAGAACCTGCGTGAACAGGCCGAGCAGGCCGCCAAGGCCCAGTTGGTCCTCGACGCCCTCGCCCGCAAGCTGGAGATCTCGATCGAGAACAGTGACCTCGACCAGGAGATCATGCGCCACGCGCTGAACTCCGGGCTGCCCCCCGAGCAGGTGGCGAAGCTGATTGCCGAGCAGGGCTCCATTGGCTCCCTGGTCGGCGACGTCCTCCGGCGCAAGACGATCGACGTGATCGTCGAGGCGGCCGACGTCGACGGGAAGCCCTCCGACGAGGTGCTGATCGAGCTCGGCCTGAAGCCGGACCCGAACGCCGCGGATGACGACTCCGAGACCTCGCGGATCATCGTCCCGGGGAGCGAAGGCGCACCGGGCGACCCGTCCGAGCTCATTGTCCCGGGCGCCTGACGCCCGCAACAACAGGCGGCGGGATGATCCCGTCGCCGGCGTGGCGTTGCCGACGCGACAGTCGACCAGTCGAAGGGGGCGACGCATGGCGCCTCGTGACGCGTTTCGTCGCGGTGCCATCGACGTGTTCCCGGTGCTCCTCGGCGTCATCCCGTTCGGGCTCCTGGCCGGTGCCATCCCCGCCGAGCTCGGCCTCGGGCTCGAGCACGCTGTCGGGCTCGCGACCATCGTCTTCGCGGGAGCCGCGCAGCTCGCTGCCATCGACCTCATCGGCGAATCGGCGCACGTGACCGTCATCGTCGGCACGATCCTCGTCATCAACCTGCGGATGCTGATGTACGGCGCCTCGATCGCGCCCTACCTGGTGGACCGCCCGCTGTCCCGCCGACTCGGCGCCGCATACATCCTCACCGACCAGGCGTACGCGTTGTCCGTCGCTCGCTATCGGGGGGAGCCGATGGACGGCCGCACGCGGCTGGCCTACTACCTCGGCGCGGCCGTGCCGCTGTGGGTGAACTGGCAGGTCGTCGTGGTGCTCGGTTGGTTTGTCGGAGCGGCTGTCCCCGAGAGCCTGCCCATCGAGTTCGCCATCCCGCTGACCTTCCTGGTCCTGCTCGTGCCGAGCGTGACCGACCGGGCGACGGTCCTCGCGGCCCTGGCGGGAGGCGTCACGGCCGTCGTGCTGGATCCCCTGCCCGCGAACGCCGGCATCCCCATCGGTGCGCTCACGGGGATCGTCGTCGGAACCGCTGTCGAGCTGCAGGCCCGCGAGTCCCGGACGGTCGACGCATGAGCGACAGCTCCATCTGGCTGGTGATCGTCCTCGGTGGTCTCGGGACCTATGCGATCCGCGCCGTCTTTCTCGTGTTCGCCGAACGCGTGGCGTCAGTGCCCCCGAAGCTTCAGGTTGCGTTTCGCATGATCCCGGCGGCTGCCCTGGCGGCGCTCGTGTTCCCGCCCTTGCTGCGGCCCGAGGGAGCGCTGACGGTCGCCTCGGCGGAGCTTGGCGCGGGACTGCTGGCCCTGGTGGTCGCGTGGCGGACGCGGAGCATCCCGATCACGCTCGCCGTCGGGATCACAGCCGTGCTGATCCTCGACCGATTGACGTGAGGGTCAGCGGCAGTTGACCTGCACCTGGACCGGGCTGCCGACCGTGCCGCCGCCCACGTTCTGTGCCGTCTGGCACGTGTTCGACTCGGGCGGCACCAGGCTCTGCCAGTTCGATGCGACGAGGTAGAGGCCCGCGCCCAGCACGGCCAGCACGAACAGGGCCTTCACGGCGCCTCCTCGGTCGAACGCCATCGTACGGACGGCCTTCGCCGTGAGCCGGGAACGCTCACGACCGGGAGCCGCGCAACGGCCGGTGGCTACCTTCGCCGGACGCAGAAGGAGCCTCCATGGCCGACCTGATCACTCCCGCCGGCTTCGGTCCCGCCGTGCCGACGAACTACCTCGTCCCGACGGTGATCGAGCAGACCAACCGCGGTGAGCGCGCCTTCGACATCTACTCGCGGCTCCTCCAACAGCGGATCGTGTTCCTCGGCACCCCCGTCAACGACGAGATCGCCAACCTCGTGATGGCACAGCTCCTGCACCTCGAGTCGGAGGACCCTGACAAGGACATCGCGATCTACATCAACTCGCCCGGCGGGTCGATCACGGCGCTGTTCGCCATCTACGACACCATCGAGTACATCAAGTCCGACGTGACCACCATCTGCATGGGCCAGGCGGCCTCGGCCGCTGCGGTGTTGTTGGCGGCGGGCACGAAGGGCAAGCGCTTTGCCCTCCCGCACTCGAGGATCCTCCTGCACCAGCCGTCGGGCGGCGCCGAGGGCCAGTCCGTCGACATCGAGATCCAGGCCAAGGAGATCCTGCGCATGCGTGACCTCCTCAACGAGATCCTGGCGGCCAAGACCGGGCAGTCGGTCGAGCAGATCGCCCGCGACACGGACCGTGACTTCATCCTGGACGCCCCGGCGGCCAAGGACTACGGGATCGTCGACGAGATCATCGAGTCGCGCTCGGTCCAGCAGGAGCACGTCGCCGAAAGCTCCGGCACCGCCTGACCGACTCGCCTCGCCGCCGGTAACGGTTCCGTAACGCCGCAGCGCGATGATGCCCTCATCGATGCGCCCGGAACCGCGAGGAGGGGCAATGGCTGGGCAGCACCGCACGTACGTCCTGGTTGCCCTCGGGTGGCTGGTCCTGGCTGGCGGCATGCTGCTCCAGGCTGTCACTGTCGGGCACGCCCCCGACGGCTCCCTGATGAGGGCGCTGCTGCTCGTGTCGCCACCGAACGTGCTGCTCGTGCTGGCGGGCACGATCATCGTGCTGCGGACCGAACGGCCAACGATCGGGTGGCTCCTGATCGTCCCCGGTGCCGGGTTCCCGTGGGCGTACGCCATGGAGAACCTTGTCGGGTCGACGGACAACCCGACACCCGAGGTCGTGACGGAGGTGGCGGCGATCCTGGTCGTCTCGCTCGTCGCGCTGTTCCTGGTCTTTCCGAGCGGGCGCTGTCCCTCCCGCGCCGCTCGCATCGTCGGTTGGACCGTCGGGGTCGTCACGGTCGTCGGCGTCAGCGTGGAAGTGCTGTCGACCCTCGACCTCGTGCGCATCGAGGACGAGGCGGCCTTCGAAGTCGTCCTCGTGACCATCCTGACAGGCATCCTGATCGCGCTCGGCATGCAGATCGGCCGCTACCGACGTCTCGACTCGGTCACCCAACGGCAGGTGAAGTGGTTCCTCTTCGCCCTTTCCGGCCAGCTCCTGTACCTGCTCGATGTCCTCTTCGAGCTGACGACGACGCAGTTCCTGGTGATTGACGCGCTCGCGACGTCGCTGATCCCGCTGGCGATCCTGGTCGCCGTCACTCGATACCGGCTCTTCGAGATCGACCGCATCGTCTCTCGGACGGTGACCTACGCCACCCTGGCGACGCTGCTTGCGCTCGTGTACGTCGGCAGCGTTGCGCTGGTCACATCTCTCCTGCCTTCCCAGAACGCCTTGGCCGTGGCAGTGTCGACGCTCACAGTCGTCGGATTGTTCTCGAGCGCACACCGGCGGGTGCGGACGGCTGTGGACCGCCGCTTCAACCGCACGAACTGGGATCGACAGCGAGTCGTCGACGACCTCGCCCGCGGCATCCGCGACGAGACGGCGATCCGCCACATCACCGACCAGCTCGCCCGCGCAGCCAGCTCGACGATGGAGCCAGACTCCATCAGTGTGTGGATGCGCCGGCCGGTGGGTGCCGATCAGGCATCCTGAGCGGCTCCGTCGGATGTCGACGCGGCCGTTCCTGGACGTGGGCTCTGGCCGTCGCGTGGCGAGGCCGGGCCTCCGTCCGTCTCCGCAACTACGGTTCCGACCGGCACGAGGGCCGGTATGACACGACGTTGGAACGGGTGGGGCGACGACGCCCATGACTACGCCGTCCCCAAGTCGGCCGGTCGCTTCCTGTCGGAGCGGATCGGTCCGTCGACGCCGCTGCCCGACGCGACCATCCAGAAGGTTCTGCGCACCGTGCCGGCCACGCGGCTGCCGGAGCATCCACTGGTCGTGACGGGCGAACGCGACCGGCTCATGCACGCGCGGGGACAGTCGCTGGGTGACTGGCTGCGGATGCGGTCCGGGCACTTCGAGGTCTTCCCCGACGGCGTGGCGTATCCGAGCATGGGCGAACAGGTCCGCGAGCTGATCACCTGGGCCCGGCGCGAGGGCGTGCACCTCATCCCGTACGGCGGCGGGACATCGGTGGCCGGTCACATCACGCCGCTCGCCGGAGATCGGCCCGTGCTGACCGTCGACCTCAGCAGGCTCAACCAGATGAGCGACCTGGACACCACGAGCCACCTTGCGACCATCGGCGCCGGGGCCAGCGGC
>JAWWBG010000036.1:0-16457 GCA_033721095.1 Nitriliruptorales bacterium
CGGCACCGGCGGGTTGCACCCCGACGGAAACGTGCTCACGGCCTTGATGCCGTGCCTCGCGTGGGCCTCACGGATGCGGTCGACGGTCTTCGAGATGCGGTTGGGATCGATCTCGAGCGACGCCACGAAGCGGTCGGGGTGTTCGTCGAGCGCGTGCGCTGTCGCCGCCGACCCGAGCCCGACCAACCCGATCTCGATCCCGAACCGGTCCATCTGCTCCAGGGTGGTCGCGACCGCGGTGGTGTCGTCTTCGTCGGCCACACGTTCCGGGACGTCCTTGAACATGTACTCCGCCGGGAACTGCATCTCTCGTGACTCGTCGTCACGGAGGCCGGGCTGGAGGAACGCGTAGGTCTCAGCCGTCTTCGTGGTCGGAAAGCCGATCATCAGGTCGACGATCCCGATGGAGCCGATGTCCGGCATGGCCACGAAGGGTTCCTCGTCGACGGCGGCGTGAGCCAGGGGAACCTACGACATCTGGAAGGATCGAACGTCGGTGGGCCACGATGGACTTGAACCATCGACCTCACCCTTATCAGGGGTGCGCTCTAACCAAGCTGAGCTAGTGGCCCTTGTTGCGACGACCGCCGCGACGGCGCGAGGGTAGCCAGCGGACCCTGACCGAGCCGATGGCCCCGGCGTACAGTGCCCGGGGAGGTTCACCATGGGATTTCTGCGTCGGTTGATGGAGGACTGGTCCCCGCTCGAGCGGCGGGCGATCCTCCAGCACGGTGGCCGGCCCCGGGTCACCGGCCTGGCGCACGGGGACGTGGCGGACCTCGAGGACCGCGACGCCATCGAGGAGCTCAACGACCTCCCGCGCCATGGCCAGCGCTGGCGGCGAACCGAGGCCGGGTGGGAGCGCTGGAGCTACCTCGACAGCTCGTGGCAACCTGACCCGGAGCGGCAGCCCGGAGATCTCCCGGTGGACGTTGCGGTCGGCACGGTCGTGGTCGAGGGCGAGGCAGGCGACTGGGTTGCGACCGACCATGATCCGGAGGCAGTCGATCTCGACGAGCCGTCCGTACCGGTCATCGAGTGGCCGACCCAGTGACGCGCGGCGCCGGGCGGGTCAGTGCTCGGGACGGCGCTGGATCGGCTCGTCCGACGACGGGGCTGGGCGACCAGCCTCCGACTGGCGTCGAGCCCGTTGCGCGGCGCGGACCTGCTCGAGCTCACGGGCCTCGGAGGCCTCCTGCTTGCGCTTCTCTGCAAGCTCGCGAGCACGCTGCCGCATCTCACTGACCGGACCGTCCCCTTCGCCAGCGCGCTTGCGGACTTCCTCGCGGGCACGATCCGCAGCCGACGAAAGCTTCTCACGCAGCTGACCCTTGGAGGACGAGTCGGACACCGACGTTGCCGGCGCGACCACAGCACTGCTGGCGCCGTCCTCCGTGATGAACTGGAGGCCGCCGACCAGCTGCGAGATGATGTTGTAGAGAAATGCCGCCACGACGAACAGGCCCGTCTGGATGACGGCGCCGATGAAGCCGAGGACGACGAGGTTGCGGAAGATCCCCGTGCCGCTGATCGAGCAGTCCTCGAGGGCGCCGGTCGTGTTGGCGATGTCACAGGCTCGATCGACCAGGCCGAGCTGGGAGACGAAGAACCAGAGGACACCGAACCCGACCAGCACGATCAGCCAGATGCACAGGTTGACGACGGCTCCGACCTTGAGCACCGACCAGGGATCGATGCGCTTGATGGTCAGGCGACGACGGCTCACGGCAGCCCAGCTCGACAGCGGAGAATCCGAAGTCTACGACCACGGGCGCATGACCCGGCCCGTCCGCGCGGCCCGCGTCGGGTCAGCACCTGGCGACCGGCCGGTCAGTCCTCGTCGTCGTCCTCGCCGACGACGCGGGCCACGCCCACCACGGACGACCCCTCGCCGGTGCGCATGACCTGGACGCCTTGCGTCGCCCGGCCCTTCGGAGCGACGTCGGCCAGTTCCATCCGAATCACGGTGCCCGTGTCGGACACGAGAAGGATCTCGGCCTCGTAGGGGACGACCAACGCACCGACGAGCTCGCCGTTCTTCTCGGTGATCTTGGCCGTGATGACACCCTTGCCACCCCGCTTCTGGCTCGGGTAGCGGACGAGGGGTGTGCGCTTGCCGTAGCCGTTGGCGGTCACGACGAGCAGGTGCTCGTCGCCGTCCGGCTCCGCCAATCCGAGCCCGAGCACCTCGTCCCCGTCGGCCAGCTTCATCCCACGAACGCCGGCGGCCGTGCGCCCCATGGGACGCGCCTCGTCCTCCTCGAAGCGGATGGCGTACCCCCGTCGCGACACCAGCACCACGTGGTCCGACCCCGACGTGACTGCCACCTTCATCAGCTCGTCCCCGTCGTTGAGGTTGATCGCGATCAGGGTCGACCGGGGTGAGTCGAACTCGTCGAGGCGGGTCCGCTTGACCCGCCCCTTCTTGGTGACGAAGAAGACGAACCGTTCGTCATCGAACTTCGCCAGGCGCATGACGGTGGCCGGCTGTTCGTCCTGGTCGAGGACGAGGCCGGGCACGTTGGCGATGTAGACGCCCTTGGCCGACCGCGATCGTTCCGGGACCTGGTGGGCCTTGATCCGGTGCACACGCCCTTGGTTGGTGAACACCAACAGCATGTCGTGGGTCGAACACGTCAGGAAGACGTCGACGACGTCCTCCTCCTTCATCTTGGTGCCGCGAACGCCGCGCCCGCCGCGTTTCTGGACCTTGAACTCGTCGATCGGCGTGCGCTTGATGTAGCCGCCGACGGTCAGCGTGATCGCGACCTCGGCCTCGGGGATGAGGTCCTCGACCGTCATCGCACCCTCGTCGGCGACGATGCGGGAGCGGCGCGGATCCGCAAACCGCTCCTTGATGTCGAGCATCTCTTCCTTGATGATCGCGTCGACGCGGAGGCCATCGGCCAGGATCGCCTCGAGCTCCGTGATGCGCTCCTGGAGCTCGTTGTACTCGTCGGTGATCTTCTGGCGCTCCAGCGCCGCCAGGCGCCGCAACTGCATGTCGAGGATGGCCTGGGCCTGCACCTCGGACAGCTCGAAGCGGTCCATCAGCTGCTGCTTGGCCGCGTCGGCGGACGCGGACGCGCGGATCAGCTCGATGACGGCGTCGATGTGGTCGAGGGCGACCAGCAGCCCCTCGAGGATGTGGGCCCGCTCCTTGGCCCGTGCCAGCCGGTACCGCGTCCGGCGGACGACCACCTCGCGCTGGTGGTCGACGTAGTGGCGCAGGAGCTCGTCGAGGCGCAGCGTCTTCGGCGTGCCGTCAACGATCGCGAGCATGTTCGCGCCGAAGCTGTCCTGCAGCTGGGTGTGCTTGTAGAGCTTGTTGAGCACGACCTGGGCGTTGGCGTCGCGCTTGAGCTCGATCACGATGCGCATGCCGTGGCGGGAGGACTCGTCGCGAAGGTCCCGGATGCCGGTCAGGGTCTTCGCGTTCACGAGCTCGGCGATCTTCTCGAGCAACCGCGCCTTGTTGACCATGTAGGGGATCTCGGTGACGACGATCTGCTCGCCGCCGCCCTCCTCGACGACCTCGCAGGCGGCGCGCACCTTGATGGGCCCGCGGCCCGTCGTGTAGGCGTCGTGGGCCCCGGCCTGGCCGAGGATGATGCCGCCCGTCGGAAAGTCCGGGCCCGGGATGATCTGCATCAGGTCGGCAACCGTCAGGTCCGGGTTGTCGACGAGTGCGACGGCCGCGTCGATGACCTCACCGAGGTTGTGCGGCGGGATGTTGGTCGCCATCCCGACCGCGATCCCCGTGGCGCCGTTGACGAGCAGGTTCGGGAACCGTGCCGGCAGGACCGTCGGCTCCTCCTCGTACCCGTCGTAGTTGGGAACGAAGTCGACGGTGTCCTCGTTGATGTCGCGCAGCAGCTCCATCGCGAGCTTGGACAACCGCGCCTCGGTGTAACGCATCGCGGCGGGCGGGTCGCCGTCGACCGAACCGAAGTTGCCGTGCCCGTCGATCAGCAGGGCCCGCAGCGAGAAGTCCTGGCCCATCCGCACCAGCGCGTCGTAGATCGCCGTGTCGCCGTGCGGGTGGTACTTCTTCATGACGTCGCCGACGGCGGACGCGCACTTGCGGTAGGGCCGGTCGGGACGCAGCCCGGTCTCGTCCATCGAGTACAGGATCCGGCGGTGCACCGGCTTGAGGCCATCGCGGACATCCGGCAGCGCGCGGCCGACGATGACCGACATCGCGTAGTCGAGGTACGAGGCCTTCATCTCGTCCTCGATCACCACCGGTTCGAGGTTGGCGGCGATCACGTGCCCCTCGGCCGAGCGCACGACCGTCTCGACGGCGGCGTCGGGCGCGTCGGGCGTCTCGTCAGCCACGGCAGCGCTCCTGTCGCGTGACGTTGGCAGCACCGATCACGACGGCCCCTCCTCGGTGGGAGCCGACGGCTCGGTCGGTGCCGGCGTGTCCGGCGGTGTCGGCATGCCCTCGGCACGCCTGGCCACGCCGACGATCATGAGGGCCGACAGCCCGCCGAGGACCAGCCCGGCGATCGCCGAATACCAGATGGAGAAGCCCAGGAAGACGCCGATGCCGGCGAACCCGAGGAAGGCCAGGTCAAAGGCAACGAAGGCCGCGATGATCGTGCGACGGTCCATCAGACGTCCAGCGTCGCGTACTGGGCGTTGGACTGGATGAACTCCCGCCTCGACTCCACGTCGTCGCCCATCAGCACGGAGAACATCTGGTCGGCGACAGCGGCATCCTCGAGCGTCACCAGCTTCAACGTTCGCCGGACAGGATCCATCGTCGTGTCCCAGAGCTGGTCGGGGTCCATCTCGCCCAGGCCCTTGAAGCGCTGCACGTCGGGCTCGCCATCATCCGGGAGCTCGGCGAACAGGGCGTCACGTTCCGCGTCCGAGTACGCGTAGCCGACCCACTTCTTCCGCTTCTTGTGGGTCACCTGGTACAGCGGCGGCTGCGCCAGGTAGACGAAGCCGGCCTCGACCAGGGGCTTGAGGTGCCGGTACAGGAACGTCAGCAGCAGCGTGCGGATGTGCGCGCCGTCCACGTCGGCATCCGCCATCAGGATGAGCTTGTGGTATCGGCACTTGTCGAGGTCGAAGTCCTCGGCAAAACCGGTGCCCATCGCGGTCAGCAGGGCCTGGACCTCGTTGTTGGCGAGGACCTTGGGAAGCCGGGCCTTCTCGACGTTGATGATCTTGCCGCGGATCGGGAGGATCGCCTGCGTACGTGGGTCCCGTGCCTGCTTGGCCGACCCGCCCGCCGAGTCACCCTCGACGATGAACAGCTCGCACTCGGCGGGATCCTTCGACTGGCAGTCCGCCAGCTTGCCCGGCAGCGACGTCGAGTCGAGCAGCGACTTGCGGCGCGTCAGGTCACGGGCCTTGCGGGCAGCGATCCGCGCCTGGGCCTCGGCCTCGGCCTTGGCGACGATCGCCTTGCCCTCCGACGGGTGTTCCTCCAGCCACGTGGCGAGGTGGTCGTTGGTGACCTTCTGGACGAAGCCCTTGGTCTCGGTGTTGCCGAGCTTGGTCTTGGTCTGGCCCTCGAACTGCGGGTCGCCCAGCTTGACGGAGATGATCGCGATCAGCCCGGAGCGCAGGTCGTCGCCTGTCAGCGAGTCGACCTCCTTGGACCGCAGCAGGTTCTTGTCCTTGGCCCACCGGTTGATCGTCGAGGTCACCGCCGTGCGGAACCCCTCCTCGTGGAACCCGCCCTCGTGCGTGTTGATCGTGTTGGCAAACGACAGAATCGAGTCGTGGAAGTCGGTCACCCACTGCAGCGCGATCTCGACGGTCTGGGCCCCGTCGTCGGTGCGCTCCTCGGCCTCGTAGTGGATGGGCTCGTGCAGGCCCTCGACCTTCTTGGTGGCCCGCAGATGGTCGACGAAGTCCTTGAGGCCACCGGGAGCGTGAAAGGTCCAGTGGCGCTCGCGTTCGACCGGCCCGTCGGGGCGCTCGTCGAACAGCTCGATCTTCAGCCCGGCCGTGAGGAACGCCGTGTCGCGCAGCCGGCGCGAGATGTTCTCGACATCGAACTCGAGGGTGTCGAAGACCTCGGGGTCGGGGAGGAACGTGATGGTCGTGCCCGTGTCGTCGGCGTCGCCGACCCGCTCGACTGGCCCGTCGGGCAGTCCGCGGTGATACGTCTGCCGATACAGGCCGCCGTCGCGTCGGACCTCGGCGACCAGGGTCTCCGACAGCGCGTTGACCACCGAGACCCCCACGCCGTGGAGACCACCCGACACGGCGTAGGCCTGGTTGTCGAACTTGCCGCCGGCGTGCAGGACGGTCATCACGACCTCGAGCGCCGAGCGCTTCTCCTTCCTGTGCTCGTCGACGGGGATGCCGGATCCGTCGTCGCTGACGCGCACGCCGCCGTCTGCCGTCAGCGTCACCGAGATGGCGCTGCAGCGCCCCGCGAGGGCCTCGTCGACCGAGTTGTCGACGACCTCCCAGATGAGGTGATGGAGGCCGCGAGGGCCAGTCGATCCGATGTACATCCCGGGCCGCTTGCGAACGGCCTCGAGGCCCTCGAGCACCGTGATGTTGGCGGCGCTGTAGGTGCCGTTCTCGGCAGTTTTGGCCACGAAAAACCTGACATCGGAGGGCCCGGGAAGTACCCCTGAGTCTAGTCGCGGCGGGGGTTCATTCCCGACCACCGAGACCACCTGTGGAGGGTGTCGCAGGACCCTGCCGAAGCACTGCGCCGGACACGTCCTCGCGCCAGCGAAGGAGCGCTCTGGCCGCTCAGTCCTCGAGCTCCTCAACCGTCCTCGGCCAGTCGTCCTTGAGGAGTCGCGACAGGCTCCGATCCGCCAGGACCTTGCCGCCGGTCTGGCACCGGGGGCAGTAGTTGGTCTCGTTGTCGGCATAACGGATCCGTTGGATCTCGGTGCCGCACACGGGGCAGGGCTGGCCGAACCGCCCGTGTGCTGCGAAGCCCTCGCGGAACGCGGTGACCTCCTCGGGGAACCCGTCCCCGGTCGCCTCGCGCAGCCGTTCGACCCAGTCGGCCAGGACCTGACGAGTGGCGTGGTGCAGTCGGGCGAGCTCGTCAACGCTGAGCTGCTGCGAGCGCTTCACCGGCGACAGCCCGGCGGCGTGGAGGATCTCATCGCTGAACGCGTTGCCGATGCCGCTCAGGCGACGCTGGTCGGTGAGGGCGCGCTTCAGGGTGCGGTTCTGCTCGGTCACGGCCGCGGTGAAGGCCTCCAGGTCGGCGGTCAGCGGATCGATCCCCCCGCGGTCGTGCCGGGCGAGGTCGTCCTCGCCGCGTTCGAGGTGGAGCGAGGCGCGCTTCTTCGTTCCGGCCTCGGTGAGCAGCAGCGTCCCCTCCGGGAAGTCGAAGGCGGCCAGTCCCAACCGCCGGGGCACGGCTGCCCCGCGATCTCGCCACCGCAGCCGACCGGCAATCATCAGGTGCAGGACGGCGAACAGCGGCCCGTCGGTGACGGCGCCGAACTCGAACACGATGCGCTTGCCTAGGCGACGAAGTCCCGTGACGACCTCGCCCTCGATCGCGGACACCGGTGGGTCGACGGTCCGCAGCAGGTTGAACGACACCAGGCGAAGCTGCTCGAGCGGCTGGCCCTGAACCCGGATCCGCAGGGCACGCAGATAGTCCTCGATGTCGGGCAGCTCAGGCATCGCGACCACCGCGGTCGAGGACGACGTCGATGGACCGGACGGCCTGGCGCTCGGGCAGGTGCTCGTTGACGCGATCGCGAATCTCGGTGGCGAGGTACCGCACCTGGGTGACCCACGCCGAGTCCGACGCCGCGACGACGAGGATCCCGCCGGCCAGCCGCACGGGCCGAGCGTGTGCCGCAACCGCCTCGCCGACGATGCTCGGCCAACGTCGCAGCACGTCCGAGGTGTGGAGCCGATCTGCCCAGCCCCTGGTCGAGACGACGTCGCCGACCACGTCACCGATGGCCAGAGGGGCGGGGACGCGTCGACGCACGGAGCCGTCGGGCACGTCCCAGTCGTCATCGTCGCCGGTGGTCGGCAGGAGCGCATCGTCACGGTCGATCCGTGCGCGATCGCGTTCCTGCTTGCGCCGCAGGTTGGCGAGGCGACGCTCCTCGTCGCCACGTGACCGTCCCGGGCCGCTGGTCACGGAACGGCCCGCAGGTCGGGCCCCTCCTCACGCGGCTGCAGCGCCGACGTCCCCCCGGACGTCGTGATGTCGATCCAGCGGCCGCGCAGCGGTACGTCGGACTCCACCGCCGCCGTGACCAGCACCTGCTCCCAGTCCGCACACGCCTCGGCGAGATGCCTCCGGCGCGTCTCGTCGAGCTCCGAGAACACGTCGTCCAGACACACCAACGGCCGATCGCCCACCTCGGCGAGGATCTCCCAGCTCGCCAGCCGGAGCGCAAGGGCGAGCGACCATGCTTCCCCCTGGCTGGAATGCGTCCGAGCGGGAAGCCCGCCGATCGAGCAGGCCAGGTCGTCGCGATGGGGGCCGACCAGCGTGACTGCGCGACGACGTTCGTCGTCGGCAAGGCGGTCGACTGCCGCGTGCATGGCCGCCGTGACGGTCCCGAGGTCACGCCAGTCCACCGGTGAAGCCCCGGTCTCGTCCTCGTCAGCCAGGCCACCCGGCAGGTAGACCAACTCGATCGGATCGGGTTGGTCCGCGAGCTGGGCGTACCGGGCCGCCACCGGACCTCGCAGCGCCTCGATCGCGGCCGCACGCGCCGCGACGAGCGCGGCACCGTGGGTGATCAGCTGCTCGGTCCAGGACGCGAGCGTCTCGTCCGCACGACCCTGGGCGCTCGGTGCAAGGCTTCGACGCTGCTTCAACAGCTGGTTGCGCTGTCGAACAGCCCGCTCGTACTCGGACCTGGTCGCTCCGTACGCGGGGCGTCGCTGCGCGAGCACGTCGTCGAGGAAGCGCCGCCGATCGGACGGATCGCCGCGGACGAGCGCCAGGTCCTCCGGGGCAAACATCACGAGGCGAATCACGCCCAGAGCGTCGGTGGCGCGACGGACACCCTGGCCATCGAGCCGCGTCCGGGATCGTCCGCTCGGGACGATCTCGACGGCGAGCTCGCGTCGCCGGTCGCCGTCAGTGACGGCTTCCAGGCGCACGAGGGCGCGCTCCGCGCCCTCTCGCACGAGTGGCCGGTCGCCGCTGACGCGATGGCTCGAGCCGAGCGCCACGCGGTGCACGGCCTCGAGCAGGTTGGTCTTGCCCTGGGCGTTGGCCCCGACCAGGACGGTCACCCCCGGCTGCAGCTCGACCGTCGCCTGCTGCCACGACCGGAAGTCGGTCACCTCGAGGCGGCGCAACCACATCAGTCGATGTCTCCCGCCCCGCAGGGCCGAGACGACGACGCAGGCGGCGTCCTCGTCAGGACACCCGCATCGGCATCAGCAGGTAGGTGAAGTCCTCGGCCTGCTCCCCGTCCTCGGGGGTGGGCCGGACAACTGCGGGCTTCAGGCCGTCGGTCAGCTCGAAGGTCACCCGGGTCGAGCCGGTGGCCTCGAGCCCCTGGAGGAGGTAGGTCGGGTTGAACGCGATGGTGAGGTCGTCGCCGTCGATCGTCGCCGGCAGGGCTTCGGCGCCGGAGCCGATCTCCTGGTTGGAGATCTGGAGCTCACAGCTGCCGTCCGAGAACTGCAGGGACAGTGGCGTGTTGGTCGATCCCTGGCCCACGATGGCCAGCCGCTGGAGCGCCTCGACGAGCGGGGCCCGTTCGATCGTCACCGACGTTTCGACGCTATCGGGCAACAGCTTGCGCACGTTCGGGAACTGGCCATCGATCAGCAGGCTCGACAACGTCCGATCGGGCGAGCTGAAGGACACCCGCCCTTCCTCCAGGGCGATCTGGATCTCGGCATCCGTCTCGCCGCCGAACCGAGCGGCTTCCTGAAGCGCTCGGGCAGGGACGAGGGCCTCACCCTCGAAGCCCCCCGCCCACGGCAGCCGGCGCATCGCGAGCCGGTAGGAATCCGTGGCGGCCGCCGTCAGCACGCCATCGGCCACCGCCAGCTGAACCCCCGTGAGGACCGGCCGTGCCTCGTCGGTCGAGGCGGCGCGTGCGACCTGCCCGACCAGCCTGGTGAGGGCGTCCGACGCGATCGGTGCACCTGCGGCGTCATCCGCCACCGGCGCGATGACCGGGAAGTCCGAGGCGGACATCGACCGGAACTGGAAGGTGGCACGACCGACCTGGATCTCGACCGCATCGCCGGCCTGGGACAGGGCGACGGGCGCGTCGGGCAGACGGCCGACGAGCTGCGCGAGGTAGCGGCCCGGCAGCAGGGCGGTTCCCGGCTCATCGACCTGGGCAGGGATGGCAATGACCGACGACATTTCCTGGTCGGTGGTCCGGGCGGTGAGGGCACCGTCGGCTGCCTCGAGCAGCACGCCCGACAATGCCGGCAGGTGTGCCCTGGCAGCGACCGTTCGCGTCACCCACGTGATGCCGCTCGCAAACTGCTCGCGCTCGACACGTAGCTTCATGCTGTTCTCCGCTGGGTTGTCCCGTTCCCACACAACCGAGTGCGGATCTCACGGGAAGCCTGCACAGTCCTTGTGACAAAGAAACCAGAAGACTGATCAGTCATCGTCATCGTCAGGGGTGTGCAAACTGGGGATGAATTGCTGTTTTGCCCGGTCAGCGACCGGTTTCGGGTCGGGGAAACCCCGTGGACAGCAGGGCGAGTTTTCCACCATTGTCCACCGTCCGCCGTGCGCCAACGAAACTGTCCACGGCCGGTCACAGTCCGTCCACGGATTGCGCGCACGTCGTCCACAGAGACCCGACCACCCGTCGTCAACAGCGAGACGGAGACCTCAACATCTCGTCCACATGTTTGTCCACACCCTGTGGGTGAAGGTGAGGATGAACGTGAGGCGCTCATGAGGTGCGCGCTTCCGTTCGGATGCGGTTGGTGAGCGACTGCACGGTCTCGTAGACGTCGTGCTTTTCCTGCATCAACTGCGCGATCTTCTTGTTCGCGTGCAGCACCGTCGTGTGATCGCGCCCACCGAAGGCCTCACCGATCTTCGGCAGCGACAGTTCGGTCAGCTCGCGGACCAGGTACATGGCGATCTGGCGCGCCTGGACCAGGGATCGGGTTCGGGAGGGACTGCAGAGCTCCTCCTCGGACAGGGCGAAATGGTGGGCCACCTCGTCCATGACCAGCTGTGCGGTGATCTGGCGGCTGCCACCCTCCGGGAAGACGTCACGCAGCACCGTCTCGGCCATGCTCGCGTCCGGCGGGTTGCCGTGGAGGCTCGCGTAGGCCGCGATGCGGATCAGTGCGCCCTCCAGCTCACGGATGTTCGAGTCGACCTTCGAGGCGATCAGCTCGAGCGTGTCCGGCGAGACGGTCAGCTCGTCGGCCTGGGCCTTCTTGGTGAGGATCGCAATGCGCGTTTCGAGGTCCGGTGGCTGCACGTCGGTGATGAGGCCCCATTCGAACCGGCTGCGGAGTCGATCCTCGAGCTGGGAGATCTGCTTGGGCGCGCGGTCGGACGTCATCACGATCTGCTTTTCCGCGTTGTGCAGCGTGTTGAACGTGTGGAAGAACTCCTCCTGCGTGCGCTCCTTGCCCTCCAGGAACTGGATGTCGTCGACCAGGAGCACGTCACTGCGCCGATAGCGGCCCTGGAACGCCGACACGGAGCGGTTGCTGATGGCGGCAATGAACTCGTTGGTGAAGTCCTCGCTGGTCACGTACTCGACGCGCAGCCGCGGATAGTTCTCGCGGACGTAGTTGCCGATCGCGTGGAGGAGATGGGTCTTCCCGAGGCCGGAGCCGCCGTAGATGAACAGCGGGTTGTACGACTTGGCAGGGGCCTCGGCCACGGCGCGTGCGGCGGCGTTGGCAAAGCGGTTCGAGGGTCCGATGACGAAGTCATCGAACTGGTACTTCGCCGTGAGCGTGCGAGACTGTTCGGGGTCGGCCTGGCCGATGGGTCGGACCGGACGTTCCACGACGGGCCCGATTCGCGGCAGGAGGTCAGACCCGTCGGCAATGGCCTCGTCGCCATCGGCAAGCTCATCGAGGTCGCGATGGCGGCCCTGCCGGGGGGGCAACGGCGTTGGGTAGCTGGCACCGGCCGACGGCGCCGGCTCCGGTTCCTCGTCGAACGGCTCGGGATCGGGCTGGACGGTGACCAGCAGCGTGATGGGCCGGTCGGCGTCCCGCGAGGCGAGGTCGGTGATGCGCGTTCCCAGGTTGGCATCGATCCAGTCGCGGGCGAAGTCGTGCGGGGCGGCCAGGACCAACGTGTCCGCACTGAAGCCCACCGTCTCCGTTGCGGACAGCCATCGTTGTTGGGCGTCCGACGTCGTCTCGTGGAGCAGGATGTCCAGCAGGCGGTCCCAGAGGGTGCGAGGATCCACGGTTGGCCCAGCGCTCACGGAAACTCCTCCCAAGCCAGGAACAGGCTCGTATCGACCGTTTTCGGCCGAAAACAGCCACCTTGCGTGTGTCGTGGCCGGCGGGACGGACTCCGTCGTCCACACAAGTTTCCACAGTCTGTGGAAAAAGCAGGAACGACCGGGAGGACGTCGTACTGACCGCGGGGAAGGGCCCGTCGCCGGTGCCAGGTGGCCGGGGAATCTGCGCCAGGGCGGCCAGTCAGCAGTGGCGGCGAACCGATTCGCACACTAATTCATCCCCTCCAGCGGCGGCAACCGTGTTTTCCACAGGAGCGCCAGATCGGTGCCACCTTGTCCGCTGAGCGCGCACAGCCAAGCCTCATCGTGCGCTGAAGCTGCGGTACTGACCCGTGACGTGCGTTGGCCCATTGTGGAAATGCGTCCTCCGCTCGCGCAAGGTGGGCGACCCATCACCGACGGCGCGGTGGGGTGCGGGCACCTGCGGTTGCCGGTCGCCGTGCTCGGCCCCTACACTTCGCCCCTCGTTGACCGCGCCCGCGTGGCGCCCCCGCTCGCTTCCTCGACACCTCCGACCTCGTGTCACCGCGTGCGGGCCCTGCAACAAAGGCAGGCCGTGAAACGCACGTATCAGCCCAACAACCGTCGCCGCAAGCGCAAGCACGGCTACCGCAGCCGGATGCGCACGCGTGCCGGACGTCGCATCGTCAGCAGCCGTCGTCGGCGCGGTCGGGCGCGCCTGTCGGCCTGATCTTGTCGACACCAGCCCTCATGGCCGCTGAGCGGCTGACGTCCTCGCGCGACGTTGCTGCCACGCTGCGCGCTGCGCGCGTGCCCGGGCGGCTCGTCGTGCTGCACCATCGCGCGCGCCAGGACGGAGGCCCCCCACGGCTGACCGTCGTGGCCTCGCGCCGTGTCGGCACCGCGGTCGCACGCAACCGGGCCAAGCGGCTCCTTCGCGAGGCGGCGCGACACCTGGTCTGGCCTGCCGGGACCGACGTGGTCCTCGTGGCGCGTCCGGACTGCGCTGCCAGCGAACTGGGCGCGGTGGCACCGGATCTCCAGGACCTCCGCGAACGAGCCGGTTGGTCATGAGCGACCTCTCCCCCGCACGGGCACCGCTCCGATGGCTCCTCGTCTCGCTCATCCGGCTGTACCAGAAGTCCGCGTCGATCCGCAGTCCGCGTTGTCGGTTCCACCCGACCTGTTCCAGCTATGCCGTCGAGGCGATCACGGGGCACGGGGTCGTCCGCGGTGGCTGGCTGGCACTGCGGCGCATCGGGCGGTGCCACCCCTGGAATCCCGGTGGCGTCGACCACGTCCCGCCACCTGCCATCGGTGATCGGCAGCACCCACAGAAGCGAGCGGCATGAGCGACATCTGGAACGCGATAACGGGTGCTTTCGAGGCGATTCTCGTCACGATTCACGATGCCATCGAACCCCTGTTCGGCGACCATGCCTGGGGCTGGGCGATCATCGCCCTCACGTTGGCAGTCCGGATCCTGTTGCTGCCGCTGGCGATCAAGCAGACCCGCTCGATGCGCGCGATGCAGGAGCTGCAGCCCAAGATCAAGGCGCTGCAGAAGAAGTACAAGACCGACCGCGACCTGATGCGCAAGGACCCCGAGCTCTACCGCAAGCGCAAGCAGAAGCTCAACGAAGAGACCATGGCCCTCTACAAGGAAGAGGGCGTCAACCCCGCCAGTGGGTGCCTGCCCTTGCTGGCGCAGATGCCGATCTTCTTCGCGCTCTTCTCGGTGCTGCGTGGCTCCGCCGAGCTCGTCGGAACCAAGTTCCACTTCTTCACGTCGTTCGTGTCCGCCGGCACGGCCATGAGCTATCACGAGGGGCTCGAGAACCGAGTCTTCGCCGAGGACGGCACCGTCACGGAGTTCGGCACCGAGCTTGCGACCCACCTCGACGTCGGCACCGAGGGGCTCTCGAGCGCCATCGCCAACGTCGATCCCGGTCTGGACATGGCGGTCAGTGCGGCTGGCTGGCCCGGCTGGCTGCTCATCGTGCTCATGGGCGCAACGATGTTCATCACGCAGCGCCAGCTGATCTCGCGCAACACGTCGGCGGACCCGCAGCAGCAGCAGACCCAGAAGATCATGATGTACGTCATGCCGGTCTTCCTGGCGTTCATCAGCTTCAACCTTCCGCTCGGCGTGCTCGTCTACTGGGTCACGACCAACCTCTGGCAGGTCGTGCAGCAGCAGATCGTCCTCCGCGAAGCCGCCCACGCGGGTCCCACCCCGAAGCACCCCGACCATGGCAGAGGGGACGGCGGCCGGGCCGACGGCAAGACTCGAAAGATTTCCGATCATTCGAGCGGCGCCAAGAAGCAGCGTTCTGCACCAAGAACGACGGAAAAGAGCCAGAATTCGGGCAGTCCGCCGCCGTCCGTGTCACCACCGACTCGGAAGAAGAAGCCAAAGAAGGACCACCTGCCCCCGCGCCCCGGGAGCTGACCCGCCGCCCCAGGAGGAACACGATGTCTGTTCGCGGCCCACTCGAAGATGCACTCCGACGTGCCCTGGCCTCCGCGCTGGACGTCAGCGACGGCGACCTGCGCGTCACGGTCGATGCCGACGGTTGGTCAACCGCACGGAGCCGACCGGCCAAGGTCAAGATCAAGCTTGCCGAGGCCGACGACGACGCGCCTGACGGCGGACAGGATGAGCAGGGATCGGAGGATCCAGTGAACGACCACACCGAGGAACACCCGGACGACCCGACGCCCGACGACGTCGACGCTGTCGACGAAGCGGCGCCAGCGGCCGAGGACGATGAGCCGTCCGGCAGCGCAGGGGACGCGGATCAGGCCGACGACGGTCCGACACCCGAGGAACTGGACGAGGAAGCCGACGCCGCCGCAGACTTCCTCGAGGCGCTGCTCGATTCGTTCGATCTGCCGGGCGATCTCAAGATCCGCGTCGGCGACGACCACGCGGAGGTCGAGATCGTCGAGGTTGACGGCGGCGCGTTGATCGGGCGTCGCGGTCAGACGCTCGACGCGATCCAGGAGCTCGTGCGGTGCTCCCTCCAGCGGCAGTTCCAGCGTCGCACGCGTGTCCGTATCGACGTGGAGGGCTATCGGGCTCGCCGGATGGAAAAGCTCGAGGAAAAGACCGCTGATGCCATCGAGGAGGTCCTCGACACGGGCAAGTCGGTTCGCATGGAGCCGATGGACGTCTTCGAGCGCAAGGTCGTCCACGGCATGGTTGCCAAGCAGGACGGTGTCGACAGCCACAGCCAAGGTCGTGAGCCCGGCCGCAGGGTCATCATCGAGCCCGTGTGAGCCACGTCGTGAGCGCGACGCGTTCAGGGGGCCAGCAGCGTTCCACGTGGAACGACTCGCGCAGCAATCGCCGATGCATCCCGGCCTGAGCCCCATGCAGCTCACGGATCGCCAGATTGCCCAGCTGCGGGCCTTTGCCTCGGCGGTTCGCGAGTCGCCCCACAACCTGCTCAGTGCACGCGGTCTCGACGAGCTCGAGGATCGCCACATTGCCGAGGGTCTTGGCGTCGCCTCGTTGCTCCCCCGGCGCCCGCATGCCGTCCTCGACCTCGGGACCGGTGGTGGTTTCCCCGGCCTGGTCATCGCAATCGTGCGTCCCGATCTGCGCGTCGCGCTGTTGGACGCCACCCGTAAGAAGGTCGAGTTCGTTGCGGACGTGGCCCAGTCCCTCGACGTCCCCGTGGAGGTCGTTCACGGGCGGGCCGAGGAGGTTGTCCACAGCCGTCCCGACATGCGCGCCGACGTGGTCACGGCGCGGGCCGTGGCACCCCTGGACCGCCTCATCCCTCTCGGGCTGCCCTTCCTGCGGCCGCAGGGACAGCTCTGGGCACTCAAGGGAGCACGGTGGGCCGAGGAGTTGCGGACGGCCACCCCCACGCTGCGGCGGCTTCGAGCATCGGTCCTGGCCGTTCCGGACGACACCCGTCCACAGGTGCATCCACAGGCGGCCGGTGGCGGCTTTGCCGTTCTTCGGCCGCGCATCGTTATCATCGGCCGCACCTCTTCTCGCGCCTAGCCCGGCGGCGTATGCCGGCCCGACCGTGTTCGTGTGGCCACATGTCCGACGAGTCGACCAGCGAGGACCCC
>JAWWBG010000037.1:0-16277 GCA_033721095.1 Nitriliruptorales bacterium
CGAGACGTCCGAGACGTCGGACTGGGCGACGGCGGGCGCGATCGCCACGAGCAACACCATTGCCGTGAGACCGAACAGGATGGACAGGCGACGAATCATGAGGTCTCCCCTCGTGGGCGCCGGGCAATCCGGCTTGCATGTCGTGGAGTCTACGGAGCATGCGCCGAGACTCCAACGCTTTCCCGGCCCACGGGTGCGTGCCGGGACCGGTCAACACCATGATTCGGCGTCCCAGTGCCCGATTCCTCCCACGAATCACGCTGCAAGGATGGCCTCGACCTCGACCGGGGCATGCAACGGCAGGCACGGGACGCCCACCGCCGACCGGGCGTGGCGACCACGTTCGCCCAACACGTCGGCGAGCAGCTGCGAGGCGCCGTTGGCAACCAGGTGCTGCTCGGTGAATGACGGGGCCGACGCGACGAACACGGTCAGCTTGACGACGCGCACGTCCTCCAGGCCGTCACAGGCGGCGTTTGCGACGGCAAGCAGGTTGAGGGCTGCCAGCTCGGCAAGGGCCTGTCCTTCGGCTGTGGCGAGGTCGCGCCCGAGGAGACCCGTCGCCGCCAACGCTCCATCCCTGGTGGGAAGCTGCCCCGCCGTGAACACGAGGTCCCCAGCCCTGGTCCATGGCCGGTAGGCAGCCGCGGGCTCCGGAACCGGTGGCAGCAGCAACCCTCGGGCCGCGAGCCGTTCCAACGCCGTGCTCATGTCAGGCGACAGGCCGCTTGAAGTAGGCGATGTCATTGACGACGGTGACGAGCTCCCAGCCCTCGGCACCCCATTGGTTGAGGATCTGCTGGAGCGCGTGGCTGACGAGCGGAACGGTCAGGTATTCCCAGGTGGTCACGGGTCATTCCATCGTGCGGGGGCGCAGTCTGCCACCTGACGGCGGGCGGACTCCAAGCGGGGTGCTCAGGCCGTGGCGCGAAACCAATCGATCGTGCGCTGCAGGCCGTCGCGGAGCGTGACCTGCGGTGACCAGCCGAGCTCCCGGGTGGCCGTGGTGATGTCGGGCTGGCGCACCTGCGGATCGTCCGTGGGCCTGGGCGATTCGATGATCTCGCTGCGGGAGCCCGTGAGCTCGATGACCAGCTCCGCCAAGTGGCGGACAGTCACCTCCTCGGGGTTGCCGAGGTTGCAGGGTTCGTCCCAGTCCGAGGTGAACAGGGCCACGAACCCGTCGATCATGTCGTCGACGTAGCACAGTGAGCGCGTCTGCGAGCCGTCGCCGTGGACGGTGACCGGCTTGTCGGCCAGTGCCTGCGCAATGAACGTGGGCACCGCTCGGCCGTCCGCACGGCGCATCCAGGGTCCATAGGTGTTGAAGATGCGTGGCACGCGGACGGCCAGCCCATGTGCGGTCCGGTAGGCATAGACGAGGGCCTCGCTGAACCGCTTGGCCTCGTCGTAGACGCCCCGCGGGCCAACCGGATTGACGTGCCCCCAGTAGGACTCCGGCTGAGGATGGACCTGCGGGTCACCGTAGATCTCGGAGGTCGAGGCCATCAGGAAGCGGGCATCCTTGGCGAGTGCCAGGCCCAGCGCCTTGTGGGTTCCGAGGGATCCGACCTTCATCGTCTGGATCGGCAGCTCGAGGTAGTCGACGGGAGACGCTGGCGACGCAAAGTGCAGGACGCCGTCGACGCTGCCCGAGACGTGCAGGTAGTTGGTGACGTCGTAGTCGATGAAGGTGAAGTCGGCGTCGCCGACGAGCCGGTCGAGGTTGACGAGGCGGCCCGTGAGGAGGTTGTCGATCCCGACGACCGAGGCGCCCTCGTCGAGGAGTCGACGTGCCAGATGGGAACCCAGAAAACCGGCCGCGCCGGTCACGACGAAGCGGCCGCCGCTGAGGGAGAAGCCGGTCACGGGCCCGAGTCTAGGGACCCGTGCACCGGTAGCCTCCACACATCCGGCCAGCCCTGGCAACCATGAACGATCCGGCCCACGGGCCCCTCACGGTCCCCGACGCGATCATCGACCTGCGGACAACGCTGCACATGTTGCGGCGGCGTCGGTGGATCATCGTCCTCGCCGGCGTCATCGGAGCGGCCGTCGCCGTGTCCCTGGCACTGGTCACCACGCCCGTCTACCACGCATCCGTCGAGCTCGAGATCGAGCCCCCGACGACCTCGGGCTTCGCCAACCTCAGCGGCCAGCGAGACCTGTTCAGCGAGCAGGAGCTGGACACGCAGGTCCGCGTGCTGGCAAGCGAGCAGGTGGCCGA
The DNA here is from genome assembly GCA_033721095.1 of Nitriliruptorales bacterium. Lineage (GTDB taxonomy): Bacteria > Actinomycetota > Nitriliruptoria > Nitriliruptorales > Nitriliruptoraceae > JAWWBG01. The sequence goes on from JAWWBG010000037.1 coordinate 2,228, forward strand.
ACGTGTCGTGGAGAACCTCGCGCTGTCGGATCCGCCGCGGCGGCTGCTGGGCCAGCTGTCGGTCACCCCCATCGGCGACACCAGGGTCCTGATCCTCTCGGTCCGGGACGTCGACCCGGACCGAGCCGCCGAGCTGGCCGAGGGTTTCGCCAATGGTTACCTGGAGTGGCGTCGTGAGGACGCCGTCGCACGCCTCCTCGAGAGCACGGCGACGCTCCGGTCCCGACAGGCCACGCTCACCGATCGCCTCGACCAGCTCGACACCCTCATCGACGCGTCCGACCCGGCCGACCTTGCACCGCTCCTGGATGAACGGGCCCAGGTGCTGCAGTCGCTCGCCTCGATCGAGACGCAGCTGGCCGTCTTCAGCGACGAGGAAGCCTTCGTCAGGGGCGGCGGCTCGATCCTGCGCCACGCGGTCGTCCCCGGCCAGCCCATCGAACCGCGGCCCATGCGCAGCCTCGTGCTCGGTCTCCTCTTCGGGCTGGGCGCCGGCGTCCTGCTCGCCATCGTGCGCGAACGCCTCGACGACTCGATCTCGGACGAGGCCGCCCTTGCAGCGGCCACGGGCGGCCGCCCCGTCCTGGCCCAGGTGCCGTGGCACGAGGAGGCCGACGAGGACCGGCTGGTCGCGCTCGTGGCGCCGGCTGCGCCGGCCTCGGAGGCCTTCCGCACGCTGCGCACGAACCTGCGGTTCGCCGCCGCCGGGACGGCCTTTCGCTCGCTCATCCTCACGAGCGCCCTCGAAGCGGAGGGGAAGACGACGGTCGCCGCCAACTACGCCATCACGGCGGCCCGGGCCGGCTACGCCACCGTGCTCATCGATGCCGACATGCGGCAGCCACGGCTGCACGCCATGCTCTCGTTGGATCGGACGACCGGCCTCTCCCGCCTGATCACCCAGCAGATCGAGCTCGATGAGGCCCGTCACCCGACGAGCGTGCCGGGCCTGGAGATCATCACGGCGGGGCCCACGCCACCCAACCCGGCCGAGCTCCTCGGGTCCCAGGGCATGGTCGACCTCCTCGAGGAGCTCAAGGGCGACTTCGACCTCATCGTCATGGACGCACCGCCCGTGCTGCCCGTCGCCGACGCCCTCGAGCTGTCCAGCGTGGTCGATGCCACGCTGCTGGTCGTCCACGCGCTGGAGAGCAGGCGCCGGCCGGTCGGCGCAGCCGTTGCCCGGCTGAACCGCATCGGTGCACATCTCGTGGGCACCGTCCTGACGGCGGTTGATCCACGCGACCAGGATGTCTACGCCTACGGCGCCTACTCCGACCAGGGCGGCTACGGGGCGACGGCCAAGGCAGCAGCCAGCTCGAACGCAATGGTCGCCACGTCCACGGAGGAGCCGCTGTGGACCGGCGATCGCCCGCGTGTGAACTAGACGGGCAACCGGAACCAGTCGGCCAGCCGGTCGGCGAGCGGCCGGGTCAGCGTGATGCGCACGTGCACGTCGGCATCCACCGGTCCGCGAAACGTCACCGAGCCGTCACCGTCAACGCGCTCGAAGTCGCTCCTGGCAGCCGGAAGGATGGGCTCGGCAGTCTGCACCGCCTCGGCTTCGAGGATGTCCCAGCCCCGTGGCGCATGGACGGTGATCGAGACGTCGTCAGCGACGGCCGACGGCTGCCGGCGCAGGACGAACTCGAACTCCCGGTCGGGCCCAACCCGTCGCAGGTGCGCAGGCGCAGAAAGCGTCGCACGGAAGCCGTCGGATTCACCCGGCATCATCGTCACCGTGCGGTCGACCGCGAGCGCACGTGACAAGGCGTCGCTGATCGGGCGCTCGACCGCCCCACCCTCGAGCGACTCGACCCGCAGCAGCCGGGACGAGGGCGGGCCCCATACCGTGAACCACGTTCGATTGAGCCCGTGGGGCCCGTCGCGAACGGAAAACCGACGCGCGGGGTCGTAGGTCCCCGACCCCGCCACGTAGCTGTCGAGTTCGTCAGCCGGTGCCTCGTTGGTCGCCACGACCTCGACCGTGGCCGTCCGCGTGGCATCGGGCTCCGGCCCGTTCAACCAGAGCGTGACGTCGATGCGCCGCTGGGTGTAGTAGTCGAGCTTGTTCGACGCCGCGTTCACGCCGGTCACTGCGACGTGATCCCCGTCATGTCGGGTGTCCAGTGCCCCCGACACGTTGAGACTCCGGAACAGTGCCAGCTCGTCCGGACGGTCCGTCCACACCTGGATGTGCCGGGACAGTGCCGCGGCAGCGATGTCCTGGCTCACGACGATGGGATCCCAGCCCCCGTCGAAGAGCTGGTTGAAGGCAGCAGTCGCGAGCTCACGGAGGTAATCGTCTCGCTCCTCCGTGTTGGACCCGAAGACGTCGTAGGCCAGCGACATCGTGGCCGCCGGAATGAGGTGGGCCGGCAACGGGTCCGGGATCTGGCCGGTGGGGTCGATGAACTCGTCGGGGACATCGACCGGGCCCACGTTTCCCATCGCCCGGGCAAGCCCGACGGGATCGACCAGGACAACGCCGTCCAGCGGCACGGCCAGCTGGCGCTGCGCGAGATCCCGCAGGACGGGGCCGACCGTCTCGAGGTCACCATCGAGGTTCACGTTCGCGATGAAGTGACGCGACTGGGCGGCGCCGTACCGACGATCGAACTCGTCGTCCCCCACGGAGCCGCGTGTCCCGGGGTCCAGGACGCCGGGACGATCGATGACGTCGTAGGTCTCGGGCTCGGACAGGTCGAACTCGCCGTTGCTCGCCGTGAGCACCGAGAAGAACCCGATGAGGCCGCCCGTGCCGCGAAGCTCCGCGGGATTCTGCATGGCCAGGAAGTAGCGCCGCGTCCCGTTGGCGCCGGCGAATGCCGGGACGACGCGCAAGGATTGCTCGGCGTGCTCGAGCGTGGAGAGCACCTCGCGTCCGAGTCGGATCACTTCGGTTCGAGCAGCCCGCACCTGCGCGGGCATCCAGGTTGCCGGCGATCCCTCCAGCTCCTGGAGGGCCGCATCGAACGCATCGAGATTGACCGCAGCGATGGCATCGGCTGCGACGACCATCTGCTCGACCGTGAGCCGCCGGCCCTCGAGGCCGATCAACAGCCGACCGGAATCATCGATCACGACGTCCGACTTCCCGATCAGGGAGCGCCCGACACGTGCGGCCTCGTCGGCGGTCTCGGTGACGAGGCGTGCCGTGGTCAGTGAGTTCCCGACGAGGGGGATTCGTTCGAACGTCTCCCAGAGTGGCCGGTTGGTCAGACTGGCGGATCCACGGAGCCGGGCTCGCGAAGCTCGGAGAAGGTTGTCGGCGCGCTCGAGATCGCCGATCCGCGCCGCCGACCGGGCATCCAGCATGTCGTCGGAGACGGCCAGCAGGGTGCGAGCCACCGAAACGGCGTCCCGGAGCACCACGGCCGCCAGCGCTCCCACGATGACCAGGACGGCCAGCGACCACAACGCAACGAACCGTCGCCGGCGACGACGACGTCCGCCACCGGTGTTGGTCGAGGACGCCGACGAAAGCCGGCGTCGGAGGCCAAGGGGCAAACGACGGCGCAGCCGACGAAGCCGGTCAGTACGCCCCGTTGTCACGCGGGAAGAGCACCACGCGGATCGTGCGCAACAGGATCGACAGGTCGTTGGAAGGTGCCATGCTGCGAACATACTCAAGGTCGAGCTGGACCCGTTGGCGGTGGGACACGTTGCTGCGACCGGACACCTGCCACAGCCCGGTCATGCCCGGACGCACGGACAGCAGCTCATCGACGCCGTCCTCGTACCAGTCCAGCTCGAACCGATAACGCAGTGGGCGCGGGCCGATCAGGCTCATCTCGCCCCGAATGACGTTCCACAGCTGGGGCAGCTCGTCGAGGCTGAGCAGGCGCATGTCGCGACCGAGCGTGGTCACGCGGCTGTCCTCGGCCGGCTTGCCGCCAGCGCGGAGGAGCTCCTGGAGCGCATCGTCCTGCTGCAGCTGCTCGTCGGCGTCCACGTGCATCGTGCGGAACTTGATCATCTCGAAGCGACGGCCGTTGAGCCCGTACCGCTCCTGCCGATAGAACACGGGTCCGTGTGACGTGATCTTCACGGCAGCTGCAAGAACGAGCATCAGTGGCAGCAGCAACAGCAGCAACACGCTGGCTGCAACGACGTCGACCGCCCGCTTCCACAGGGGCACCGATGTTGCCGCGCGCACCAACGAGGGCTCGGCGAGATCCACCGAGGTCACAAGTGACCCATCCCATTCCCGACTCGGCCCATCACTATAGGAAACTGGTGAGTATCTGTCACCCTCAGTTTCTTCGCGGGCCCGGTGCGCCTTCACGACGACGATGTCCGCACGGTTCCCGCCTTGCCGAACTCGTGGTGCCAGAACCATACGCTCGCGCCGATTCCGGTCCCAAGGGCAACAGGACATCATGGTCACGGTGATCACGTTCGGGACCTACGACCTGGTGCACGTCGGGCACGTCCGACTGCTTCGACGGGCCGCCGAGCTCGGTGACCGGCTGGTGGTCGGCGTGTCCACCGATCAGCTCAACATGGAGAAGAAGGGCTACACGCCCGTCTTCCCGCAGCAGGACCGCGTGGAGATCATCGGCGCCCTCGACTGCGTGGACAACGTGTTTCTCGAGGAGTCGCTCGAGCTGAAACGGCAGTACATCACGGAGCACGGTGCCGACGTCCTGGTCATGGGCGACGACTGGCGCGGGGCCTTCGACTTCTGCTCGGACCTGTGCAAGGTCGTCTACCTGGAGCGCACACCCGGGATCTCGACCAGCGAGCTCCGCCGCCTCATCGAGGCCCGCAAGGGCCAGGAGTGGTGACCGACCGCCAGCTGGTCGTCGATGCCCGCCAATGGAACGACACGGGCATCGGGACGCACCTGCGCCTGGCGATGCAGGGGCTCGTGGACGCGGCGGTCGACCGCGTTGTCGCGGTCGTGCGGCGCGGTGACGTCGGGGAACCGGGGCTCCCGGCCAACCTGGTCGTCAGCAGGGTCGACTCGGCATACCTGCCGCCTGTCGATGCCCGCCGACGCCTGTCCCGCAGGTCCATCGCGACCTGGTGGATCCCCCACTACGCCATCTACCGCGCACCGGCCGGCCGTCTCGTGAGCACGGTGCACGACCTGATCCACCTCGAGGACCCGTCGGGACTCCTCCCGCCATGGAAGCGCACCTACGCGCGAGGACAGCTGCGACGCGTCGCCCGTCTTGCCGATGCCGTGATCACGCCGTCGAACGCCACTGCCGCCAGACTGGTCGCGCGACATCCAGCGCTCGATGGGCGCGTGCACGTGATCCCGAACGGGATCGACCCCGGCTGGGCACTGGCGCGACCGCATCCACGCGCTGCACGTGAGCAACGAGTCGTGTACGTCGGGACCTCGAACCCGCACAAGGATCTCCCCACGGCCCTGGAGGCGGCCGGCCTGCTGGCGGAGCGCGACCTGACGCCCGAGTGGATGTTCGTGACGGCATCGCCGTGGCGCGATCCACGCCTGCCCGACGCGATTGATCGCGCCCGGCGTCGCGGTGCGCATGTCACGTTCACGGACGCACCCGTTCCGACGGCGGTCCTCGTCGACCTGGTGAGTCGGTCACTGCTGTCGGTCCACCCGTCGCTGCAGGAGGGCTTCGGCCTCACGCTGGCCGAGGCGATGAGCGTCGGCACGCCACCGGTCGCATCTCGCATCGACGCGCACTGCGAGGTGGCAGCCGACGGTGCCACGTGGTTTGCGCCCGGATCGGCGACGGAGCTCGCCCAGCACGTCGAGCACCTGCTGCGGGACGCGAACGCGTGGCGACTCGCGGGAGTGGCGGCGCAGGAACGGGGCGCCATCCTTGATGCGGGCGCGATGCAGCGGTCGATGGTGTCGCTGCTGCTCGACCCGGCGGAGCCGGGGGCACGGGCGGATTCGCCGTGACGGACGCGCCGCGGCCATTCAGCGTCGTCATCGCAACCGGCGGCTCGCGACCCGACGGGCTCCTGCGCCTGCTGCGGAGCATCGCCCCCCAGGCCGATCTCGTGGCCGATGTCCTCGTCGTCGGTCCTCCGGATCGTCCGATCGACCTGGACCCCGAGGATCCGGCCCTGGCTCCGCTGCGTCCGGTTCTCACGATCATGCAGGCGCCTCGCGGCGCCTCCCGGCAGCGCAACGTCGGCCTGGCCGGGGCACGCGGTCAGTACGTGCTCTTCCCCGACGATGACAGTTGGCTGGACGACGACACCCTGGAACGTGCTCTGCGCGCCCTTGCGGAAGCCCCGGAGGGAATCGTCGCGCGGGTGCTGACCGAGGAAGGCGACGAGTTCCTGTCTCGCAGTCCCGTCGCGGCGACCAGCCTCACCGTCCCGCTGTCCCTGCGCGTGGCGGCCACGCACGCACTCGTCCTGCCACGCAAGCTGCTCATGCGCGTCGGCGGTTTCGACGAGCGCATCGGACCCGGCGCGCCCAGCGTCCACCACCCCGGCCGCCTGAGCCCGTTCCAGGGTGGTGAGGACAGTGATCTGGCCATCCGCTGCCTCCGGGCCGGGGCGCGCATCGAGTTCCGACCGGACGTGGTCGTGCGCCATCCGGACCGCCACGCCGAGGACGCCGACGTGGTGGCGAGCAAGGCCTTCGAGTACTCCCTCGGCTACGGCTGGTTGACCCGCGCGCACCGGCTCCCGCTCCGGCTGGTGGCCACGCTCATCATCCGCGCTGCCGGCGGGCTCCTCCTCGCCGCCGTGCGAACGCCCTCGGAGGTCCGCTACCGATGGGCCGTGCTGCGGGGGCGCGTGCTCGGGTTGGCCCTGGCCGGACGAGTGCAACCGTGGCAGCCAGCGGACAGGCACCCCGTCCAGCTGGATCGGGACGCTGCCGCCACGGCGCTGCACGAGGCCGTCGCGGCGCTCGCACGGGCCGGGGTCCGCGCCTGGCTGACGGACGGCACCCTGCTCGGCTGTGTTCGCGAGGGCGACTTCATCCAACACGATTGGGACGTCGACCTCGCCGTCCATGCCGGCACGCCGGGCGCCACGATGAAGGACGCCCTGGTCGACATCGGCTTCCGCGTTGTCTCGGAGGTGGGTACGCCCGAGCACGGGCACCAGATCCGGTTCATGCGCGACCACGTCGAACTGGACATCTACGTCTTCTACACCGACGGCGACTCGATGTGGCACGCCGCCTGGATGGACGGCCAGCCGATCATCTACCGCTACCAGCCGTTCGATCTCGAGGACCACGAGTTCCTGGGGCGGACGTACGCCGTTCCCTCGCCCCCGGAGCGCTATCTGGAGACCAAGTACGGCCCGGACTGGCGCGTTCCAAGGACGGACTGGAACTGGGCCTACTCACCGTTGAACGGCGAGATGCCGCGCCGGAACGTGATGTGGTGGGTGCGGAAGTGGGTGCGGGCCTGGCGCCGCTCGTTCGAGCGCGAACAGGGCTGGCTCCACCGGTGACTCGCCGGACGCCGCGGTGCCGCGCCGTCCGACAACAGGTCGGGGCCGGTACCGCGCCGTCTGACAGCTCGTCGGGATCATCAGCGCAACCGCGCCCCCAGATGCTCGAGCAGGCGCTCTGCGCGACGGCGCATGGTGTGATCCCGAAGGGTGCGCGCCTGGCCTGCGGCCGCAATCGCCTCGCAGCGCACCGGGTCGTCGAGCAGCCGGCGGATCTGGAGCACACAGTCGGCAGGTGATTCCCACGTGACGATCTCCTCGCCCGGAACGAACCAGTCGGTGAGGTTGTCCCGCGCCTCCGTCAGCAGGCACGTGCCGACACCGGTCGCCTCGAACAGCCGCAGGTTGCTCGCGTGGGACACGGACACGTCGGCGTGCACGTTGAGGGTGACGGCAGCTCGTCGGAGGGCCGCAAACATCTCGAGCCCGAAGAGCGGCGGGCGAAGGTGCGCGCGGAGCTGGCGCGAACGCCAGGACGGCGGCCGCGCCTCCCAGTTGTCCAGGCGACGGAGGACGGGCCACGATCGCCGGGTCTGCTGCGGCACACCCACGGCGCCGAGCACCCGGTCCGCCTGCCAGGCCAGGGTGCGCGCCGAGGAACGGGCCGCCTGCTGGAGGTCCCAGTCGTACTGCGGCGCGTGGATGTCGATGGCCACGCCGGCGGCAACCAGGTGCTCGAGCACCTCGACGCGGCGCATGTGTCGATCATGCCAGCGTTGGAGCTGTCCGACGAAGATCACCGAATCGTGGTCGGGTCGTCGCGGGCCGAGCTGGGCCAGCAGGCGCGCATCGAACGCATGGGCCAACAGCTCGACGGGTCGCCCGTGTTGGCGAAACGAGGGGATGAGCTCGGGGACGCACGTCAGCACCAGGTCGGCCGACTCGAAGTAGCGACGATCGTCGAACTGTGCCCCCGACCAGGCGACGACGAGCAGCGGCGCCAGCTCTCGGCGGAGGCGGTCGATCACGGACGGATCGACGATCTTGAAGTCGGAGACGAACAGGACATCGGGCTCGTGTCGGCGCAATCGGTCCAGCAGCACCTCCACCTGCCAGTCCGGCCGCTCGACATCGTGTCCATGGGCTTCGGCCCATGCCTGCTGGGCGGCTTCGTGGTTGACGACGACGTCGATCGAGGGGTGTCCCAGCGCCGTGAGCTCGGCTGTCAAGGCATCGTTGGCGCCATAGCCGAAGCGCTCACGCAGCTGGGCCTCCTGCTCGGCCCATGGCAGCGAGTCGTCCAGGTCCCGAAGCAGGACGGGGTGGGCTCTGGCGAGTCGTGCGAGCCTCATGTACGGGCGGCGGGGCGTGCCCACGGACCGAGCGCGACGCCAATCGTCCAAGGGGCGAAGAAGTACATCTGGGTCGGTGTGTCCACGACGAGCATGCCGACCGCCAGGGTCACCATGGCCGCAACGGGACCGCGCGCCTCCGGCAGGAAGGCCGTGACCCGGATCGCGCGGCGGAAGTGATACGCCCAACCGAGCAGGACGCCGCCACCCACGATGACACCCAACAGCTGGAGCATGCTCACATAGGTGTTGTGGGCACTCAGGAAGATGCCCGTGCGCCAACCGAGATCCAGAAAGCGCCAACCGAACCCGACCCCCAGCGTCCAGTTCTCGGCGACGGACTCGAGCGCGCCATTGAGGAGCACGATCCGCCCCTCGGTCGTCGTCCGGTCATCCGCCTGCTCGAGGCCCTCCGCGCCGAGCTCGCCGAAGCGCACGATCGCGCTGCTCGTTTCATCGATGCGCGCCTGGGTCGTCTCGTCGACGAGGTCTCGATTCCCGAACACCATCAGGGCCGAGATGGCGGTCACGCCGACCGTCACGAGCATGAGGGCTCGCCGCCATCGCCCGTCACCCGCACGGGGTCCGAGTGTCACGTACAGCGCGAGCGCCGCAGCCAGTCCCACCCACCCCACGCGCGAAATCGTTGCCCACGTACCGACAGCGATGACCGCGAAGGCAGCCATCGCCAGGTTCCGGCGGCGAACGACGAACGGCACGGCGGCCGCCGCCGTCGGCAGGACGAGGGCCTGCCAGATCGTGTGGCCGAGGAAGCCGGCGCCGCGCAGCCGCCCGTCCACGCGGTTGAGGCCTGTCGTGCCGAAGAACGGGGCCACGCCCTGGTGCTGGAGGAAGGTCACCACCGCGCTGACGACGCCAACCCAGACCAGGACCACGGCGAACAACCGAAGCTGTCGCGGGTGCCGGAGCAGCGGAGCCACCAGCCCTATGACGGCACCGAAGAGGGCCAACTGGATCGTGTTCCTGGTCGCGAGCGTGTTCCACCCCAGTCCGAGCCAGCTGGACAACGCCCCGAACACGCTGACGACGAGTGGCAACGAGGCCGCCAGAACGCTGAAGCGGATCGGGCGCCCGCCCAACAACATGAGGCCGAACGCGCCGACGAAGAGGGCCTCGTCGATCAATGAGAGCACCCCCCCGTTGATCCCGACGAACAACGAGACGACGAAGGCGGCGACCATGGCCTGCTCGCCGATCCGCGGCTCGTCCAGCCAGGGCGTCGGCAGCGGTGCCCGAGCGGCCACGGCAACGGCGGACATGGGGACCCGATGCGTCATCACGCAAGGACGCTACTCAGGCCGACAGGCCACGCGTGGGGGCCCCGACACTCCCGCGACCGACGCTCGGGCGACGCTTGGCCGACGCTCCGGGCGATCGGGCGACGCAGGATTCCCCGCCGGGCCCTGGTCGAGTCGCACCACCCGGGCGCGACGGCGTAGCGTCTCGACCACTCCCACCTCCCCATGAGGATCCCATGACCGCCGACCACCTGATCGAGCCGCACGGTGGCGCGCTCGTCGACCTCGTCGTGGACGACGCCCGCGCGTCCGAGCTCAAGAAGGCCTCACAGGACTGGCCCTCGTGGGACCTGACCGAACGCCAGCTCTGCGATTTCGAACTGTTGGCAAACGGCGGGTTCTCACCGCTGCGGGGCTTCCTCACCGAGGAGGCCCACGACAGCGTTCTCAGCGAGATGCGCCTGCCGGACGGAACGCTGTGGCCGCTGCCCATCACGCTTGACGTCACCGAGGATTTCGCGGCGGGGATCAGCATGGGCGACAGCGTCGCCCTGCGCGACCCCGAGGGCACCATGCTCGGCGTCCTCACCGTCGAATCCATCTGGACGCCCGACAAGGAACGCGAGGCGATCGAAGCCTTCGGGACAACCGACGCCGCACACCCTGCTGTCGCCTACCTCAACGACGTCGCGGGTCCGGTGTACGTGGGCGGCCCGATCGAGGCACTCCAGCTGCCCAACCAGTACGACTTCGTCGACCTCCGCAAGACGCCCGCACAGGTCCGCGACGACTTTGCCCGGCATGGCTGGCGCAGCGTCGTCGCGTTCCAGACCCGCAACCCCATGCACCGCGCCCATGTCGAGATCACGCGTCGAGCGGCCGAGGAGGTCGGCGCCAACCTGCTGATCCACCCCGTCGTCGGGATGACCAAGCCGGGCGACGTCGACCACTTCACCCGCGTCCGGGTCTACCAGCACGTCCTCCAGCGCTACCCGAAGGGGACGGCCGACCTGGCGCTGCTCCCACTGGCAATGCGGATGGCCGGGCCACGTGAAGCCGTGCTGCATGCGATCATCCGCAAGAACCACGGGGTCACGCACTTCATCGTCGGCCGCGACCATGCCGGCCCGGGCCAGGATTCGCAGGGCAACGACATCTATGGGCCCTACGACGCGCAGGAGCTCCTCGCCAAGCACGTCGCCGAGCTGGGCATCGAGATGGTGCCGTTCAAGATGATGGTCTACCTCCCCTCCAAGGACGCCTACGAGCCCGTCGACGAGATCCCGGAGGGCACCGAGACGGCCTCGATCAGCGGAACCGAGCTGCGGGAGCGCCTCGCCTTCGGTCGCGAGATCCCGGAGTGGTTCAGCTACCCGGAGGTCGTGGAAGAGCTGCGCCGCACGCACCCGCCACGCAGCCGCCGGGGGTTCGTCGTCTTCATGACCGGCCTGTCGGGATCGGGCAAGTCGACGGTTGCCAACGTCCTGCGCACCAAGCTCCTCGAGGCCGGCGGCCGCACCGTCACGCTGCTCGACGGCGACCTCGTCCGCAAGAACCTGTCGTCCGAGCTCGGCTTCTCCAAGGAGCATCGCGACCTCAACATCCTGCGCATCGGCTACGTCGCTTCCGAGATCGCCAAGCACGGCGGGATCGCCATCTGCGCACCGATCGCCCCCTACGACGAGGTTCGCAAGCAGAACCGGCGGACCATCGAGGAGAACGGCGGCGGCCACATCCTCGTCCACATCTCGACGCCGATCGAGACGTGCGAGGCACGCGACCGCAAGGGCCTCTATGCGAAGGCACGCGCCGGGATCATCACCGGATTCACGGGGATCGACGATCCCTACGAGGAGCCCGAGGACGCCGACATCGCCATCGACACCACCGACATCACCCCCGAGGAGGCGGCCAACCAGATCCTCCTCCACCTCGAGAAGGAAGGCTGGTACGGCGCCTCCTGATCAGCTGTCTGCCGACCGGCCGCGCCACGCGAGCAGGTGCGACCGGCCGTGATGCAGTGACCTCGCCAGCAGCCCGCGGGACTCGGCGCGCGCCACGATCTCGTCGATGGGCAGGTCATGGTGGAGGTCGTGGTCGTGGTCGTGCTCGTCCTCCTCGAGCAGGTTGACCAGCACGACGTCGGCCACGGCCTCCATGCGCTCGAGAAACCCGATCGGGTCGGCCACGTGCTCGATCACGTCGAACGAGTAGGCCAGCTCGAAGCCGGGGGGGATCTCGTCGTTCTCGACGTCGTACACCGTGGCATCGCTGCCGCGCCGGGCCAGGCGCCAGCGCAGGTACTCGGTCGATGGGTTGTCGAAGTCGGCGAAGGCGACGTCGTAGCCCTCCGCGAGAAGCCGCAGTCCGTCCGAGCCGATGCCGCAGCCATAGTCGAGGATGCGGGCACCTGGACCGATCAGGCTGCGGAGCGCGTCCAGGTAGGGGTCCTTGGTGGGTGACAGCTCGAAGACGGTGAGGTCGTAGAGGTACGCCCGGCTGGTCCGGTAGAAGGTCAGCTCGTCGGGCGCCGCCGCTGCCTCACGGTCGACGTCCTCCGCGCCAGAGATGAGGCCACGGCCCTCGAAGTCCTCCCCCAGGTAGTCCATCAGCTCGGTGACGGCCTCGGCGCGTTCCCACTGTTCGAGGTAGGCAGGGCCGACCTCCTCCAGGTACCACCGGTTCGCGGCACGCTCGAGCCGAGTCCCAAGACCCCCGATGGCCGGTGCGCGGTCGACGATGTGCGTGGCGACGCGACCCGCCCAGCCGACCGAAGGCTTCGCGAGGGCGGCCTCGACCCGGGCACGAAACCAGGGCTCGAACCATGGGTGCTTGTGCGCCATGATGCGCTCGCCCAGTGCGATGCCCTCGAAGCGCCTCCGGATGCCCGCCAGGTCGTAGTCGTGGAGATGGTGCACGAGGGCCGCAGGCTCGTAGACCAGCTCCAGGCCTTCCTCGGCGAGCCGCCAGCCCATGTCGAGGTCCTCGTAGTACATGACGAAGTCCTCGTCGAACCCACCGACGCGCTCGTACAGCGATCGCTTCAGGGACACGTTGCAGGAGTAGAAGCGACCAAAGCCGACGTCCGAGCCGGCCAGGCCCGCGAGATTCACGTAGTCGAACTGGGTCGACGACCAGTCGAGCCACCGGTGCAGGGCCGATGAGGCGACCGACGGATGCCAGTCGACGTGGCCGAGCACCGCAACGCGATCATCGGGTCGTCGCTCGTGCCACCGGAGGTGCTCGGCGACGAGGTTGGGCGTCGGGATCATGTCGTCGCCGAGGAAGAGCAACAACGGCCGGCGGCTCCGGGAAGCCCCGTTGTTGCGTGCAGCGCCGGGACCGGCATGAGCCTGCTCCACGACCGTGACGTCATGGCCGGCGGGCACCTCGCCGGCGCCGTCGACGACGACGATCGTTTCGAAGCCCCCGACGGACTGGCTTGCGAGTGCCGTCAGGGTCCGGTCGAGGATCTCCGGCCGACGATGCGTCGGTACGACGACGGTCAGGTCCGAGCCTGCGGTCATGGTTGTCGGTACTCCCGGGTCGCCGGCGGAGGGTATGACCGGGGTGATGAGACCAACGACGGGCCACCGGACACCTGCCGGTCCCGACGGGATCTACGGGACCATCCGGTCGGAGCAGCGGAGCACCGGGTACGCATGTGACCCGGGGTCAACCTCGTGTCACAGGACCAAACGGCGGTGACGAATGCTGCCCTCGAGAAGTGAGAGGAACAGGACGAGGTCGCCAACCCCGAACTGGAGCAGTCGGATGGCCGTCCTGATCGGGTCACGTCGGGTTCGACGCCATGCCAGTCGCCCGCGAAGCCACGCCCAGGGGAACACGGCAGCCAGCAGCGTCCACTGGCCTGTCGCGACCGCCGCGACAACGGCGGTCACCCCAGCACTGAAGGCCGCAGACGTCGGAGACAGAAAGACCCCGAGTCGCAGCCAGTCCGCCACCAGCGGGCTCCGCCGGGCGAGCCCCGCGAAACCACCACCGCGACGCTGCTCTCGAAGCCAGTCCCGCCAGCTGGCTGGAAGCACACGATGGTGCACGACGGCCTCCGGGACGAAAACGTGC
>JAWWBG010000038.1:0-16163 GCA_033721095.1 Nitriliruptorales bacterium
GCTACGCCCGCCCCCCCCCCCCACCCGGCCGACTCAGTAGCCCAGGTAGCGCAGGCTCTCGACATTCTCGGCGGTGACCGTGGTCGCCGGGAGCTGGATGCGGCTCGGGACCTCGGGCTCGACCAGGTCGTCCATGGCAGCGCCAAGGGCGATCAGGCGCGCCAGGCGAACTGCCGAGGCGGCCATCGACGGGTTGTAGAGGAACGTCGCCTTGTACAGGCCGCCCTCCGCGATGGCATCGAAGGCATTGCTCGAACCACCCGCGCCAGTGACGAACATCTCGTCCTCGCGGCCGGCGTTCTCGATCGCTGCCACGACGCCTTCAGCCATGTCGTCGTCGTGCGTGTACACGGCGTCGATCTGCTCCTGTGCCTGCAGGATCGCCTCCATGACCTCGAGGCCACGGTCGGGCAGGAAGTCAGCAGGCTGCTGGGCGACGATCTGGATCCCGTCGCCACACAGCTCCGCGATGGCGTCGGCGAAGCCCTGCGTCCGCAGGTCCGTGACCGAGATGCCGGCCAGGCCCTGGATCTCCACGACGTTGCCCGAGCAGTCGAGCTGCTCGGCGATGTACTCGCCGGCAGCCTTTCCGATCCCGTAGTTGTCGCCGCCGATCCACGTCCGGTAGGCGGCCGGGGTCGAGAATTCACGGTCGACGTTGATGACGGGGATCCCCATCTTCATCGCCTCGAGCGCCACCGGCGTCAGTGCGTCACCTTCGTGCGGCAGGATGATCAGCGCGTCTGGCGACTCGTTGATCAGGGTCTCGACCTGCGAGGCCTGGGAAGCAGAGTCGTTCGTCCCCTCGATGGGAATGAACTCGACGTCGTCCCAACGGTCGGCCTCGGCGGTCGCGTTGTTCGTGATGGCCGCCAGCCACCCGTGGTCGGCCCCCGGGAAGCTGAACGCGATCCGAACGGTGCGTCCATCAGGGTTGTCGTCGCCGACTTCGACGCCGGCGTCGCCGTTCGTGGACGCGGGCGCCGGCTCGTCATCGGCACAGGCGGTGAGCACGAACATGCCCGCCACCGCGAGTGCGAGTGTCTTCTTGATCTTCATGGTGTGTTGCACCTCTCTTCCAGCGCCGCCGACCTGGCGGCGCAGTGGTCGTTCTGTTGGGTCCGGACGGTCCGGGCTGCCCTCCTCAGATCAGTCGTCGCGCCGTTGCAGGACGACGGCGGCGACGATGATCGCTCCCTTGACGATCTGCTGGATCTCCACAGGGAGGTTGAGAAGATTGAGGAGGTTGAAGATGAGCGCGAAGGTGAGCACGCCGAGCGTTGTCCCCACGATCGTGCCCTTGCCCCCGGCGAGGCTGGTGCCACCGATGACGACCGCGGCGATGGCATCGAGCTCGAGGAGGTTGCCGGCGACGGGCGACGCCGAGGCCAGCCGCCCGGACAGCAGGACGGCGGCGATGCCGGTGCAGAGGCCGGACAGGACGTACACACTGAAGACGATGCGATTCACGCGGATGCCGGAGATCCGCGCTGCCTCGCGGTTGCCGCCGACGGCGACGACGTAGCGCCCGTAGGCGGTCCTGTTCAAGAGCACCCAGGCCGCAATCGTGACAAGGAGGAAGACGAGGATCGGGACGGGAATCCCGAGCAGATCGCCGTTGCCGAACCAGCGAACGGCGTCCATCCGTGCAACCGAGATCGGTTGCTGATCGCTCATCCAGAGGGCGATGCCGCGCGCCGCCAGGAACATCGCGAGCGTGGCGATGAACGGCACGACGCGCCCGAACGTGATGGCGGTCGCGTTGACAGCGCCGAGAAGGATCCCAAACGCGATGGCGCCGACAATGAAGGCCAGGCCATCGATCCCGGACAGCGCCTCGGCGAGGGTCCCGCCGGCCACCGATGCAGCAGCCAGCATGGCACCGACGGACAGATCGATACCAGCTGTGACAATCACGAACGTCATGCCCATGCTGATGACGCCGACGACGCTTGCCTGCTTGAGCACCGTTTCCATGTTCGACAGGGTGAGGAAGCGGTCGCTGACAAAGACGCCGATGATGAGCAGCAGCACGACCACGCCGGCGAGCGCGTAGTCGCGGACCTCGAGCCCACGGGCTCGGGACACGAGTTCGTCGATCCGTTGCCGAGCCTCGTTCGCCTCGTCGAGCGTCTCGCTCACGCCGCCTCCCTCACCAGCTTCGTGTTGACGCAGTAGTCGAGGATGTCGGCCTCCGACAGCTCGTCGCCGCCGCCCTCGGCAACGATCCGGCCATCGGACATGACGAGGATCCGGTCGCAGAATCCCACCAGCTCCGGAAGTTCCGAGGAGACCATCACAACAGCAAGCCCACTCGCCGCGAGCTCGGCGATGACCTTGTAGATCTCGGCCTTCGCTCCGACGTCGACGCCGCGCGTCGGTTCGTCGAGCAGCAGGACCTTGCAGTGTCCGAGGAGCCAGCGCGCGAGCACGACCTTCTGCTGGTTGCCGCCGGAAAGTTCCCCGGCGCGGCGCGAAGGGTCGTCGGGCTGGGTGTCGAGGACACGCAGCTGTTCGTGTGCTTCGGCGCGTTCCGACTGGCGGTCGATGAACCCGGCGCGAACGAACCGGCCGAGGTCAGCCAGCGAGACGTTGTTGACCAGGGGCCAGCCCAGGAGCAGGCCCTGGGACTTGCGTTCCTCGGGGGCCAGCCCGACGCCGCGCTCGACGGCCACGTCCGGTCGTCCCGGAGGCAACGGCGCGCCATCCACATGGACGCTTCCGCCATCGATCCGTTCCAACCCGACGATCGCGCGCAACAGTTCCGTCCGCCCCGCGCCGACCAGGCCGGCCACTCCGAGGATCTCCCCGGTTCTGACCTCGAAGCTGACGTCCTGGACGTCGGGAGTTCGCGTGAGGTTGCGAACCTGCAACATCGGGCTGCCGAACTCGGGTTCGCGCTGCGGAAACATCTCCGACAGCGGGCGACCCACCATGTGCGCCACCAGCTCACTGGCTGGCGCGTCGGCGGGCAGGCCCGTCGCGACGGTCGCGCCGTCCTTGAGGACCGTGACCCGGTCGCCGATCCGCCTGACCTCGTCGAGGCGGTGAGAGATGTAGATGATCCCAACACCCTCTTGCTTGAGGCGTTCAACGACCGCAAAGAGGGCGGTGATCTCGTGGTCATCCAGCACGGCCGAGGGCTCGTCCATGATCAGGACCTTGACCTGCCGGGAGAGTGCCCGCGCAATGGACACGATCTGCTGGGCGGCCGGCCGCAGCCGGGAGACGGGCGCGGTCGCCGGAATCTGCGGGTGCTCGAGTCGCTCGAAGAGCCGTCGCGTCTCCTCGATCATCGCTCGACGGTCGAGCAGGATTCGGCCGCGACGCTCGTGTCCCAGGAACACGTTCTGCGCGACCGTGAGGTCGCTGACCAGGTCGAGCTCCTGGTAGATCGTCCCGATCCCCCGATCGATCGAGGTGAGCGGATTCCCCGGCGGCACGGGCTCGCCCTCGACGAAGACCTGCCCACGGGTCGGGATCACCGCGCCCGACACACACTTGATCAGGGTCGACTTGCCCGCGCCGTTCTGGCCCACGAGGCAGTGCACCTCGCCGGCGTGGAGGTCGAAGTCCACCCCGGACAAGGCGACGACACCCGGGTACTCCTTGACGAGTTCCCGGACTTCGAGCAGCGCAGGCGCCGCCACGAGCCCTCCCGCGGGTGACGAGCCGGACGAAGACAAGCAGGGCGGCTTCGTCTTGTCAAGGAATGAAGTCCCCCATCATCGCGAACGAACCCACGGATCTTTGCCTCACGGCAACCGAAAAGTGTCCGCGCCCTCTTACGGCGATCGTAGGTGTCCCGGTGTCCGCAGCGAGGCTGGTGTCAGTCGACGGCGACGGTGGGCGTCACGTGCCGCGCAGGCCATGCCGCCAGGAGGCAGACGACGATGAGCAGCACGGTCAGCAGGCCCAGGGCTGTCACCAGCGTGCCGACATCGACGACGAATGCCAGTTGGCTGAAGCCGACCGCAAAGAGGGCTCGCAGGACGGCCAGGCCCACGAGCAGCCCGAAGACGCCTCCCGTCAGCGCGACGACCAACGGCTCCGCCACGACGGTGACCACCAGCGCCCAGCGCGGCAATCCAATCAGGCGGAGGACGGCCAGCGCAGGTCGGCGTTGCCGAGTCGAGCGGACAAGGGCCGCCGCCACGGCGACGACGGCGACGGCCAGGCCGAGCAGCAGGATCAACGCGAAGACGTCCGTGAATGTCCGGTTGACGGAGACCACGTCGGCGGCGACCTGGTCGACCGTCTCGGCGTCGAGGCCGCGACCCCGATGTGCCTCCTCCATGGCTGTCGCCAACTCGTCGGGGGCAACGCCCTCCGCCGCGCGGGCCAGGACGAGGTTGGCGCCGACCGACGCTGCCAGGTCGTGGTACTCGGCACGATTCACGAAGACCGTGTCGAGCAGGAAGGTGTCGAGCACCGCCACGAGCTCGAACCGGCGCAGGGATGGGCCCAGGTCGAGGACGATCTCGTCGCCGACACGCGCTCCCGGCGGAAGCCCGTAACGATCGACCACCGCCTTGTCCACGTCGCGGACGACCGCCGCGAGCGCCTCCGCGGCGGTCCGGTATTCCGGAAGGGCCTCGGCAAGCCCGAACGACTGGACATCCACGAGCTCGGGGCTCGCTGCCGCGAGTCGAACGGGATAGCGCAGGCGCAGGATCGGGTCCGCCTCGCTGGCCCGGGATCCGTAGGCGTCCTCCGGCACCAGCACGGACGGAACGGCCGCCACCGCGTCGGCGGCCGCGAGCTCGGCAACACGCAGGGGATCGACGCCGGCAACGGACGTGGCAATGACGTCGAGCCCGCCGGCCTGCCGCTCGGCCGGGATCATCATCGCGTTGCCGAGCACATGCAGTGCCGCGGCGACGAACAGGACCACGCCGAACGTCGCATGCAGTCGACCCGTGCGGCCGGCGGCAGCCTCGGCCCACGCACCGGCGGTGCGCAGGGCAACCTGCCAGGCGCCGCGAGGCACCCAGGCCCGCAGCTGACGAAACACCAGCCGAAACCGACGCGAGAGCAGCGTGGCGGTCGCCGCGACACTGAGGACACCCGCGGCAACCAGGATCCCGAAGCCAGTCTCGAATCCCTGCGAGAAATCGGCAAGGAGCCCAGCGCCGACGGTCGCCCACACCAGCGCCCCGAGCGCGAAGAGGTCGTCCACACGTTGCAAACCGACGGCGCGGCGACGGGCATGCGTCCACCACGACAAGCCGACGAGGGTGAGCCCCATGTACCGCAGTGCATCAGAGGCCGGCCCGCCGGCAATGCCCATCCCGAACATCGCGGCCCCGGCGACCAGGAGCACCGTGGGTCGACGCGGCCGCAGGGGCTCCCCGGGGATCTGCTCGACCGGACCACGCAGGAGTGTGTCGAGCTCGACGCCTGCAAGCCGTCGACCTGCGGCCCGGCCGGCCAACATCGCGACGACGAGCACGATGAGCAGGCCCGTCGCGAGCACGCCGATGTCGATGTCCGTCGGCAAGGCGACCTGTTCCCGGCCCCGACCCGCAGCGAGGGTTGCGAAGTGGTCGGACAGGGCCCGCGCGAGCACCCGGGCCAGGGGGATGGCGCCGACGAGACCGAGCGCCCCGCCCGCAACGGCAAGGATGCCCGTCTCGATGGCAACGAGCCGCATGATCGTGCGCCGACCGACACCGAGCGTCCGGAGCACGGCGATCTCGCCGGAACGATCCTCGGCGTGTCCCGTCACGAGCTGCACGGTCGCGATGCCCGCCGCGGCGATGACCAGCAACGCGAGCGTGAACAGAATGGCCTGGAACTGGCCCCCTTCGTCCTCGGCAATCGCAAGCTGGTCGAGAAGGACGTCATCCGACTCGAGGTCGAAGCTGCGCACGTCGGACTCGATGGTGCGCAGCAGCCGCTCGGTGCCCGCCGGTGTGTCGTCGGCGGCAGCGAGGTGCAGCACGTTCACGAAGGGACCGAAATCGACCGCACGCTGCAGCACGTCGCGACGGAGCAGGACATTCGGGGTCCGGTGCAGGTCGGCGACGTGCCTGTTCTCCACGATGCCGGCCACGGTGACGTCCAGGGGTACAGCGCGAGCCTCGCGGACGTCCGCGATGCCTCCGCTGGCGTTGCGCTCGATCGAGCGGTGGACGGCGACGACCAGCGAAATCGGATCGCCGACCGCCACGTCGAGGCGATGCGCCAGCCGCTCGTTGACGATCACCTCGTCAGGTCTCAGGCGGAGGACATCCGCCGAACCGTCGACAGCCTCCAGCGGGGAGAAGGTCTGCTCCTCCGCGCCGAGTCCCATGACAAGCGCGTCCGGCTCGTCCCGCCCATCGTGCGAGACAACGGCCGACAGGATCAGCCGGGGCGCATGACCCGACAGCCCTTCGATGGAGTTGACCGCCACCAAGCGGGCCAGGGGCAGCGCAATGGCCCCGTCTTCGGCACTCGTCACCTCGACGTCGACCTCTCCCCACTCGGCATGCGCGTCGGCCACGAACAGCCGCTCGAGGCTGTCGCCGGCGGCCAGCGAGCCGGCCGCGCCGAGTGTCATCAGGGCGATCGTCAGGACGACGACGAGAGCTCGGGCGGGCTGGCGACGTGCGCCGCGGAGCCAGACGGCAGCAGCCTGCCGACTCACGATTCGTCGAGGTGGCCGTCCACCAGCCGGACCCGTCGGTCGGCACGGCCTGCGACATCAAGATCATGCGTTACGAGCACAACCGTCACGCCATCGTCGGCCAACGACGCGAACGTGTCCGCCAGGCCCGCCGCGTGCTCGCTGTCCAGCTGGCCCGTGGGCTCGTCCGCAAGGAGGATGTCCGGATTCGATGCAATCGCCCGTGCGACGGCCACCCGCTGGACCTGGCCACCCGAGAGCTCCGACGGCATCGCGTCACCACGGCCTGACAGCCCGACGCGATCGAGAACCTCGGCGGTGCGCGTCTCGATCTCGCGGCGGGAGTCGCCGCGAAGGACGAGGGGCAGCTGGACGTTCTCGGCGGCGGTCAACTGCGGCAGGAGGTTGAGGCGCTGGAGGACGAAGCCCATGCGTCGCCGCCGAAGGTCGGCGCGTGCGTCCTCATCCTGGGCGGTGACCTCGACGCCATCCACCACGACGGTGCCGTCGTCCGGAACGAGCACGCCGGCCACGCAGTGCAGCAGCGTCGTCTTTCCGCTCCCCGATGGTCCGGTCACAGCGAGGAACTCGCCGGGTTCGACATCGAGCTGCACACCGTCCAGCGCGACGACTCGTGCGTCACGCGACCCGAACGACTTGCGGAGGCCGCGGACGGCGATCATGGACGACAGGATGGCTCTCCCTGTCCGGGGTTCAGGCGCTGGCGGCCGCCAGCGCACGGTCAACGGCTTCCGGCGACAGGACGTGCTCGATTGCCATCACCGCGGCGCCCGTGATGCCAGCCTCGTCGTCCAGGCGGCTCCGTGCAAACTCGAGGTGGCGCGTCGCAAGGGCCGTCGACCGCTGGTAGCAGATCTCCCGGACCCCCGCGAAGATCTGCTGGTGCGCGTGGGCAAGATCGCCGCCGAGCACGATGACAGCTGGGTTGAGGAAGTTGATGACCCCGGCCAGCACCTCACCGAGCGCACGGCCTGCCTCGCGGACCAGTTGCGCTGCGCGCGTGTCGCCGGCCCGTACGAGCTCGACGACGTCACGGGTGTTCGTGACGTCACGACCCTCAGCCCGGAGCGCGGCCGAGAGTGCGCCGCCGCCCGCAACCGCCTCGAGGCAGCCCTCGTTGCCGCAGCGACAGGTCGCCGCCGCAGTGCTCAGGCGGACGTGGCCGATGTCGCCGGCCGCGCCCTGGGCACCCCGGTGGATCTGCCCACCGACCACGATGCCGGCCCCGATGCCCGTTCCGAGCTTGACGAACAGCAGGTCATCGACGTGGCGCCAATGGGTCCAGTACTCCCCCATCGCCATGATGTTCACGTCGTTGTCGACCAACACCGGAACCGGCCACCGGCTCTCGAAGGGCTCACGGATCGGGACGCCGTCCCATCCTGGCATGATCGGCGGGTTGACCGTTCGACCGGCCCGGAACTCCACTGGTCCCGGAACGCCGACGCCGATGCCGACGACCTCGTCATCGCCGCCGCCGACCTCGTCGAGGAGCTCCTCGAACTGGCGGATGGCCCAGGGCAGGACGATCTCGGGACCCTCGCCGATGTCGATGTCGTCAGAGCGCTCGGCCAAGGGGGTGCCTGCAAGGTCGACGACGGCCAGCCGCGAATGCGTTGCTCCCAGGTCGGCGGCGAGGACGAGACCGGCACGCGGATTGAACTCGAGGATCATGGGCGGCCGGCCACCCGTCGACTCCCCCTCGCCGACCTCGTTCAGCAGCTGCCGCTCGATCAGCAGGCCGACTCGCTGGGAGACCGTCGACCGGCCCAGGCCAGCCACGTCCGCGAGCTGCGCGCGGCTGCGAGCACTGCCATCGCGCACGAACTGCAGCAGGGTTCCCGCCGATGCCCGTGTCGCCGACAGCCGCCGGTCACGGCCTCCGGTCGCGGCAGGCGGCTCTTGCGTCCGATCCAACGTGTGACTCCCGGTCCGCGCGCACCCCCAGCACCAGCGCGCTCGTTTTGTCGAGTCTTCTGGGATCTTAGCACTTGAGTCGGCGAAACTGAGCAGGTATTGTTCGCGCCCAGAACGAAGTCACGGGATGTGGGAGACAAGCGTGCTGATGTCCGCCCGACGCGTGCGCGCCCTGGCGGCGGGCTGCGCACTCGCGTCGCTCACGGTGCTCGCGGCGATCGCCCTGCCTGCCTGGGCGGCGACGCACCAGGTGCAGCTGGGTGACAACTTCTTCCGGCCGGAAACAATCACCATTGAGCCTGGCGACACTGTTGAGTGGAGCTACCGGGGAACAGTCCAGCACAACGTGGTCGCGGCCGACGGTTCCTGGAGGAGCGGCGACTTCAACCAGACAGGGCTGATCACCGACACCTACAGCCGGACGTTCACGGACCCAGGGACGCACCGCTACGTGTGCACCTATCACGGCGCATGTGAGAACAATCGCGAGGGCCCGTGTTTCGGCGACATGTGGGGAACCATCATCGTCACCGGCGGCGATCCCGATCCGGAGCCGAGCGAGCCCACCGCGAAGCCCACCCAGCCGGGCCCGAAGCCCACGCAACCGGGGCCCGATCCGACGCAGCCCGACGCGACACCGACGGACGCCGATCCGACAGCGGAACCCAGCGCGTCCCCCGCGACGCCGGCACCGTCGGCGTCGCCCGGCGATGGACAACCCGACGCCACGCCCGAACCACCTGCGACGCCCACGCCGGACACCATCAGCGTCGGCGACCTGGGTGACGGCGAGGACTCGGATTCACGCGGCCCACTCCTGCTGCTGGCGACCTTCCTGGTCGCGGTGACCGGAGCCGGCCAATTCGTCTTCGGTCGAGCCTGACCGAGAAGGATCAACCATGGCCACCCCACCGATGGCGCCCTGGTGCGCCAGCCACAACGACAACCCACCGGACATGCGCCAACTTGTCACCCGCCGGGGATTCCTGCGCGCCGGGTTGACCGTCACGGCCTCTGGCGCGGTCCTGGGCCTCGGCGCTGGCGCGGCCGCTGCCGAGGAGTGCGCCGACGGTGTGGGTTCCATTCCCGTCGAGCAGCGCAACATCCAACTGTTCACATTGTTGGCAGCTCACCTCGCTGCCCCTGCCGCCACGCTCTCGACCCTCTACCAGATCGGGTATCGCAACGTCGAGCACATCGGTGTCTACGTCCCGGACGCGCAGACGTTCCGAACCTTCATGGACAACGCCGGTCCGGACGGCATCCAGGCGCCCACCGGTCACACGGGCATCAGCCATCCGTTCGACCACGACCAGGTCATGGGGCTCATCGAGGACGCGCACGTGATCGGCCATCAGTGGCTGATCAACCCGAGCGCAAACTTCGACGACGAGGCCGGTTGGGCAGAGTTTGGTGACACGATCAACAAGGCCGGCGAACTGGCCGTGGCCAACGGCCTGCAGGGAGCCGGCCACCACAACCATGCGCAGGAGTACACCCCCTTCACCGAGGGTGGTGACCGGCGCCCGACTGACGTGTTGATGGAGGTCTGCGATCCGGCCGTGACACGGCAGGAGATGGACCTGTGCTGGGTCTGGTCATCCGGGACCGATCCGGTCGAGTACCTCGAGAAGTACCCGGACCGTTATGGCTGGTTTCACGTCAAGGACATGAACGAGGCCGGCCAGCCGACCTATCCGGGTCTCGGCCTCATCGACTTCAACCGGATCTTCGAGGCCGCAGCGGCCACCCAGACGATTGAGCAGTACATCATCGAGCAGGACGCCGCCCCGACCGGCTTCGAGTCCGCGCAGCTGGGCTGGGACCTGCTCGAGAATGCCGAGTTCGCCTGCCCGACCGGCGCCGTCGATGACGACACGACGGAGCCGACGCCTCCGGGAACCTCGGACGGCGACGGTGAGCCGATGCCTGCCACCGGCGGCGGGCTCGTCGCTCTCGGTCTCGCTGCCATTGCCAGCGGCGTCGTGGCTCTCCGGAACCGTCAACAGTCGGGCGGCGACCAAGCGTGATGCAGCCGCTGGCGGACGGTGACCACGGCAAGGTGGTCGCGGCGGTCACGATCGCGGCAGGCATCATTTCCTATGCGAGCCTCGTCGTGGGCATGGCGCCCGCCGACTTCGACTTCGAGGCCTTCAGCGAGGCGGCCACCTTCATCGCGCTCGGGGCCGACGCGAGCACCCCGGTGCAGTGGGGGCTGTGGCTGTCGATGTTCGGCAGCTACCTGCTGATGATCCCCGTTGCACTGTTCCTGTTCCGGTGGCTTCGTCGGGACGGGCGGAGCACTGCGGACCTGTCCACGGCGGCTGCCGGCCTCTACATCCTGCTCGGCGCCGCGGGAGCCAGCGTCATGGCATCCACGCTGCCCAATCTCATGGAGCTGTACGACAGTGCTGGTGCGGCCGACCGTGCAGCCCTGTTGAGCGATTTCGACTTCGCGCGCCGAATTGCCGAGGATGGCCTCCAGGGCGTCGTGCAGAACGTTGCCGGTGCGACCTGGTTCCTCGGGATCGGGTCCCTGCTGCGGCGCCACGTCGGGTTGTTGGGCGGGCTCGCCATGGTCGTCGGGGCATTCCTCGTGCTGAACGCGATCGGGATCATGATCGACGTCGAGGCGCTGCGCCTGATCGGCTTGACCGGCAACGTCCTGCTGGCGCCGGCGTGGGCAATCGGTCTCGGCGCGCGGATGCTCCGGAGCCCGCTGACGTCATCGACGTAGCACGCCGGAGCCCCCTCAGAACTGGGTTGGGCGGGCGAGTGCGTCGGTGCCGCCGTCGATGAACCAGACGGCTCCGTGCACGAACGAGGTCAACGGGCCCAGCAGCAGGTGCACGATGCGTGCCACCTCGACGCGATCGGCCCAGCGATCGAGCGGGACCGGCAGCGCGCGAATGGCGTCGCCGTGGACGGGGTGCTCGAGCCCGCCCCGCAGCAACGGCGTGTCGATCGGGCCGGGAGCAACCACGTTGAGGCGGATGCCGTCCGCCGCCCACTCGACGGCACGACGGCGGGCCGCGACGGTCAGCGCGCGTTTCGCGCAGGCGTACACGAGCGCACCGTCCTCGGCGTCGGCGGCCGCGGCACCGGCT
Organism: Nitriliruptorales bacterium; assembly: GCA_033721095.1. GTDB lineage: Bacteria > Actinomycetota > Nitriliruptoria > Nitriliruptorales > Nitriliruptoraceae > JAWWBG01. The sequence goes on from JAWWBG010000038.1 coordinate 11,656, forward strand.
TCCTCGTCGCCCTCGAGGAACAGCTCGAGAAGCGGTGCGTCCGCCGGCGCGAACGACGCCGAGTTCGACCCGACGACGACGCAGGCCGCGTCCTCGGTGGCAGCAAGGAGCGGTCGCATCGCGTCGAGGGTGTCGACGGCGCTGAAGTGGTTGACACGAGCGATGACACTGGCCGGCTCCACGTGCGTGCCGACGCCCGCGCAGACGACCAGACCCCCGAGCTCGTCACCTGCGAGGGCCGCCGCCTCCAGCAGGCCCTCCTTGCGTGCGACCGGATCAGCCAGATCGCAGGCCACCTCGGCGCCCGCGATGTCGACGCCGATCACCCGCGAGCCGTCCGCCTCCAACAGCTCCTTGACAGCGGAGCCGACACCACCGGCCGACCCCGTGACGACGAGGGTCCGAGGCTCAGCCGCGGGCGGCCACGAGGCGCTCACCACAGCTGGTCCGTGTAGGTGGTCGTGCCGGGAATGGTCGGGATGAACGGACCCTGCCAGAGGACCTCGCCCAGTCCGGACGTCGCGAGTGCGTCAGCCTCGCCGACGACCTCGTCCCAGCAGTCGGCGGGGTCGGCATCGAGGAACGCGATGCGCAGGAAACGCACCTCGTCACCCGTTGACTTGTCCACGTCCTTGGCCTCGACCTGGAGCGGGACCGGCACAAAGCCGATCACCTGCGAGATCGCCGAGTCCCCCGTCACCGTCGCCGGCAGGTACTCGCGCCGGTACCACTCCTCGACCTCGTCGCGACCGTGGCCGTCGGTGGCCGTGCCGATCGTGACGGCGATGCCCCTGTAGGGATGGTCGAGCGCGAGGGCGGCGGGAACACCGTCCGGGTCGCGGTGGAAGGTCCAGGCGACGTCGTAGAGCTGCGTGTGGACGTGGTCGCGGTGCGGGAACATGCGGCCGGCCTCGTGGAGCGCGCGGAACTCGCGAAACGCCCACTTGTTCCAGTCGTCGCGGTGGCCCTCCTGGACCCAGTAGGTGGCCAGGTAGCTGCCGACCATCGGGTCGGCGTTGACCTCCCCCGTCCCGACGTTGCGCAGCTTCTTGAGGGGCGCCGTCGCCACCCAGCGCCGGGCCGCAAAGTTGTACGGCCCGACCGTGCACCCGGCGTAGAGGTGGTCGGTCTCGTACCACCGGTTGTAGTCGACGACGTGGTCCCGGTGGGGCTCGACGATCGTGAAGAGGATCGACCCGACGCGCACGGGCGTGTCATCGACCTCCGGGTGGCCGGGGTACGTGTCGGTCATTCGTCTTCCTTGCCGGCGAAGTCGTTTGCCCGGTCGCGCAGCTCGTGCTTGAGCACCTTGCCGCTGGGGTTGGTCGGGAAGGCCTCCACCCACTCGAAGTGACGGGGCACCTTGAAGTTGGCCATCCGGTCCCGACACCAGTCGCGCAGATCCTGCGTCGAGGGCAGCTCGGACCCGGTGGCCTGGACCAGGAACGCGCAGCCGACCTCACCCAGGCGCGAGTGCGGCATGCCGACGACGGCTGCCTGCGCGATGGCGGGGTGCTCGACGAGGTCGTTCTCGATCTCGGCCGGGTACGCGTTGAACCCCCCGACGATGAACATGTCCTTGAGCCGGTCGGTGATGTCGATGTTGCCGGCCTCGTCCATGACACCGATGTCGCCGGTGTGCAGCCAGCCGTCGGAGTCGATGGCCTCGGCGGTCTGCTCGGGGTCGTCGAGATAGCCCTGCATGACGTTGAACCCGCGCACGACGATCTCGCCGGGGTCGCCGCGCGGGACCTCGACGCCGTCCTCGTCGACGATGCGCACCTCGACGTCGTCGATAGCACGGCCGCTCGTGTGGGCGATGATCTCGGCCGGATCGCCCGGGCGGCACATCGTCGCGCAGCCCGTCGCCTCGGTCAGCCCGTAGGCCGTCACGATCGTCTCGAAGGTCAGCTCCTCCCACATCTGCTCGATCAGGCTGACCGGGATGGCGGCAGCGCCGGTCGCACACAGGCGCAGGGAGCTCACGTCCGTGGAGGGCAGGTCCGGATGGTTGAGGATCGTCTGGAACAGTGCCGGCGGGCCCGGCAGCATCGAGACGCGCTCCTCGGGGATCCGCCGCAGGACCTGCTCGGCATCGAAGACCGCGTGCGGGATGATCGTCGCACCACGCATGATCGCGCTGATGATCCCGGCCTTGTAACCGAACGTGTGGAAGAACGGATTGACGATCAGGTAGCGGTCGCCGCGCTCCAGGCCGAGCGTCCCCGACCAGGTCGCGAAGGTGCGCAGGCTCTGCCCGTGCGTGCACAGCACGCCCTTGGGGTGGCCCGTCGTTCCGGACGTGAACATGATGTCGGAGAGGTCGTCGGGGCCGAGCGCGGCCACGCGTTCCTTGACGGCCTCGGGGGCCACCCCGTCACCAGCTTCCAGGAACTTCTTCCACGACGTGAGCTTCTTCGAGCCGCGACCGCGCAACAGCACGATCTGTTCGAGCGCCGGGATCTCCTCGTCGGCCTCGGCCAACAGCGCCGGATAGTCGGTGTCGAGGAAGCCGGTGATCGTGAACAGCAGCCGCGCGCCCGACTTGTTGAGGATGTACGCCGCCTCGCGGCCCCGGTAGCGCGTGTTGAGGGGCACGAGGACCCCGCCAGCGGCCAGCGTCCCCAGCGAAGCGGCGACCCATTCGTGGACGTTGGGTGCCCAGATCGCCACGCGGTCGCCGGGCTCGATGCCGGCCGCGATCACAGCGCGTGCAGCGGCGTCGATGTCGTCGGAGAGCTGGCCGAACGAGCGACGCACGTCTCCGTCGACGAGGGCCTCGTCGGCCGCGAAGCGCGAACAGGCATCGCGGACCATGGCCGGAATCGACGGCCACGCAAGCGCCTCGCCCACGACCCCTCCAAACAGCATCTGACGGGCCGTCAGGTTAGAGAGTCTGTCGTCCGCGCCTACCGTTCGCGCCGATCGGAGGACCCGTGGACGACAACACGGCCGTTGCGGCCAGCCAGTTCGCGAAGATGGTTCGCGAGAATGACGACGACACCATCCGCAACTTCATCGAGAGCGACATCCGGGACTTCGTCCTCAGCGAGATCTTCAAGCAGATGGAGGGCCAGTTTCGGCCACCCCGCACCGGGCTGCCGCGCCTTGTCGTCCACTGGAAGATCCTCGATCGGCCAGGCGGCGGCTACGACCACTGGGAGATCGGCTTCAAGGGCAAGCGGATCAGGATCAACAATCCACCCCGTTGGAACAAGCCCAACCTGACCTTCCGAGTCGACGGGGTGAACTTCCTCAAGCTCGTGACGGGAAACGCGAACCCGGTGAAGATGGTTCGCGACGGCCGCCTGTCGCTGCAGGGCCTCTACCCCGTGGCACTGCTGTTCGAGCGCTGCTTCGAACGCCCGGATCTGCGGGCAGAACCCGCCCCGGGCTGAGTCAACCCTTCCATTCCTCGAACACCCCGGCGGCGGCCTCGAGGCCGCGCAGCGCGGCATCGCGGTCCACGTCGACCAGGACGATCACGACCTCCGCGCAACCCAGCGACGACCACCAGCCGAGCTTGTCGGGCGTGGGCAGGCTGCCGAAGGGCACGATCTCGATCTCGCCGACGTCACGGCCGGCGGCGTCGCACGCATGTCCCAGGTCGTCCAGGGCGGCTTCGAGGCCCCTGCTGCCGTGCGGGATCCAGGCATCGGCATGGGCCGCGACGTCCGCGAGGTTCTTCGGGCCCGGCGTCACCCCCACCCAGACCGGAACCCGGTCCTGGACGGGCTTGGGCCACTGCCATGTGGGCCCGAAGGACACGTGCTCGCCCGCGTAGGCGGCTTCCTCCTCCGACCACAGCGCCCGGACGGCCTCGACCGTCTCCCATGTCCGTGCCCGACGCTCGGAGAAGACGACGCCGTGGTCGGCCAGCTCCTCCTTGTTCCATCCGAAGCCGACGCCGAGCACGGCCCGGCCGCCCGACAGCAGGTCGAGGGTCGCGACCTCCTTGGCCAGCAGGATCGGGTCACGGGCGGCGACCAAGGCAATGCCCGTCCCCAGGCGGATGCGCTCGGTCGCGCTGGCAGCCGCAGCCAGCGAAACGAACGGGTCCAGGGTGCGCTTGTAGTCCTCCGGCAGCTCGTAGCCCAGCGGGTGCGGCGACTCGCGCGAGACCGGGATGTGGGTGTGCTCGGGGAGGTAGAGGCCGTCGAAGCCATGGGCCTCCGCCTCGACGGCCAGCTCGACGGGCCCGATCGATCGGTCCGTGAGCATCGCCGTGACACCGAGCCTCATTCCTTGCCCTTCGCTGCGCGCAGGAACGCCGGCCACTCGTTGCCGCCGTGCAGCTCGAGGCTGGCGCCCGTCACGAACGCCGCGTCCTCCGAGCTGAGGAACCACACCGCAGCCGCGACGTCGTCGGGCGTCCCCATGCGTCCCTGCGGGACCGTGGCCGCGACCCGCGCCAGGCATCCTCGCCGCCGTAGTGATCCACGGACTCGTCGGTGGCGATGAGGCCCGCAGTGACGGCATTCACCCGCACCTTCGGCGCCCACTCGACC
>JAWWBG010000039.1:0-15816 GCA_033721095.1 Nitriliruptorales bacterium
ACCTGGAAAGCGGTGGTCAGGGGCAGAATCGAACTGCCGACACCTCGCTTTTCAGGCGAGTGCTCTACCGACTGAGCTACCTGACCGCGTTTCCCGGGAAGGTGGTGGAGCACCCTCCCGAGAAACACACCGGGCGCCGGATCTCCGACGCCCGAGCGGACCTGACGGGATTTGAACCCGCGGCCTCCACCTTGACAGGGTGGCGAGCACTCCTAACTGCTCCACAGGTCCCTGTGGCTCCCGGTGGGCCGCGCAGGACTCGAACCTGCAACCAGCGGATTAAAAGTCCGATGCTCTGCCATTGAGCTAGCGGCCCGAGCGCTGCCCACCGAAGGCGGCGGCATGGTAACCAACGAGCCATCAGGACCGCGAGGAGAACGGCCCCCGCCGATGAGCGCCTCCCGAGTCACGTCGTCCACGGCTGCGGCGACGGCCCTGTCGTGGCTGGAGGAACGCGCCGGGGCCGACGGTCGGTGGCTGCCGGATGCCACCGAGGTCGCCCGGCTCCGCCGGGCGGCCGAGGGCCGGCGACCGCATGACTGGGTTGCCTGGTTTGGCCCTGACGTCGGGTATCTGGGTGTGGTGCCCGGCCAGCCCGCCAACGTGGTACCGGCGACTGGGGTCGCTGACACCACGCTCACCTCGCTTGTCAGAGCGGCGTTGCCGGCTGGCGGCGATGCGTGGATACGAGACGTCGCTGGCGGCCACCCGGTGTTGAACCTCGAGGGGGCGACGGTGCGGCGTCGGCTCCTCGTCCTTGAGCGATCCACTCACCCCGTCCCCGCCCACGTGCCGGACCTCGATGACTTCGATCCGGATCGGGACCTCGACGCGCTGGTCCGGCTCCTCGACGAGGCGTACGCCGGGACTCCTGACGGGTGGGATCGCGAGCGCGTCCTCGAGGAAACCAGCCGCGAGGGCTTCGAACCGGCCGACATCATCATCGCCCGGTCGGCCGATGCGCCCGGAGAACTCGACGGTGCCCACTGGACCCTGCGTCGCGACGAGCGCACCGGTGAGGTCCACAACCTGTCGGTGCATCCGCGGGCGCAGGGGCAAGGCCTGGCGCGACGGCTGCTCGACGCCGGCATGGCACGGCTGGCCGAGCAGGGTTGTGAGCGCGTGATCCTCTGGGTGGACGAGGCCAACGAAGCGGGCGTGCGTCTGTACGCGTCGGCTGGGTTCACGACCGCGTGGGTGGACGCGCTGGTACGCCTCCCGTCCTCCGCCTGATCAGCCGGCGTCGTCGGCGGTTTCCTCGCCGCGGGCCCCGCGCTGGCCCGGAGGCACGAGCTTGTAGCCGACCCCGCGCACCGTCACGATGATGCTCTCGTGCTCAGGCCCCAGCTTGGCGCGCAGCCGCCGGATGTGGACGTCGACCGTCCGTGACCCGCCGAAGTAGTCGTAGCCCCAGACCTCCTGGAGCAGCAGCTCGCGCGTGAAGACCCGGTTGGGGGCGTTCGCGAGCGTCTTGAGCAGCTCGAACTCCTTGTAGGTGAGGTCCAGCGGCTGGCCACGCAGACGCACCTGGTAGCTGTCCTCGTCGACGACGACGTCACCGACCGACGCCGCGCGCGACGGTTGGGTTGCCACGACCCGATCGGCCGCGATGCGCAGGCGCGTCTCGACCTCGGCGGGGGAGGCGTGTGGCAGCAGCCAGTCGTCGAACCCCCAGGTGACCTTGAGGGCCGCGAGGCCCCCCTCGCTGATCACCACGACCACGGGCTTCGCGAGCTCGTGAACCGAAGCGGCTCGTGCGGCGCCGCTGGCCTCGCGCAGGTCGCCTGTCGCGTCGACCACGACGACGTCGCAGGCGCTCATCCCCGCCAGGGAGGTCTGGTCGAGCGGCGCGTCCTGGAGGGTGTGGTCGAGGTACTCGAGCGAGGGCAGCAGCGACTTGCCGCCGCCGGGGCGGTCCGTGAGGACCAGCAGGTGCACGCCGAGCCTTCGCGAGGTTGCGGGACGTGAGGAAGACGTTCGGAGGGTATGGACAACCCTTGTCGTGCGACAGCCAAGGGCGGCGTCCGTCGGCCTCGCGTCGAGCGGGGGCGCGGCCGAGCATGGCGGCGTCGTACCGTGCGCCCTCCGAGACGAGACAGCAAGTTTCCATGGCGCGTCCCTCCCGCGTGCCCGTCGAGCCCGGCGAGCGTGGCCAGTTCCGTGCGTTCCTCGAGACGCGCGGGCTCGTCGGCGGGCATCGCGTGCCGGGCGAGCACGTGCACCTCCGGACCGAGGACGGCGTCCGCCTGCGTGGCACCTACCTGCCCGGCGCCAATCCGGGCGGGCCGTCGGTCGTCGTCCTCCATGGCCTGTTCTCGCACCGACGCAAGCCTGCGTATGCCTACCTGGCGGATCGGCTGTCGGAGTGGGGGTCCGTTCTCGCCATCGACCTGCGTGGCCACGGACGGTCGCGTGGGGTGTCGACGCTGGGCGACCTGGAGGCCCTCGACGCCGAAGCCGCTGCCCGCTGGTTGCGTGCCAAGGGTCATCCGTGGGTCGCGTTGGTGGGGATGTCCATGGGGGGCACCACGGCCATCCACGCGGTCCATCGACGTGCCCACGTCGACGCCGCGGTCGTCATCTCGGCGCCCGCGGAGTTTCGCGAGGATCCACCGGGCGAGCCCATGCAGCGACTGCGACGGCTGTGGGAGTCCTCGCTTGCGCGTGCGGGGGTGCGGGCCGCGATCGGCGTCCGGTTGGTTCCGCCGGCAGAGTGGGGCTGGCCGCCCCACCCCGAGCAGATGGCCCGCGACGCCCACGTCCCACTGCTCGTCATCCATGGCGAGGACGACGACTACTTCCCGATCTCCGACGCCGAGCGGCTGGCCGCGGCTGCGGGGGATGGTGCGCGACTGTGGCGCGTGGAGGAGTTCGGCCATGCCGAGGACGGGGTGGACGCACCCTTCGCAGAAGCGCTCATGGTCGCGCTCGACCGGGTCCACGAAACGGGCCGCTTTCCCGCCCGGGAGGACGTCGGATGGTGACGGTCCGGCTCTTCGCCGCCCTGCGTGATGCGGCGGGCGCCGCGAGCATCCAGTGCGAGGCCGACACCGTCCAGGGCCTGAGGATCGAGCTCGGGTTGCGCTTCGGCGAGCCGATGGTCAGCCGCCTGGCCGTGTCCCGCGTCGTCGTGGGCGAGGATGCCTATGCGCCGGGGGAGGAGGGGCCCATCCCCCCGGGTGCTGAGGTCGCCGTCCTCCCGCCGTTCTCCGGGGGATGACCCCGTCCCCCAAGTTTGCACTGTTTGCACTACGCTGGGGGCGAGAAGGGTGGAATCCACCGACGATTGGCGTTGTCCTTGCCCGACGAGGATCGACCCGTGACGACAGCCGCGAGCGCAGCGACCCACCGGCGGCGCCGGTCCGTGCCGCCTGTCGTCATCATGGACGACGCTCCTGCGCAGCCCGACGGGCCGGAGGACGTCGTCCGCCGCGCCCTCGATGTCCCCACACGCGCCGGCATCTATCGGCACCTGCAGGTGGAGGCTGCCCCCCTGTCGGCCAAGGACGTCGCCGAGCGCTTCGGCCTGCACCCGAACGTCGCCCGCAACCATCTCGATGTGCTCGCCGAGGCTGGCCTGGCCATCACGGGCCGTCGCAAGCAGCCCGCCGGGGGGCGACCAGCCCGTGTCTACGTGGCGCGCGAGCAGGTCGGTCAGGAACGACGCGACGTCCCGCCCGGCGCACAGCTCGGCGTTCACGTCGTGGTGCAGCTGATCGCTGGGCTCGCCGAGCACGAGGCCAAGCTCGAGCTGCTGGCGGAGGACCAGGGGCGTCGACTGGTCGGCGCCAAGGCCGGGCGCGCCAGCGCACGGACCTTCCAGGCTGCGGGCGTTGTTGCCGTCGAAGCATTGCGCGCGGCCTTTCCCGAGATCCGCCTGTCCGAGGAGGACGACGACCTGCTCGTCGACGGCCTCGAGATCGGCCTGCGGCTGATCGGCGAGGTCGATGCGGGCGTCGGTGACGCGCTGGCCCGTGGGTTCCTTCGCGGTGCCCTGGCGGCCGCCGGAGCGCCTGCCATCGTCACGTCGACCGGCGGTCGGGTTCGCGCGCGGCTGGATGAGGCGGGCCTCGGCGCCCTCCCGACCCCTGATCACACGATCCAGGTTCGGAACAAGACGCACCAGCAGGCCGTGGAGGCGGCCCGGGCGGCCCTCCGGGACCTGCCGCCCGGCGGTTGGCTCGAGGTGCTCACGGACCTCGAGGGAGCCCCCGCTGCCTTTGCCCGTTGGGTCGACCGAGCTGGCCACGAAATCGCGGATGTCCGGCGCATCCGCGACAATCGCGCTCGCCCGACCGTTCGCATCGTCCTGCGCAAGGCCACTGGCCGTGCCTGAGTGCCGCTCGACCACCCGCCCAGCGATCATCCACGCGACCTGAAGGACACGCCATGGAGCAGCAGTTGCACCACGAGGCCGGCAACCTCATCGATGTTCGCGGCCCGCGTTTCGGCGCGGCCATCACCACCGTCGTCCTCGCGGCGGCCATCATCGTCCAGGGGACCGTTGGCACCGTCCTGCTCGCCTTCCAGTTCACGATGTTCACCATTGCCGCGTTCGCCGGGTTGCGTTGGTCGCCCTACGGCAACCTGTTCAAGCTGGTCAGGAAGACGTTCGATCTCGGCCCGCCGCCGGCGACCGAGCCCGAGGCTCCGCCCCGGTTCTCCCAGCTGATGGGCTTCATCTTCACGGGTGGCGGCCTGCTGTCCATGTCCCTCGGCGCCGTTGGCCTCGGCTGGGTGCTCGCCGGGATCGTGCTGGCGCTGTCGGGGCTGCTCGCCTCGACCGGCCTCTGCGTTGGCTGCGAGGTGTACCTGCTCGGCAAGCGAGTCCTGGGCGCTGCCGCCCGCTGACGTGGACCTGCTCCTTCGAGCCGCGATCGTCGGCGGCCTGCTGCTCGTCACGGTCGCCCTGGGCGTCTGGTGGCAGCGCCGCGATGGGCGCGTCAAGGCAGCGGCGGAGGCCTCGGCCCGGCGCGTCGGCGGCTTCAGTGGCGACCAGCTCGCTGAGGTCGGGCTCGATCGGGAGGGGGCGGAGGCCCTGGGGTTGCTCCTCGGGTCGCCGACCTGTGCTCCGTGCGAGCAGGTCAAGGAGGTCCTCGGCCAGATCGAGGCCGACCGATCGTCGTTCCGGTGGGCCTACATCGATGCTGGCGACCACCTGGCCCTGGCGCGCGAGCATCACGTGATGCGGGTGCCGACGTTGTTCCTCATCGACCCGCGTGACGGGCGGATCCTGGCCCGCACGAGCGGCGTTCCCGCCCGGCGTGACCTCGAGGAGGTCCTCGACCGCTAGTCAGTCGGCGGCGTGTGCCATCGTCTGGGCCAGGGCGGCACCGCGACTGCCGTTGTCGGTGACCTCGTCGCCGGCAGCCTGGGCGGCCAGCATCTTCTCGAGCTCCTCGGCGATGTCCTCGTCGGCCTGCGACAGGGCATCGAGGTCGTTGTCCTGGAAGCCGAGGACACCCATGTCCTCGTACGCCTTCTGGACCTTGTCGCCCCACAGCCCGATGTCCTTGACGGTCGGCACGACGCGACTGAACAGGGCCTTGCGGAACTCGGTCATGAGCTGGTGCTGGTCGACCCACTTCACGAGCTCGTCGGCGTCATAGCCAAGGGTTTCCCACACCTCGCGTGCAAGGAAGCGGTCGCGCAGCAGGTAGCTGCCCTCGATCACGAACTCCTCGCGCTCGAGCCGCTCGGCCTCGGTGAGGTCGGCGTAGGCGTCCTTGAGCGCCAACCGTCCGAAGGCGATGTGGCGGGCCTCGTCCTGCATGACGTAGGCGTTGATCGACTTGGCGAGTGGGTCGCCGGTGAAGTCACGCATCATCGAGAACGCGGCGAGTGCGACCCCCTCGATGAGGACCTGCATCCCCAGGTAGGTGAAGTCCCAGCGGCTGTCGGTGATGGTCTGCTCGAGGAGGGCAGCCAGGCTCTCGTTGATGGGATACGCCAGATCGAGCTTCTCGTTGATGAAGCGGCCGTAGGTCTCGACGTGACGGGCCTCGTCCATCACCTGCGTGGCGGCATAGAACTTCGAGTCGATGTCGGGGACGGTCTCGACGATCTTCGCGGCGCACACGAGGGCGCCCTGCTCACCGTGGAGGAACTGGGAGTTGGCCCACGCGCCGTAGTGGTGGCGGGTCACGTCCTTCTGCTCCCGGCTCAACGACTCCCAGGTCTCGGAGCCGAAGATCGGGATGATCTCGTCGGGGGCGATGGTCTGGTCGGTCGGGTCGAGGTCATGCGACCAGTCGATGCGCGTGGTGGTGTTCCACTGCTTCTCCTTGCCCTTCTCGTAGAGGTTGAGCATCCGCTGACGCCCGTTGTCGTAGTCCCACGTGAAGGCGACGTCGGATTCCACGCCGGGAATGCGCCACCCGGTGACGTCGACGGGTACGGCGTAGCGGTGCGTGCTCATGATCCCCTCGGAGGGCAGTGGGTTTACATCTTGAAGAAACTGTAAAGTACCGGAGCCGGCGTGTCAAGCACCTGCTGGATGCGGGAGCATCGGGTCGCCGTGGGCGTCGAGCGGCCGGTCCCCTTCTACGATCGACGGTCCACTCCCGACAGTCGTTGCGCTTGCCGTCCGCCTTCCCGCCCCCGGTCGTCGCTCGCCTCCCGAGTGTGGTCGTCCGCGTCGCGGGCGATGACGCGCGGAAGTACCTCGAGGACGTGACCAGCCAGCGACTGGCCGACCTGGAGGCCGGCGAGGCCCGGCCTGCGCTCGTCCTCGAAGCTGACGGCGAGCCGGTCGCGGTCTACGACGTCGTGGCGATCGACGACGGCCTCTTGTTGGTCGCACCGGACGGTGCCACCGCGGCCCACGCGCTCGAGACCATGGCGTCGCGCACGTTCCTCCTCGACGTGACCTTCACGCGGACCGACCTTGCCGTCGTGGCGTTCCGGGGCGTGGACGCACCCGCCGATCTGGCTGGCACCGTCGCGACGATCCCGCGACCGCACGGCGTCGATGTCCTCACGGACGACTCCGACCGGGTGCTGACGGGCGCCCCCACCGTCGACGAGCCCGCGCGCATCCTGGCCGACTGGGACATCGCGGCCGGTGTGCCACGCTGGGGCCACGAGATCGCGCCGCCCCACTTGCCAGAGGAGATGGGCCTGCTGCCCACGCACGTCCACCTCAAGAAGGGGTGCTACCCGGGCCAGGAGGCCGTCGCGCGGATGTGGAACCTCGGACGTCCACGTCGTCGGCTCGCGCGGGTCACCATCGACGGCCGGTTGGACGAGGGGACCGAGGCTGGATCGGGCCAGGGGCGCGTGACGGTCACGGGCGTCTCCAGCACCGACCCGACGGTCGGGCTCGCCTACGTCGGCCGCGACGTCGAGGTGGGCGACGTGGTCGACGTCAACGGCGCGACGCTCACGGTTGCCGACGTCGTCGGCGCGGACCGCGAGGTCCCGGGTCACGACCCAGGCGCAACCCGTCGGCGAGACCAGCGCTGATGTTCGTCAGTCCGTCAGCTCGGCGAGGGCAGCCAGCACCTGCTCGGCATGCTTCTTGGCCTGGACGCGCTTCCAGACCTTGACGACCTTCCCGTCCGGCCCGACCAGCGTGGTCGATCGGATGACGCCAACGGACTTCTTGCCGTAGAGGGTCTTCTCGCCCCAGGCGCCGTACTTGGTGAGGACCTTCTTGTCGGGGTCGGCCAGCAGCGTGTGCGGCAGGTCGTGCTTGGCCGCGAACTTCTCGTGGGAGTCGACGCTGTCGGGCGAGATGCCGAGCACGATTGCGCCGGCCGCCTCGAACTCCGACCAACGGTCGCGGATGTCGCAGGCCTGGGTGGTGCACCCGCCCGTGAAGTCGCGTGGGTAGAAGTAGATGACGACCGGCTTGCCGCGCAGGTCCTTGAGGGCGACCTTGTTGCCGTCCTGGTCAGGGAGCGTGAACTGGGGTGCGCGGTCACCTGGCTCGAGCATCTTGTTGGGTCCTGGGCGGGTGGCGGCGACGTTAGGCATGACCGCGTGGGACGACGAAAGTCAGTTGGAGCGGCCGAACAGCCGGCGCCTGGGGCGGTCGGAGTCGTCGTCCTCGACGCGAACGGTGTCGAGGATGTCCTGCTCGTGTGGCTCGTCGGGTTCGGTGGGTGCGGCAGGTCCCGGCTCGTTCGTGACCGCGGGCGCGATCGGGGGCTTGGTGACCTCGTCGTCGCCGGGGACGAGTGGAGCGTGCGTCTGCGGGGCGCCGGGCGCGACGGAGACGTCCACCAGCCCCAGCAGCCGGAGGCCCCAGGCGATCCTGGCCGTGTCGTGGACGCCGAAGCCGAGGCTGGACGCCGCGCCCTCGATCGTGTCGCCTTCGCCGAACGCCGCGAGGACGGCGGCCTCGTCGGGTTCGAGCTCGACAGGGTCCATGTCCGGCACGGCGACCACGTGGGCGGAGCGATCGGGAAGGAATCGTTCGACGCGTCGTGACTCGAGGATCCGGCGGGTGGCCTCGGAAAGGGCTCGGTCGACCTTGAGACGCGCCATGATCGGGCGCTCGCGGACGTCGTGACGGGTGAAGTTGTAGCGCCCGTCGGGCCAGGCCAGGATGTCGACGAGCGCGTCCAGGATCTGCTCCTGGAGGAAGACGCGGACGGCGTCGGCATCCACGAGGCCGTCGGAGACGAGCAGCTCGCCCAGGTACTCGGTGGGGTGGTCCTTGGCCTGCTGTGCCCGGACGGCCCGTTCGAGGTCGTCGCGCGAGAGCAGCCCGGCGTGGACAAGTCGGTCCCCGAGTCGCGCGGGCGTGTGCGGCACCTTGACCGCGATCAGCATCCCGTCGCGGAACCGCAGCGACGCCTCGCCCAAGGAGCTCTCGACGTGCAGCGTGCCGGTGGCATCCGCACGGGCCAAGCCACGACAAACCTCACCGATCGAGGCGTCCGCGAGCTCTCCCTGCATCCGGCCAGCGTACGAAACTCGCCGGGCCGTGCGACCCATGATGGGTTACGGTTTCGCTGGGCCCGCATGGTGTCGGCACGGGTCCCGGAGGATCTTCGTGACCCCATCCATCGATGAGGTGCTCGCCGAGGGCTGGTTCGGCAACGTGAGCCTGTTGCCCGCGGACGAGTTGCGCGCCAAGCGTGATGTCTGCCGCCAGATCGAGGCGTCCGTGTCGTATCGGCGCCGCGTGCTGCAGGGGCAGCTCGACATCGTCCGCGCCGAAGCCGACCGTCGGTCGTCGGAGGGCGACGACGTGTCCGGAGTGCTGGACCTGCTTCCCGGCCTGCTCGGAGGCGGCAGCCACGAGTCGCCGCGCGCCAACCTTCGTTCGGCGCCCGTTGTCGCACCGGATGTCGAGCTCGAGGGCGAGTCCCTCGCCGACCTCGGCAGCGTGTCCAACGAGGAGCTCCACGCGATCGCCGAGCGGCTCACCGAGCGCGAACGGCTCCTGTCGGCGCAACGGCGCGCCCTCCATGAGCTGATCGACGCCGCGCAGGACGAGATTGCTCGCCGCTACAAGTCGGGGGCTGCCATGGTCACCGACGTGATCCATGAGCGGCTGTGAGCCGAGGGAGCGCGCGTGGGTGATGCACGGCGGGTCCTGATCGTCGACGACGACCCCATCATCCTCGACATCGTCACGACCGTGCTCGACCTCGAGGATTTCTCGGTCACGACTGCCGAGGACGGCGAGACGGCGCTCGAGCTCGTCGCCAAGGAACCGCCGGACGTGATGGTCCTCGACGTCATGATGCCCGGGATGTCGGGCCTGGAGGTCTGCGCGAAGCTTCGCAGCTCCGAGGAACACGCCCGGCTCCCCATCGTGCTGCTGACGGCGCGCGACACCGACGAGGACCGTCGTGCCGGGATGGATGCCGGGGCCGACTACTACCTGTCCAAGCCCTTCAGCCCGCTGGAATTGATCGACATCATCGAAGAGTTGTTGTCGGTGAAGCCATGAATCCTGACAAGGCCGCCGAGCTCGAGCAGATGCGACGCCAGCTGCAGGTCTTCGCGAACGACCTGCGGCACATCGTCGGCGAGGAACGGCGCCTTCGCGAGGAGACCGAGATGGCCTTCCGCGAGCTCCAGCAGGCCTACCAGGACATGGTCCGCACGCTGGCCGTCTCGGCCGAGATGAAGGACCAGTACACGTCCGGGCACCTCGACCGCACCTACCAGTTCGCACTGGCGCTCACCCGTCGTGTCGCGCCCGAGCTCACGCAGGAACCCACGCTCGGCTTCGGCTACCTGCTGCACGACGTCGGCAAGGTGTTGATCCCGGACTCGATCCTCAACAAGCCGGGCCCGCTCGACGACGACGAGTGGGAGATCATGGCCAGCCATCCGTTGCGGGGCTTCGAGCTGGTGAAGCCACTGCGCTTGTTGGGCGACGCGGCGCTCGTCATCCGCTCCCATCACGAGCGCTGGGACGGACGTGGCTATCCCGACGGGCTGGCGGGTGAGGAGATCTACCTGCCGGCGCGGATCTTCACGGTCTGCGACACGTTCGATGCGATGACCACCGACCGCCCGTATCGCAAGGCGCTGTCCATCGACGACGCCCTTCACGAGATCGATCGGCACGCCGGCACGCAGTTCGATCCGGATGTTGCCAGGGAGTTCGTCGCTCTCTGCGAGGAACGACGGCCGGTCAACACCGAGGAGCTCGCCTTCGTCCGGTGACCGCGAGGCGTGCGCGCCCTGCTGGTGTCGCGTTGCCCGGTTGCTACCGTTTGGGCAACCTCAGCAAGCGCTCGCCGGAGGTCGCCGTGGACACCGACACGACCCCGACCGGCGACGCGGAAGCTCCCGCCATCGATGCGGGTGCCGAGCCGGACGACGACAAGTCGACCCGCCTCGGCGACCTGGGTGCCTACATCCGCAACCAGCGGAACTCGGCGCAGTTGTCGCTTCGAAACCTTGCCAAGATGGCGGGCGTCTCCAACCCGTACCTCAGCCAGATCGAGCGCGGCTTGCGCAAGCCGTCGGCGGAGATCCTGCAGGCCATCGCCAAGGCGCTGTCGATCTCGTCCGAGACGCTCTACGTCAAGGCGGGCATCCTCGAGGAGCGCGACCCCGACGACGATGTCGAGAATGCGATCTCGCGCGACCGGTACCTGACCGAGCCGCAGCGCCAGGCGCTGGTCGAGATGTACCGGTCGTTCCGGCAGCTGGCCGTCCTGGCGAACGAGGACGCCGGCGAGCCGGCGGGTGGATCCGTCGGGGTCGAGGCCAGCTGACCGTCCAGCGCCACCGCAGGGCCGACGTAGGCTCGTTCGCGTCCTGTTTCCCGCCCGCCACGCGAGGCCGCCGTGACCCTTGAGGTGCAGTCCTGCGACGGTCTGCCCAACGGCTCCCTGCGCACCGACTGGGAGCTCCTGCTCGACGAGGATCCCGCGGCCACCGTCTTTCACACGCCTCGCTACCTGGGGTTGTGGGCGGGAGCGCTCGGCGAGCGCACGACCGTTCGGTCACGGTTCGTGGTTCGGGACGGCCGCACGATCGGCATCGTCCCCGAGGGCCACGAGCGTGTCGGGTCGCCCACGGGTCCCGCGGAGGTCGTGCGGTTCCTCGGAGGCACGGCCGTGACCGACTACATGGGCCCGCTCAGTCGGCCCGAGGACCGCGACGATGTGGCCGGCGCCTACATGCACCTGTTGGCTGACACCCGCGACTGGGACGAGTTCGTTGCCGGTGGTCTGCCCGAGGACACGGGGTGGGCGGCCGCGTTTGCACGGCACGCCGAGCGCCTCGGCCTGCCGGTCGTCGAGATCGCCGAGGACGACGTGTGTCCGCGCGTCGACATCGTGGGGGGCTACGACAGCTACCTGTCGAGGCTGCCCGGCAAGCGCCGACATGAGCTGCAGCGCAAGGCGCGGAAGCTGGCCCGCGAGGCCGGCGAGCTGACGGTCCGCGAGCTCCGTGGGGACGAGCTCGCCGGCGGCGTCGAGACGTTCCTCAACCTGGCCTCCGCGACGGAAACGACGAAGGCCGGCTTCTTCCAGGAAGAGCGGATGCGCGACTTCTTCCGGTCGCTGTCGACGGAGTTTGCGGGCGACCAGGTCTTTCGCCTGCATGTGCTCGAGGTCGGTGGCCAGCCGGCTGCGGCAACCGTCTCGCTCGTGTGGCGCAACACCTGGGCGCTGTACAACTCGGCCTATGACCCCAACCTGAGCGCCCTTGCCCCCGGCATGGTGCTGGTCGGCGAGCTGATCCGGTTGGCAGCCCGCGAAGGTCGCGAGGTCTTCGACCTGCTGCGAGGCAACGAGCCGTACAAGTATCGGTTTGGACCGTCCGACCGGCGGCTCGAACGCGTCACGATCGCGCGTCGATGACGGCCGGCAAACCGGACGCGAGTGTCTCCTCCGGGCTCGTGCAGCCGCGCGAACCAGCCGGCCGTGTCCCCGCGCCCACGCGCCTTGCGGTCCTCAGCCTGCACACATCGCCGCTCGAGCAGCCCGGCACCGGTGACGGCGGGGGCCTCAACGTCTACGTCCGCGAGGTCGTCAGCCGGCTCGACGCCCGCGGTGTCGAGGTCGACATCTGGACGCGTCGAACGGACGCCGGGCAGCCCGACGTCGTGCCTCTCGGTCCGCGCAGTCGTGTCCGCCACGTCCGGGCCGGCGCCACCCGCTCGCTGGCCAAGGAAGCACTCACGGCGCACCTGGCGGATTTCGCTGACGGCGTCCTGGCTGCCAGCCCGGAGCCCCCAGACGTCGTTCACGGCCACTACTGGCTGTCGGGCTGGGTCGGTGCTCGGTTGTCGGAAGCCTGGAACGTCCCCTTCGTCCAGACCTTCCACACGCTCGGCGTCGTCAAGAACGCCAGCCTTGCCCCCGGCGATCGGCCCGAGCCCGGCGTGCGGCTCGCGGCAGAATCCTCCGTTGCCTGGTCTGCGGATCGCGTGCTCGGGCTCACGTGCAGCGAGGCGGGCCTCCTCCACGACACCTATGGCCTGTCGGGCACGAGGCTGGCGGTCGTGCCACCCGGCGTGGACATGTCGCGGTTCCACGCCAGCGCGGACCCTGTCGACCAGGAGGCCCGCGGGTTGCTGCCGACGGGAGACGGGCCGCTGCTGTTGTTCGTCGGTCGCCTGCAGCCCCTGAAGGGTCCCGACGTCGCCATCCGGACCCTCGCCGCGGTCTGGGCGACCGTGCCCGGTGCGCGATTGCTCGTGGTCGGTGGTCCGTCTGGCTCTGGCGAGGCCCTCACCGGCCCCGAGCAGCTGCACGCGCTGGCCGTCGAGCTGGGTGTCGCCGACAGCGTCCGGATCGTTCCGGCCCAGCCCCAGGAGCTCCTGGCGGGCCTGTATCGCGCCGCGGACGTCGTCGTGGTCCCGAGCCGCAGCGAGTCCTTTGGGCTCGTCGCCCTCGAAGCCCAGGCCTGCGGCACGCCGGTCGTCGGCGCCCGGGTCCCCGGGCTCGAGTTCGTGATCCGCGACGGCGGCATCCTCGTGGACGGGTGGGATCCAGCGGACCACGCCAACGCGGTCATCAGCTTCCTGACCGACCCGGAGCTGGCGGCGCGGACCAGCGCGGCTGGCATCGCGATGGGCCAGTCGGCCTCGTGGGACCGCACGGTCGATCGCCTGGTGCGCGTCTACGGTGACGTCGTGGCCGCGCGGCTGCAGGCAGCCTGAGGGGGTCGGGATGGATCGGTCGGAGGCGGCCGACGTCGTGATGTCCGTGTTCGCGTCGCTCGACATCGATCCCGACGACCTCGGCGACGATCGGTGGCTCGCCGTCCTCGCCGGCGAGTGGAAGCGGACCATCCCGGTCCTCGTCGAGGTCGAGGATCGTCACGTCCGCATCTCGTCCCTGTTCGCGGGCGTGCCGGACGAGCGCCACGGTGAGGTCTACGAGCTGCTGTTGCACCGCAACGCCCGTCCCTCACCCGTCCACTTCGCGCTCGACGACGAAGGCGACATCGTGCTGCTGGGCCAGGTGCCGCTCGCGGCCTTCTCGGCGGCAGGGTTCGACCAGCTCCTCGGTGGCGTCCTCACGATGTCCGACGAGACGTTCAACGCCGTCCTGCGAGCGGGGTTCGCCACCTACATCGAGCGCGAGCAGGCCTGGCGCGCCAAGAACGGCCTGCCGGCCAACCCGGTGTCGACGGCGCCGTAACGTCCGGACCTGCGGACGGAGGAACGATGGAACTCACGCTCGCCATCATCGGCGCCGGCAACATGGGCGAGGCCCTGTTGCGAGGACTGCTGCGGTCGGGCTGGATCACGCCCGAGCGGGTCATCTGTGCGGACGTGCCCGAGCGGTGTGAGCTCATCGGTGCGACGCACGGCGTTCGGGTCACCTCCGACAACGTCGAGGCCGTCACTGGCGCAGACATCGTGATCCTCGCCGTCAAGCCGCAGATCATCCGTGAGGTGCTGGCCGGCATGGCGCCTGCTCTCACGCCGGAGCAGACGGTCATCTCCATCGCGGCCGGGACCACGACCCGGGTCATCGAGGGCATCCTGGCCGACGGCGTGCCGGTGGTCCGGGTGATGCCCAACACCCCGGCGCTCGTCGACGAGGGCATGGCCGTCGTGGCGCCCGGCGCCCACGCGACCGCTCACAGCGTCGCGCTCGCGCGCGAGATCCTGGGCACCGTCGGCTCCGTGCTCGAGCTGCCCGAGTCGCTGATGGATGCCGTGACGGCGGTGTCGGGGACAGGGCCCGCCTATTTCTTCTACCTGGCCGAGGCGATCATCGCCGGTGGTGTGGACCTCGGGCTGTCGCACGACGTCGCCACCGAACTGGTCGTCCAGACCATGATCGGCTCCGCCGCGCTCCTCAACCAGGCCGACATGGAGGCTGCCGAGCTCCGGGAGATGGTGACCTCGCCCGGGGGGACGACCGCGGCCGCCGTCGAGGTGTTGGATGCCGCGAAGGTGCAGGACCTGTTCCGTGATGCGGTGGTCACGGCCGCCCGACGCAGCAGCGAGCTGGCGGAGGGCGGCTGAGGCCCGCGCGATCGAGGACCGGGGGCCACCACCGGGGGAAGGTCGCCTGGCCGCGAGCCCCGGGCCCCGTGGCCACCGATAGCGTCGGCTCGCGAACCGGAGGACCCATGCGCCACGTCGCCCTTGCGCTCGTCGTGCTGGTGGCAGCAGGCTGCTCGAGCAGTGGGGACGTGGCGTTTGCCTACGGCACCGTGGTGGCGGGCGAGGTCACCGAGACCGTCGCGGCCCCGGCATCCATCCAGCCACGTGAACGGTCGCAGGTCGTCGCGCCGACCACTGGCGTCGTCGCGGAACTGCTGGTCGCCGACGGTGACGACGTGGTCATGGGCCAGGTGCTCCTCCGCCTCGGCTCGCCGTCGCTGGCGCAGCAGATTGCCCAGGCCGAAGCCGCCGTCGCCGCGGCCCGCTCGCTCGGGGCCGTGTCGACGGGCACCGACCTCAGCCCGCTCCTCGACCTGTTCGCCGACAGCCTGGCGGGGACGGTCGGCGCAATGCTCGACGCGCTCGAAACACAGGCCGCCGAGATCGAGGACGACGAGGACCGAGCTGCCGCACAGGCCAGCCTCGCGGAGGCCCGCAGCCAGTACGAACAGACGCTCGCGGGCATTCGCCGCGCGGCCGACGACGCGCGCGCGTCCGAACGGGCGGCGAGTGCTGCGCAACGTGCAGCCGCCGAGGCGCAGGCTTCCCAGGCCCAGGTTGCGCTCGACGCCCTCCGTGCGCAGGAGGGGAACCTCGAGGTCGTCGCACCCGTGGACGGTGTCGTCGAGCTGGCCCGGGGTGGCTCGCCCGGCGCAGGCGTGGGCGACCTGGCCGGTGGGCTCGACGAGCTGTCGGGCCTCGTGGGTGGCGTGACCACCACGAGCAGTGCCCCCCTGGCCGAGGGCTCCGAGGTCGGCGCCGGTCAA
>JAWWBG010000040.1:0-15771 GCA_033721095.1 Nitriliruptorales bacterium
CACCTGCCGCGCCGGGGCGTCCAGCCGCTCGAACGTCGCGGCGTCGAGCTCGGCGACGAGTTGTTCACCCAGCCAGACCGGACCGGTGCCGTCGGTCGCGGCGATGACGGCCAGGTTCCACTCGGTGGCCAACAGACGTCGCGTATCGCTGGCGGCCACCAGGATGTCGGCAATCGGAGGCGATCCCGTCGCTGCCAGGGCGCCGATGCGAAGCGTCCGCGGGCCCAGCGGAGTCATCACCGCGACGGTGTCGCCCAGCCCGAGGCCCCGCTGCAGGGCCACGTCGTGGCCGATGATGGCATCGCCGCTCGCGAGTCGCTCCCAGACCGCGGGCGCCTGAGCTGTCACGGTTGGCGTCAGGGGTCGAAACGAGAGCGGGTCGACCTCAAGGAGCGTGAGACCTTCCTCGGCCCCGATCGACTGCTCGTTGCTGCCGAGGGGCGCCGTGCTGGCCAGCTGGACCTCCATCCGGCGCGCAACGGCAACATGCTCGACGTCCGGGCGGGCCCTCATGGCCGCGGCCTGTGCAGACGTACCGGAGCCCTCGAGCTCGACGAGGACGTCGGGGACCCGGACGATCACCGACGGGGCGACCGGCGGTGACATGGCGGGCCGGTGCGAGACCGGCTGGGCCGGCTGCACGGTCACGGTCGTGGGCTCCGCGGCCCCGGCCACCGCGGTGACCGGCTCGGGAACGGCCATCCGGGCGCCCGACCCAGCGGCTTCGTCGGCCGACGTCCACGTGCCCGCCAGCAGCACGAGCGCGAGCGACAAGCCCGGTGCGCTGCGGCGCAGGCGCAGGGCCCGTGGGGTGGTTGAGGCGTGCGGGTCGGTCACGTTTCCGGGCGCTCGGTGCGAGTGGGTCTGGGACAACGACTGGGACGCGTCGAGGTCGCGTGGTTGGAGGTTGTCCGGGCGGTGCGCAGGAGTCTTCGCCGCGCGACAGCCAGAATCCTCTAGGAACCGTCGTCCTCGGCCGGAGGATTGGGGCCGAGGGCGATCTCGATGAGTCGTTGTCCGAGCGCCGTCAGAACGATGTGGCCCTTGCGCATCCGTGGCCGGGAGTTGCGATCCGCGCGGATCTCCTTGGCCTTCTGGATGTACAGGTCCAGTCCCTCCAGCAGCTGGTAATCGGGATGGCCCTCGATCGGGGACTTCGGCAGTGCGATCACACCCAAGCGGCGGAGGTTCTCCAGGTAGGCCTGTGTCCGCTCCGGGTGACGGCAGCCGGCACGTTCGGCTGCCATCGACAGGTGGTACAGGACGGCGTCAGAGCCCGTGCCGACAACGGATGCACGCATGAGGTCGATGTAGGGCGTCGGCCCTTCCTCGGCGAGGAACCGCAACAGGCGGGCCTCGTCGGGGGACATCTGCTCCACGATCTCGAGCAACGCCGGTTCGCCGTAGTCGTCGCTGACGTCCGACGACCTGGCCAGCAGGTCGCGAAAACGACGCCGGAGGCGTTCCTCGGCATCCACGCCCGGCTCGGGGACGACGCCCCGGACGGTCGACACGGCCGATCCGGCGATCGTGCCGGCGGCCAGCGACTCGGGCACCTCCAGCCAGTCGCGCGCCTGGCGGGCGATGTCGTGGCGGAGTTCCTCGAGCTTCTCCTCGTCGGTGAACTGTCCGACGACCGAGGACGTCAGCCGGAGTCCGGTCCCGAAGGTTGCGCGCAACAGCTCGAAGCTGCCGCGGACCATGCCGTCGATCAGGCCCATGTCGTTTGCTTCCTCATCCAACTGACGATCCGAACACGAAGGCCGCCTGGGCCAGGCCGGCCAGGCCTCCCAGCACGGCGCCGACGGCGATCAGCTTCCACTCGTCCTCTTCCACCACGGGACGCAGGATGCCGGTGAACTCCTCGTCGTCCAGGGACGACATCGTCTCGTACATGGCCTTCTCGACAAGGACGGCCCGGGACTCGCTGAACACGGGATCGCTGAGCGCGACGGGCAACAGGTCGAGCGTACGGGTCGCGAGGTCCTCCTTCAGCGACTCGTATTCCTTGGTGCCGATCGCCACCTGGACCGCCGGTCGGACGATGCCCATGGCCTCGTCGACCAGCGGCTTGACGTTGTCGAGGATCAGCCGGTGGGTTCGGTCGGACTGGGGCCCGGTGAGCATCCGGTTGACGAATGCCTCGATCGTGAGGAACTCGCGTGACGTCGTCTTGGCGAAGTACGCCGAGATCTCGTCCTTGCGCTTCAGGAACTGCGCGTGCAGCGTGATCGGGCCGATCTTCTTCGGCTCGACCGGCTCGAAGATCATCTTGAGCGCCAGCCAGTTCGTCGCATAGCCGACGAAGATGCCGAAGACCGGGAGGACCCAGAACTGGTTGAGCCAGATCTGGACCACCATCTGGACCAGCCCCAGCAGGAACCCGAAGTAGAGCCCGGAATTGATGAGGAACCGAAACTCCTTGGCGCCGGCCTCCTGGAAGATGCGGTTGAGGAGCTCCTTGTGGGTGGTGAGCTCGTCGATGACCATCATGCGCATGTCGACGAGCTGGCCGATGCTCTTGCGCAGTTCACCGACCATGCGGTCCATCGTGCGTGGCAGCAGCGCGTTGGCGCGCGCATACACCGCCTGGCGGATGGGCTCGGGGGTGTTGCGCCACAACAGCGGGTACTCGCGCTCGGCGAGCTCGTCGACGATCTGGGGGACCTGGGGGCGCATGGTCGCCAGCATGTGGGCCGCGATGCCCTGCGGATCCATCTCGTCGAGGACGGTCTCGACCGTGCCGATCTTGCCCATCATCCGGTCCATCGAGATGGACGCCATCTTGTGGGCGCGGCTGGGGATGATCCCCTGCCAGCCCAGGTACGGCGGGATCCCGACGAACTCGACGGGGTTGAACGTCATCTTGATGGCGAGCCAGTTGGTGGCCCAGCCGATCGCGCCGGCGATGACCGGGATGGTCGCGAACTTCCACCAGGGGTCGCCGTCGCCGCCCGCCTGCGCCAGCACCAGGAACGCTGTGGCGGCAAGCAGTGGTGGCGCGATGCCCACGCTGTCTCCCTCGGTGGCCAGCCGACTCTAGAACGACGCGGTCAACCGTGGATGAAGAAGGGCGGCGATCAGGAGCTGGAGGCGCGAATGAGGTTCAGGGCCGAGCCGGCCTTGAACCACTCGATCTGCTCCTCCGACATCGTGTGCTTCGTCGCAATGGTTTCGGTGGACCCGTCCTCGTGACGCAGGGTCACGTCCACCGGGCTCCCGGGCGAGAGGTCGGCCAGGCCGGTGATGGAGACCCGGTCGGTGGCCTGCACCCGTTCCCAGTCAGCGGGATCCACGAACGTCAGCGGGAGAATCCCCTGCTTCTTGAGGTTGGTCTCGTGGATACGGGCGAACGAGCGGACGATGATGGCGCGGCACCCTCGGAAGCGCGGCTCCATCGCCGCGTGCTCGCGCGAGGAGCCCTCGCCGAAGTTCTCGTCCCCGAACACCACCCAGTCCTGGCCCCGCTCGCTCCAGATTCGCGCCAGCTCGGGCAGTGGGTGCAGGCCGCCGTCGCCCGTGACGTCGATTCCCTGGCTGTTCCCGGCGAACGCGTTGTCCGCGGACAGGTAGAGGTTCCCCGAGATGTTCTCGAGGTGGCCGCGATACCGCAACCACGGCCCGGCCATGGAGATGTGGTCGGTGGTGCACTTGCCCTGTGCCTTGAGCAGGATGGGGAGATCGATGAGATCCTCGCCATCCCAGGCCGGGAACGGCTCCAGGCGTTGGAGCCGGTCGGAGTCCGGCGCGATCACGACCTCGACGTCGGTCCCCTCGGCGGGCGGGACGAAACCCTCCTCGCCCCGGGTGAAACCGCCCGCGGGCAGCTCCTCGCCGACCGGTTCCGGCAGGGTGACCTCGGTGCCGTCGGGTGCCGTGAGCGTGTCACGCCGCGGGTCGAAGTCGAGCCTGCCAGACAGGGCCAGGGCGATGACGGTCTCGGGTGAGCCGATGAACGCGAGCGTCTCGGCGTTGCCGTCGTTGCGCTTGGGGAAGTTGCGGTTGAACGAGGTGACGATCGAGTTGGTCTCGCCCTGCTCGATGTCGTCACGCTTCCACTGGCCGATGCAGGGCCCGCAGGCGTTGGCGAGGACGGTGGCGCCGATGGCCTCGAGGTCGGCCAGCAGGCCGTCGCGCTCGATGGTGGCACGCACCTGCTCGGACCCGGGCGTGATCATGAGCGTCGTCTGGGCGGTCAGCCCGTTGGCGCTGGCGTGCCGGGCGATCGAGGCGGCGCGCGTGATGTCCTCGTAGCTCGAGTTCGTGCACGAGCCGACGAGCGCAGCTGACAGCTCGACGGGATAGCCCTTCGCCGGCGCCTCCTCCTTGAGGGCCGACAGGGGCCGGGCGAGGTCGGGCGTGTGCGGCCCGACGAGGTGCGGTTCGAGCTGGTCGAGATCGATCTCGATCACCTGGTCGTAGTAGGTGCCCGGGTCGGCGTAGATCTCGGGATCCGGGCGCAACAGCTCGGCGTGCTTGGTGGCCAGGTCGGCGATCTCCTCGCGCTCGGTGGCCTTGAGGTAGCGCGCCATCGACTCGTCGTAGGCGAAGACGGAGGTCGTGGCGCCGATCTCGGCACCCATGTTGCAGATCGTCCCCTTCCCGGTGCACGAGATCGACTCCGCTCCGGGCCCGAAGTACTCGACGATCGCGCCGGTGCCACCCTTCACCGTGAGGATCTCGGCCACCTTGAGGATGATGTCCTTGCTGGCCGTCCAGCCATCCAAGGTCCCGGTGAGATGCACGCCGATGAGCTTGGGAACCCGCAGGTTCCAGGGCATGCCGACCATCACGTCGACGGCGTCGGCACCGCCGACACCGATGGCGATCATCCCCAGGCCACCCGCGTTGGGCGTGTGGCTGTCGGTGCCGATCATCATCCCGCCCGGGAAGGCGTAGTTCTCCAGGACGACCTGGTGGATGATCCCGGAACCCGGCTTCCAGAAGCCCATCCCGTAGCGCTCACCGGCCGACCGGAGGAAGTCGTAGACCTCGCGGTTGGTCTCGTTGGCGATCTGGAGGTCAGCGTCGGCACCCACGTAGGCCTGGATCAGGTGATCGCAGTGGATGGTCGTCGGGACCGCTGCCTCGTCGCGTCCGGCAAGCATGAACTGGAGGACCGCCATCTGGGCCGTCGCGTCCTGCATCGCGACCCGGTCGGGGCGGTAGTCGGTGTAGTCGACGCCCCGCTCGAGGCCGGCACCGTCAGGATCGTCGAGATGGGCGAAGAGGATCTTCTCGCTGAACGTCAGGGGTCGCCCGTGCCGCTCCCGCGCCAGGTTGATGCGGTCTGCGAGCTTGTCGTACACGTCCGCGACAAGGGCCGTGGGCGTGCCAGCGGCAGGATGGCGTTCGGTCATTCGGCAAGTCCTTCGAGTTCCCGGCGATCCTACAAGTGGCAACGCCCCGTCCGGCGGGCAGCGTCCGGCGCACGCGGATCTGTCCGCAGGATGAACGGCAGTCGCCCGCCCGGAGGTGGCCTCGTACCTTCCATGGGGAGGGAGGTCCAACCATGCTCTTCGGCAGCAAGACCGGTCCGATCGGGCCCGACAACGCACTGCCCGGTCGTGACGACCCCATGCCGATCTCCGGGATCCATGCCGTCCTCGGAACCTCGATGGTGCCGCCCTTCCCCGACGACACCGAGACCCTGGTGGTCGCGATGGGCTGCTACTGGGGGGCCGAGCGCATCTACTGGCAACAGCGCGGGGTTCACACGACGGCAGTCGGGTTCGCGGCCGGCTGGACGCCCAATCCCACCTACCGCGAGTCCTGCACCGGCCGAACCGGGTCCACCGAAGCCGTCCTGGTCGTGTACCGACCGGCCGACGTGTCGATGGAGACGTTGCTCAAGCTGTTCTGGGAGAACCACGATCCCACGCAGCTGAACAGACAGGGCAATGACGTCGGTACCCAGTACCGCTCGGGGATCTACTGGACCACGGACGAGCAACGGGCCGCGATCCTGGCTTCACGAGAGCAGTACCAGCAGGCGCTGACCGACGCCGGCTACGGCGAGATCGTCACCGAGTTGCTGCCACTGGCCGAGGCCGGCGACGGGCAGTTCTACTACGCCGAGGAAGAGCACCAGCAGTACCTCCACAAGAACCCCTGGGGCTACTGCAACCACGGCTTCTGCCAGGTCAGCTACGACGCGTGACGTTTCCGGGATCGGGCAAGCCGCTCGCGGCAGGGGAGACCGTCGTCCTGACGGATCGGAAGGGCCGGCGCTACCTCGTGCGCCTCGACGTCGGGGCGCAGTGGCACTCGCACGCCGGCATGCTCGGCCACGACGATCTCATCGGAGCGGTCGAGGGCACGACCCTGCGGACCAACCGCGGCATGGAGGTCGTCGCCCTGCGGCCGACCCGCGAGGACTTCGTCCTCAAGATGAAGCGCGGCGCACAGGTCGTCTACCCCAAGGACCAGGCGATGATCGTCGCCCAGGCCGACATCCGACCAGGCATGCACGTGCTGGAGGCCGGAACGGGCTCGGGGGCCCTCGCGCTGGCCCTGTTGGACGCGGTTGGGCGTGACGGCCGCGTCACGTCGATCGACAACCGGGAGGACCATCAACGGCAGGCCGCTGCCAACATCGCCGAATGGCTGGGTGACGTGCCCGACAACCTGGAGCTGCGCATCGGTGACGTTGCCGAGCTCGTGGCCCCGATCGCCGGCCTGCACCGTGTCGTGCTGGACCTGCTCGAGCCGTGGCGGGCAATCGACGGGGCAGCGGATGCGCTCGCCACGGGTGGGATCCTCCTGGCCTACACGCCGACGATCCCGCAGGTGATGCGGCTGCGCGAGGCCCTGGAGGCCGACCGTCGTTGGGCGTGGCTCGAGACCACCGAGACGATCGTGCGCCCGTGGGACGTGAAGGGGCTCTCGGTGCGCCCGGCTCATCGGATGGTGGCCCACACGGCCTGGCTGACCCGCGCACGTCGGGTCCCGCCCCCGGAGGACGGTGGCCCGCCCCCGCCACGCCATGGACCGTCCGGACTCGACTGGAGCGTGCACGACCAGATGGACGATCCCATGGCCCATCCGGACGGAAACCACTGATCCCGGTCGGGAAGGGAACGAGGTCCCACGCCACGGCGTTGGGCGCTTCATATACTCGATTCCGCGACGGGAAAGGGGTGTCGTGCCCACCGAGCAGCCCCGCGATCGTCGTCCGAACAGTGGCGACGACGAGTTCGAGTTCGTTCGCCCAATTCCGTCCCCGAGCTCCTCACGAGGTCTGCCCGGCGACGATCCCGCGGACCTTGCCGCCGAGCTCAAGATCCTTCGCGACGAGGTCGAGGTCCTGCGGCGCCAGCTCGACACGGCGCCGCTGCGCATCCGGACCCTCGAGGAACGGCTGCTCGAGACGAAGGGCAAGCTCCAGGCGGCCCTGGGCCAGAACGACAAGCTCGCGGACACGCTGCGTGTCGCCAAGGAACAGTTGGCGGCGCTCCGTGAGGAGGTCGAACGCCTGTCGGCGCCACCCCAGAGCTACGCGTCCTACCTCGAACCCAACGACGACGAGACGGTCACGATCGTCGCGAGTGGACGCAAGCTCCGCGTCAAGCTCGGTCCCGACGTGGGCATCGACGACCTGCGGCCGGGGCAGGAGGTCCTGCTCAACGAGGCCATGAACGTCGTCGAGGTCGGCCGCTACGAGGACCGCGGCGAGATCATGCTCGTGTCCGAGCTCCTCGACGACGGCCGTGCCGTCGTGATCGGCCACACCGACGATGAGCGCGTCGTGCACCTGGCCGCACCACTGCTCGATGGGCCCCTCAAGTCGGGCGACAGCGTGCTGGTCGACGCCCGCGCCAACACGGCCATCGAGCGCATTCCCAAGGCCGAGGTCGAACAGCTCGTCCTCGAGCAGGTGCCCGACATCACCTACGAACAGATCGGTGGTCTGGGCGAGCAGCTCGAGGCCATCCGCGACGCCGTCGAGCTGCCCTACCTGCACGCCGACCTGTTCGAGGAGCACCACCTCAAGGCCCCCAAGGGCATCCTGCTGTACGGCCCGCCGGGCTGCGGCAAGACGATGATCGCAAAGGCGGTCGCCAACGCGCTGGCGCAGCGGGTCCGGGAGAAGACGGGCCGCGACGACGTGCGCTCGTTCTTCCTCAACGTGAAGGGGCCCGAGCTCCTCAACAAGTACGTCGGTGAGACCGAGCGCCAGATCCGACTGATCTTCCAGCGGGCGCGGGAGAAGTCGTCCGAGGGCCACCCCGTCATCGTGTTCTTCGACGAGATGGAGTCGCTGTTCCGCACCCGCGGATCGGGCGTGTCCTCCGACGTCGAGACCACGATCGTGCCCCAGCTGCTCGCGGAGATCGACGGCGTCGAGTCCCTGAAGGACGTGGTCGTCATCGGCGCCAGCAACCGTGAGGACATGATCGACCCGGCGATCCTGCGACCCGGCCGCCTCGACGTGAAGATCAAGGTGGATCGCCCCAACGCCGACGCGGCCCGCGAGATCTTCTCGATCTACCTGCACGACCAGCTCCCGATCCATGCCGACGAGCTGGCGACACACGGCAGTGCCGCGAAGGTCATCGAGTCGATGATCGACGCCACGGTCACCAAGATGTACTCCGAGGACGTCGACACCCGGTTCCTGGAGGTCACCTACGCCAACGGCGAGAAGGAGATCCTCTACTTCCGTGACTTCAACTCGGGCGCGATGATCGAGAACGTCGTCGCCAGGGCCAAGAAGTACGCCATCAAGCGGCTGCTCGCCACCGACGAGAAGGGCCTCAAGACCGAGGACCTCATCAGCGCCATCAAGGACGAGTTCCGCGAGAACGAGGACCTGCCCAACACCACCAACCCCGACGACTGGGCGCGGATCTCGGCGCTGAAGGGCGAGCGCATCGTCTACATCCGTACGCTGATCAACGAGGGCGCAGACCCTGGCCGGGCCATCGAGAACGTGAACCCGGGCCAGTACCTGTAAGCCCAGTCGTCCGCGAGGCCGCGGCGGCCCCGCGCAGAGGCAGGCCACGATGGCAGTCCCCAAGTTCGTCGGCATCGAGACCGAGTACGGCATCACGGTCACGGGGACCGAGGCCGACGTGAACCCGGTCCTGGCCTCCTCCATGGTCGTCGCGGCCTATCGGCGCGCGGATCGCGACGTTCGGTGGGACCACACCGACGAGCACCCGCTGCGCGATGCCCGGGGCTACGACGTCGCCGACCCGCACGAACCGCCAGCGGACGAGGACCTGGGGCTCGCCAACACCGTCCTCACCAACGGCGCCCGCTTCTACGTCGACCACGCCCACCCCGAGTACTCATCGCCGGAGTGCACCAACGCCCGCGACGCCGTCATCTGGGACAAGGCGGGGGAGCGGATCCTCGAGGACGCGGCCCGGCGCGCGGCCGAGACCATGCCCGCTGGCGCGCGGGTCCTCATCCACAAGAACAACACGGACGGCAAGGGCGCGGCCTACGGCACCCACGAGAACTACCTCGTCGACCGGCAGGTGCCATTCGGCCGGCTCACCCGGCAGCTGATCCCGTTCTTCGTGTCACGGCTGGTGTATGTCGGCTCGGGGCGCATGGGCTCCGAGCTCGACGAGTCCGTGCACTACCAGCTGTCGCAGCGCGCCGACTTCTTCGAGGTCGAGGTGGGCCTGGAGACCACGCTCAAGCGGCCCCTCGTCAACACCCGTGACGAGCCCCATGCGGACCCCGAGAGGTTCCGCAGGCTCCACGTCATCAACGGTGACGCCAACCTGTGCGAGGTCGCCACCTTCCTGAAGGTGGGCACGACGATGCTCGTGCTCGAGGCCCTCGAGGCCGATCTGCTCGGCGACATCCCGCTGCTGGAGCGGCCCGTCGAGGCGTTCCACCGGGTCAGCCACGACCTGACGTTGACACGGCCCCTGCGTACCGAGAGCGGCCAGACGATCACCGCACTCGAGCTCCAAGGCCTGTACCTGGACGCCGCCAAGCGCCACGTCAAGGAGACACGCGATCTCGATGACGTCACGGCCGATGTGCTCGCTCGGTGGGAGGCCGTGCTCACCGCCGCCGAGGACGATCCACGGTCGCTGGCTGGCACGGTCGACTGGGCGACGAAGCTCGACCTCCTCGAGAGCTATCGGCAGCGACACGACCTCGGCTGGGACAGCGATCGGCTCCGAGCCGTCGACCTCCAGTACCACGATGTCCGGCAGGAGCGCGGCCTCTACTACCGGCTGGCCGTTCGGGATCGCGTCGAACGGCTCGTCTCCGAGCCCGAGATCCAACATGCCCGCGAGCATGCGCCGACCGACACCCGCGCGTGGTTCCGGGGCGAGTGCCTTCGGCGGTTCCCGCGCGAGGTGGTGGCGGCCGGGTGGGATTCACTGATCTTCGATGTCGGACGCGACTCCCTGCAACGCGTGCCGATGATGGATCCGGGCAAGGGCACGAAGGCGCACGTCGCCAACCTGTTCGACGAGGTCGCGGACGCCGCCGAGCTGCTCGATCGTCTGACCGACTGACCTCCACGTGCGTCCCGGGCCATCAGGGCCGGGCGCGTGGGTGGATCGAGGACGTACGCTCGTCGCCCGCGAGTCCCAGGAGGCACAGCCATGAGTGACGGCCAGGTCCAGAAGGGCAGTTCCCCGCAGGACCGTGAGTCGGACGAGGTCGAAGCCACCGTCCAGACGCCCGAGGAAACCCGTGAGCTGCTCGACGACGTCGATGAGCTGATGGACGAGATCGACGATGTCCTCGAGGAGAACGCCGAGGAGTTCGTCAAGAACTACGTGCAGAAGGGCGGTCAGTGACCGACCCGATCGCCGGCCTCTTCCCACGGCCATTCCAGGCGGGCTCCTCCTCGTTCGTCGAGGTGCTCGGCCATGCGGCGGCCGTGCCCAGCCCGCTGACGGGCACCTCGGCAACGCCCCTGCCGGAACGGCTTCGCTCGATGATGGTCGAGGGGACGACGATCGTTGCCCTCACGTTTGCCGACGGCGTCGTCATGGTGGGGGATCGGCGCGCAACCGCCGGCAACTTCATCGCGCACACGGACATGCGCAAGGTCTTCCAGGCCGACCGCATGTCGGTCATCGGCATCAGCGGCTCGGCCGGTCCGGCCATGGCACTCGCTCGGGTCTTCGCGACCGAGCTGGAGCACTACGAGAAGGTCGAGGGCGAGCCGCTGTCGCTCGAGGGCAAGTCCAACCAGCTGGCCAACATGGTGCGTGGGAACCTGCCCATGGCGATGCAAGGGCTGGTCGTGGTCCCGCTGTTCGCCGGGGTCGACCACCGCACGGGCGACGCAAGCATCTTCGAGTACGACCCCGTGGGCGGCCGCTACCTCGCCCGCGACCATGCAGCGGCGGGCTCGGGATCGCTCACGGCCCGGTCGCTCCTCAAGCGAGCCGCGGATCCCTCCGCGCCGCTGGACACCGCGGTGAACGCTGCACTCGACGCGCTGTTCGAGGCCGCCGACCAGGACTCGGCGACCGGCGGGCCCGACCTGGTCCGCGGCATCTACCCGATCGTGGCCGTCGTCGACGGCGATGGCTATCGCGAGCTGGACGAGGACGACGTGGAGGCCCGCAGCCGTGCCCTCCTCGACAGCGCCGCTGACTGACGACCGCCTCGCGACAGGAGCGACCCGATGAGCGCACCGTTCTACGTGGCCCCCGAGCAGGTCATGAAGGACCGGGCCGAGTACGCCCAGAAGGGGATCGCCCGCGGACGCGCCCTGGCAGCCGTCGAGTTCGCCGACGGGATCGTCTTCGTCGGCGAGAACCCCTCCCGATCCCTCTACAAGACCTCCGAGATCTATGACCGGATCGCCTACGCCGCCGTCGGTCGCTACAGCGAGTTCGAGTCGATGCGGGTCGCCGGGATCCGGCTGGCCGACGTCAAGGGTTACCAGTACGGCCGTGCCGACGTGAACGCCAAGACCCTCGCGAACGCCTACAGCCAATTCCTGGGTTCGGTGTTCATGTCGGGCGACAAGCCCTACGAGGTGGAGGCGCTCGTGGCGCAGGTCACCGACGACACCGTCGAGATCTACCACATCCTCTACGACGGTTCGATCGTCGACGAGCACGGGACGATCGCGATCGGCGGCCAGGCCGAGGGGCTGTCGGCAGCACTGGAGGAGGGCCACGAGCCGGACATGGATCGGGACGCCGCGATCCGGCTGGCCGCGCGGGTCCTCGACGATTCGATGGACCGGGAGCTGGCTGCCGATGCACTGGAGGTCTCGGGCCTCGACCGGCGCAATGGCCGGCGACGCTTCTTCCGCCTCGACACCGACGAGGTGGCGGCCATCCTCGGATGAGCGCACTGTTCCGGGCGTCGGCCGGCACCGTGTGGAATCCTTGACGGACCACCCCTGACGGGAGACGCGTGCAACGGCGCATCTTCGGCATCGAGAACGAGTACGGGGTCACGTGCACGTTCCGCGGCCAGCGGCGCCTGAGCCCCGACGAGGTCGCCCGCTACCTGTTCCGTCGGGTGGTCAGCTGGGGCCGCTCCTCCAACGTCTTCCTCGAGAACGGCGCACGGCTCTACCTCGATGTCGGCTCGCACCCCGAGTACGCCACCCCCGAATGCGACTCGCCGCTCCAGGCCGTCCAGCACGACAAGGCGGGGGAGCGGATCCTCGAAGCCCTCGTGCGTTCCGCGGAGCTGCGGCTGCACGACGAGGGGATCGCCGGGAGGATCTCGCTGTTCAAGAACAACACGGACTCGGCGGGGAATTCCTACGGCTGCCACGAGAACTACCTGGTCGCCCGCGTCGGCGAGTTCCAGCGGCTGGCCGAAGCCTTGATTCCCTTCCTCGTCACACGCCAGGTGTTTGCGGGTGCCGGCAAGGTCCTCCAGACCCCCCGCGGCGCGATCTTCAGCCTGGCCCAGCGCGCCGAGCACATCTGGGAGGGCGTCTCGTCCGCCACCACGCGCTCACGTCCCATCATCAACACGCGCGACGAACCCCATGCCGACGCCGAGCGTTACCGCCGGCTGCACGTGATCGTCGGTGACTCGAACATGTCCGAGTACACGTCGTGGTTGAAGGTCGCCACCTGTGACCTGGTCCTGCGCATGCTCGAGGAACAGGCAGTCATGCGCGACCTGTCGCTGGAGAACCCGATCCGTGCCATCCGGGAGATCAGCCACGACATCACCGGTACGAGGCTGATCCGGCTGGCCAACGGGCGCGAGATGAGTGCACTCGACATCCAGGAGGCCTACCTGGATCGGGTCGACCGGTTCCTGTCGGGCAGTCACGGCAGCGACGAGGACGCCAAGCTCGTGGTGGCCGAGTGGGCCCACATCCTGCGGATGTTGCGTTCGGACCCAATGGCCCTCGGACGCCAGCTCGACTGGGTCGCCAAGTACCAACTCGTCGAGCAGTACCGCGAACGCCACGGCGTCGGCCTCGCCGACCCGCGCATCGCGATGCTCGACCTCTCCTACCACGACGTGACGCGCACCCGTGGCCTCTACTACCTGCTCCAGCGCCAGGGTCGGGTCGAGCGTCTCCTCGACGACGACGCGATCAACGAGGCCATGGACAACCCGCCGCCGACCACGCGCGCCTCCCTCCGTGGCCGGTTCATTCGCCAGGCCAAGGCACGTCGACGCGACTACACGGTTGACTGGGTGCATCTCAAGCTGAACGACCAGGCCCAGCGAACCGTGCTGTGCAAGGACCCGTTCGTGCACGAGGACGAGCGCGTCGACAAGCTGATCGCGAGCATGTAGGTGGCGGATCGCGCCGAACGCCTGGTCAACCTGACGATCGCGTTGCTGGAGGCGCGGGCGCCGATGACGCTCGCGGACATTCGCCACAAGACCCGCTACTACGTGCAGAGCGATCCGGAGGCCGGTCGTCGCATGTTCGAGCGGGACAAGGATGCACTCCGCTCGATGGGGATCCCCCTGCGAACCGTGAGCGCTTCCGGCGGGACCGGCGACGTGGGGTATGTCCTCGATCGTCGCGAGTACGAGCTCCCACCGATCCAGCTGTCGGTGGAGGAGATGAATGCGCTCGCCGTCGCGCTCAGTGCCGTCACCGATCGCACCGCGGCGACCGGGTTTGCCAAGGTCCAGGCGGCCAGCCCGGACCCCAGCCGAGCACCTCGCAGCCCGGCCGTCACATCCCCGCTGCCGGCGGTTGCGGACGTACTCACCGAGGCGATCGCCCAGCGGCAGGTCGTGACGTTCCGATACCGGACGGCAGCGGGCGAGGAAGGCGACCGCACGATCGACCCCTGGACGCTGGTTGCCCGTCGTGGCCGGGCCTACGTCATCGGGCGCGATCACGGCAAGGACCAGCAACGGGCATTCCGCCTCGATCGGCTCACGAGCGACGTTCGGGCCGTCGGTGATCCCGGCGCCTTCGAGCCGCCCCGCGGTATCGACGTGGCGGCCGCCACGCCACCGCCCGGCGCCCAGGTCGTGTCTGCCACGATCGTCGTCGAGCGTGAGCATCGTTGGCTCGTCGAGCGCGAAGGAGGGCTGGAAGTCGACCGGGACGAAGCGTCCGTCACCTACGAGGTCGTCGGCCCCGAGCACGTCCTGGTGCAGCTTGCCTGCAGCCTCGGCGACCGAGGCCGCGTCGAGCAACCCGACGAGCTGCGCGCAGCGGTCAGCGCGTCCCTGGAACACCTGCGCGACGAGCACGCCCCGGGGTCGGCATGAGCGCGGTCGACGCTGCAGCGCGGATGCTGACGCTCGTCCCCTGGCTGCTCTCGCGCCCCGGTGCGTCGGTGGGGGAGGCGGCAGCGGCACTGGGCGCCACCGAGGCCGAGATCACGGCCGACCTGAAGCGCCTGGACTTCTGCGGGCTCCCGGGCCTGGGCGGTGGCGACCTGATGGAGGTGCACTGGTTCAACGACCGCGTCATTCTCCTGTTGGCCCACGAGCTTCGCCGACCCCTGCGGCCAACCGTCGCCGAGGCCGTGCGCCTGCTCCTGGCGGCAGAGACGGTGCTCGCTGCGTCCCCCGAGCCGATTCCCGAACTGGTCTCTGCACTGGAGAAGCTTCGTCGTGCCGCCGGGGTGCCGGCGGATGCCGTCGTCAGCGTCACGGACGACGAGCCATGGCTCGAGCACCTGCGCACGGTGCTCGCCGGGTCGACGTGCATCCAAATCCAGTACCAGGGCAGGGAAGACGATCGGCCACGCAGTCGACCGGTGGACCCGTGGCAGCTCGAGCTCCTCAATGGCTTCTGGTATCTCCACGGACGCGACCTCGACATCGACGAGGCACGCGTCTTCCGTCTCGACCGCATCTCCGCCGTGGACGCGATCGACGTGCCCCGCGGTCCGGTGCCGGATGAGCTGCCGAGCCCCGCCTACGTGCCCGAGGACGAGCAGCGCGTCGTCATCGAGGTTGGACCTGCCGCTCGGTGGCTGGCTGGATCGTTCGACGGCGTCGTCGAGGCCGTTGAGGGCGAGCAGCACGTGTTGACCTTCGGGACCGATGCCCTCGGCCATGTGGCCGCCCATGTGGTCCGCGCCGCCGGTGCCGCTGTCGTCCGGGAACCGGTGGAGCTTCGGCACCTGGTGCACGAGCACGCCGAGCGTGCGCTGACCGCCTATGGCCCGCGGGATACGGCCTGACGGCACCTGAGCGACCCTGATCCCGCCCGGGCAGGACGTCGGACCCACTGGTGACCATGTCTTTCGGGCCATCCTTGCACCGATTTCGGCAGCAGGGGTCAACTTCGCCGGCGGGTCTGCCGATGAACCCGACAGAGCCGAACGGAGAAGTTCCCATGACCCGCATCCGCGCAACGTGCCCGGTCTGTGG
>JAWWBG010000041.1:0-15754 GCA_033721095.1 Nitriliruptorales bacterium
CTCGATGTACTTGGGGCCGTCACCTGTCGGGATCCTGGCCTCTTCAGTGAGCGTGGCGTAGGAGATGACCGACACCGTGTCGTCACGGTTGTTCGCGATGAAGCAATGTCGATCGTCCGGGCTGTTGGCGGCCCAGCTCGGCGCGTCGCCGGTGGCGATGAGCGCGACAGCCGTGAAGGTTTCGACGTCCACGATGGCGGCGTAGTCCGAGATCCGTCCCGCCAGGCACAACATCGATTCGTCCGCCGTGACGGCCAATCCGTGGTGCGGTGCCTCGAAGTCGTAGTCCTCCTCGGAGGTCCCCTCGTCGACCGGCAGGTCCAGCCGGCGCGAGATCTCACGAGCCTCGAGGTCGTACTCGATGACCCCGCTCCACTCCGACAGCTGCGCCCACAGCCGGGTCTCGTCGTGCGCGAGCGCAAAGGGCCGGACGCCAGCCGCGAACTGATGTGACGCCAACCGCTCGCCCGTCTCCGTGTCGGTGACGGAGACGACATAGGGCGACTGGCCGGCCGTCACGAGCAGATCGCGCACCTCCCACGGCAGCAGCACGTTGCCAATGGAGGCGTTGTAGAGCCGACGGCCGTCGGGCGACAGGTGGTTGTCGTGCGGGAACTGCCCGGTCGGGAAACTGTCGACGATGGCGCCGGTGCCGGTGTCGAGGACCTCGACGACGTCGCTCATCAGGGCCGACACGTACAGCCGGCTGCCGTCCGGCGCGATCGTCATGTGATCGGCGCGGACGCCGGCGATCGAGGTCCGCCACAGCATGTCGCCCGAGTTCAGGTCGAAAGCCGCCACGTCGCCACGATGGCCGCGCGAGACGTACAGGGTCATGCCGTCGGGTGACAGGTCGAGGTCTTGGGCCACGTTGACGCCGCCGGCCTCCTCGGCGGCCCGCTGGCCGATCAGCGCCTGCTCGGGATCTTCCTCGAAGCTTGCCTCCGGCCCGTCCGGGATGACGTCGTAGGTGCGGATGACCGTCAGCGTGTCGGTCTCGATGACCGAGACCGTGCCGTCCTCGGCATTGGCCACGAAGACGACGTCGATGGCTGATGCACCGGTCGCCGTCGACGCCGTCCCGGCAGCGAGCGCCGCAAGGGCAAGAACGCACAGGACCGCGAACCGCACGGCGCCGCGACGCCTGGCCACCACCGGCACCCCCTGCGCGTGACCGCCGTCAGCCTATGCCCCGCCCGACACCGGGCTCCGGTGCGCGCCACCCTCACGGGACGATCAGGGAGCGGTGCGCACCAGGCCCATGGCCGTTTCCCAGGCAGCCTGCTTGGCGGCCTCGACCCGTTCGGGCGTCGGGCCGGCGAGCAGCGTCTCGAACAGGATCCACTGGATCGCGGCAAACACGGCCATGAGGAAGAGCGCGGACGGGCTCGGCCGTCCGCTTCGGTCGAGCCCATCGGCGAGCTCGGTGGCCGTGTGGCGGAAGCGCTCGTTGACGAGTTCGCGCACGGGTGATGTCGGGTCGCCGTACTCGACGAACACGAACCGGGCCAGATCGGGCTCGCTGAGGACCTGGTCGACGACGCGGTCGACGATCTCGCGGATCCATCGACGCGTCGGTTGACCCTCTGGAACAGCCCACAGGTCGATCTGCGACACGTAGCGGTCCACGGCCTGGTCGTACACCCAGGCGAGCAGCGCGTCCTTGTCCTCGAAGCAGCGATAGAAGGTCGGCCGTGAGATGTCGGCTGCGCGGCACAGCTCGCTGATGGACACGTTGCTCGCGGATCGTTCGGCGAAGACCCGGACAGCGGTGTCGACGAGCTGGCGGCGCTGCTCGTCGAGGCCCGGACGCGGCTTGGACCGCCCATCGACCTTGACCGCCACGACGCCCTCGATCTAGTCTTACACTGTTGTCAGATTAGCAGAGCAGCCAGCCGAAACAGGAGACGACCATGGCAGGCGACCGGTACGACGTCGTGATCGTCGGAGGGGGCATGGGCGGCCTCAACCTCGCCGCCCTGCTCGTCACGGCAGGCAAGCGCGTCCTCGTCCTCGAGCGCGGCCCACGCGAGGCCCTCGGCGGCCGGGCCGCCAGCGGCAAGCGCGGCAGTGCGGCGATCGACAACGGCATCAAGGGCCTGATCATGATGGGCGCCCAGGACGAGATCCACCGTCGCATCGGCAGGCCGCTCCCTGAGAACGTCTGCGAGTGGACCAACCCCGGCAAGATCTTCGTCGACGGCGAGTGGCTCGACCTCGAAGCGCTGATCATGCGCAACGTCCAGGACTTCATCGAGGTCTACAAGAGCACCGCGCAGGAGATGACCTACGAGCAGATCGCCGGTCTCAACGACATCTCGATCGAGCAGTTCGTCCGCGAACGGACCGACAACCCCGAGATCATCGCGTTCTTCAACTACCTCGGTTGGCTGTTCGGTGGCACGCTCCCCCAGGCCACCGACTACTCGGCCGGCTCGCTGTTCTACAGCATCAAGGCGCAGGTCGATGCCACCGGCGAGATGCCCATGCTGTCGTACTGGGTCAAGGGCGGCAGCGGCTCGATCGCGACCGGGCTCATCGAGGCGATCGAGGAAGGTGGCGGCGAGATCCGCGCCGGCGCCACCGTCTCGCACGTCGTCATCGAGAACGGCCGCGCCGTCGGCGTTGAGGTCGAGGTCGGTGATCGGTTCGTCCCGACGCAGCTGCGTGACACCGAGCGGATCGAGGCCAGCGCCGTCGTGAGCGCGGTGGCGATCTGGGACCTGTTCTCCATCGTCAGCCGCGACGACCTGGCCCCGTGGTATGCGGAGCGGCTCGAGTACCTGCACCGCAAGACCCTCAACGTCGCGACGCTGACCTACGGGTTCGCGGACGCGGAGGTGGACTGGGACGACTCGGGCGCTCGCTGGGTGGACGTGGGGCCGTACACCGGCAAGCCGTGGTGTGCCTCGAGCCTCCGGTTCGACGAGGAGGAGGGCCGCAACGAGGTCTCGTTCTGGATGCAGCTGGGCTGGTGGGAGAAGCCCAACCTCCACGACCTGCGGCAGGCCTCCCACAAGGTCGCGTTGCGGCGGCTGTTCGACGATTGGGAACGGGACATTGCCTTCCACTTCCCGTCGGTCGCGGAGCGCAAGACCTTCAAGGTCCGCTCGTTCGGGCCAGCCACGATCATCGAGACGCCGGGCATGGTTGGCGAGACGCTGGTCGACATCAAGGCCGAGGGCGTCGAGGGGCTCTGGCTCGTCGGCGAGCGGACACGCGAAGCCAAGGTGATGGGGGTCTATGGCTCAGCGCAGACGGCGCTGGCGGCCAGCGAGCGGATCCTCGCCGAGGTCTGAGGGCCCGCGACGTCCCGGGCCGGTCAGCGGTTGAGGCCTCGCGCTGTCATCGCGGCACCACCCCCGAGCGTGAGCGCGGCGAGGAGCCAGAATCCCAGCGACCCCGAGCCCGTTGGCTTGGTGGCCATGGCCAGCAGCACGACCCCGAGGATGGCGAGCTCGGGCCACATCAGCGCGTTGAGCCGGTGGGCCAACGCAATCGCTTCAGGATCGTCTGGCCCGCGTTCGCTGACGATGGCGTCGAAGCGCTTGAGCCCCGGTCCCTGAAAAGCCAGGCCCATGGGGCCAGGGCAGCGCCGAAGCCCGCAATCCCCACGACGATCCAAGTGTCCGTGAACCCCCACGGTCCGTCGACGACCAGCCAGATCCCTGTCACGAGTCCGAGCAGTGGACCCAGGATCCCCGCTGGGGCCTCGATCCCGCTGAAGGCCTCCTGGAGCTTCGCGCCGAACGCAAACTCCTCTTTGCGATAGGCCCAGACGAGCAGCGCCTGCCCGGTCATCCCGATCCCGATCCAGACGATCGCACCGGCGATGTGCAGGAACAGGAGCACTTCATACCGAGACACGGTCATCCTCCGATTCATCGGACGGCTGGGTGGTCAACCACAGGTAGACCGCTGCCCAGGCGATCATGAGGACGCCCCAACCGGCCGGGACCGCTGAGGCGTACTCGGTGTGCCCGATGAAGAACGCGCCGAGCGCAACAGTGATGATGGCGGCGGACCAGGTGGAGATTCGATGGCCGGGAACGTCGCTCGCCCCCAACACGGCCGAGACCGCGATCCCGACCGCGAGCGCGGCCATGATGCCGTAGTGCGTGTCGTCGACGTGGGGGTCACCGGCGGAGCCCATGAGCTGGAGACGCAGCTCCTGGATGAAGTACGCGAGCGCCAGCAACGACCCAAATCCCGCGACCGCGAGCGGGCGCGAACGCCACCGGATCGGCTGCTCGGGCCAACGTCGCGGATGCAGCGCGACAACGCCAACGACCAGCGTGGTGATGATCACCGTGAAGGGGTCGACGAGATGCGTGAACTCGACGGGAAGGAAGACCACCCAGGCGGCAGCCGCGGCCAGCAGCGGTGCGGGTCGCGCCTCGGGCCGCCGGAACTGCGAGACCATCGCAACGATCGTGAGCCAGAACAGGAGTGTCGCTCCCTCGATGTGGACGCGGTGAATGACGAGTCCCTCCTCACTGAACAGGGCATCGAGCGTCTCGCCGTCGAGCCAGGCGACGACAGGGCCGGCGAGTATCGGCGGATACCCGGCCAGGACCAACAGACTCAACCCCACCGCGACGTAGAACGTGATCCGCCGGCCCTTGCCCCAGGTCGGCTTGATCTCTGTGGCGGCCATGAATCCGGTCACGGCGTCCTCCTCGAGCGATCGGAATCACCGTACGAACGGGTCTGAGCGCGAGGAACCGGGCTGGCCGCAGAACGGGTGGGAGCAGCCACAGCGAGCCGACCACAGAAATTGAGGACAGCCACAATGGACAGCACGGATGCCCGCCCCGACAATCTGGCGTCATGATCACGTCCACGGCGGCGCCGATCTCCGTTGAGCCGCCGCACCGAGCCCCGGCATGGCCGTGGCTGCCGTGGCTCGCCTGGGCGTTGGCCTTTGCCGCGGTGGCCGGATCGACGGTTGACGCGGCCGACGCATCAGCGATCGGCCCGCCGTCCGACGCGGCACTCGCCGTGGGCGTCCTCTCGATGGCCACGATCGGTGCCCTCGTCGTCGCCCGGGGAAACGCCCGGCTCCCGGGCTGGCTGCTGCTCGGCAGTGCCCTGCTCTGGTCGGTCTACCTCTACGCCTATCACCTGCTCGAGCTCGTCCGGACGGGCCGTCTCGCCTGGGACCTCGGTACGGCCCAGATCATCATCGCGGTGGGCGAGGAAGCGGCCTACCTCGCCATCATCGGACTGCTCCTGCTGTTCGTGGTCATCCCTGACGGGTCCGTGCCGCGCGGTCCGGGCCGGGCAGTCGCGTGGCTGCTCGGGCTGACGGTCGTGCCCTGGACGATCGAGACGATCTGGCTTTCGATGACGGTTGTCGACCTCGATCTCTGGGTGGCACGCACGACCCTCACGTCGCTGTCCGGTGCCGAGCCGGGACCGATCCTCGAGACCGGGATCACGATCCTGACCGTGGTCACGATTCCGACGCTTCCGTTGGCCGCGGCCGCGCTCGTCCGTCGGTACCGCTCGTCCGATGGTGAGGAGCGACAGCAGCTGAAATGGATCCTCTTCGGGGGGCTCGCCGTCCTCGTGTGGCTCGGCCTCTGGGTTCCCAACCCGACGGGCGAAATGTGGTCGAACATCCAGTCGACCGTGCCGGGCGTGGCGATCACGATCATGGCTGTTGCATTCGGACTCGCCTTGTTCCGGTATCGGCTCTGGGATGTCGACCTCGTGGTGCGACGGTCGCTGGTCTACGGCGTGCTGTGGTTGCTCATCGCTGGGGCGTACGCCGCCGTGGCGGCCGCGCTCGGCCTGGCCGCAGGTGCCCGGTTCCCGGTCGAGGCGGCGGTCCTGCTCACCATCGCGGCCACCTTGGTGTTCCAGCCGGCCCGACGACAACTGGAGGGGCTGGCCGACCGCTGGGTGTTCGGGCAGCGCGACACGCCGGCCGAGGCCGTCCGCACGCTCGGCACATCCGCTGAACAGCAATCGCGACCCGCGGACATTGCCGACGAGCTGGCCGACGTGACGATGCGGGCGTTGCGTCCTCGCGCGGTTCGCGTCGAGGTCAGTGGGATCCCACCGACAACGCGCGGGCAACGGCTCGAGGCGCAGACGGCCATCTCACTGCCCATTCGATGGGGACGCGAAAAACTGGGAACGCTCGAGTGCCAACCGCGCGTGGGCGAGCAAGTGACGGAGGATGACAGGGCGCTCCTCGAAGCCCTGGTCAGCCAGGCCGCGCTGGCACTGTCACACGCACGACTCCTGGTGCGGATGGTC
Organism: Nitriliruptorales bacterium; assembly: GCA_033721095.1. Classification (GTDB taxonomy): domain Bacteria; phylum Actinomycetota; class Nitriliruptoria; order Nitriliruptorales; family Nitriliruptoraceae; genus JAWWBG01. The sequence continues at coordinate 6,268 of JAWWBG010000041.1, forward strand.
GACGCCCAGGATCGTGAGGCTCGGCGCATCGAGCGCGACATCCACGACGGCGCCCAGCAGGACGTCGCCGCGCTGATGGGGCAGCTCGGTCTTGCGCGGGCCCAGGCCAACGGCGATCCGGCCATGGCGGCGACCTTCGATCGCCTCCAGGGCGAGGCCAGGCGAATTCTCGCCAGCATCCGCGAGCTCTCGCAGGGCATCCACCCGTCCGTGCTTCGGGATCGGGGCCTGGTTGCGGCCATCGAGGACCGGCGCGCACGACTCCCGGTCCCGCTGCGCGTGCACGCATCGCCGGCGCTGGCGGCCCGTCGATTCGATCCGGCAGTCGAAGCAGCGGCGTGGTTCACGATCTCGGAGGCACTGACGAACGCGGTGAAGCACGCCGAGTCCGCGTCGGTGGACGTGATGATCGATGCTGACGAGGACGTGCTGACCATCGAGGTCGCCGACGACGGCATCGGATTCGACGTTGAGGAGGTCGGCGCTGGCACGGGGATCGCGGGCATGTCCGATCGCATCGCGGCCATCGGAGGAACCCTGGACCTGGACGGCCAGCCGGGCGGGGGAACACGCGTGAAGTTCGAGATCCCCCTGGACAACCCGCAGGTCGTCTCGTGAGCCCTCAACAGCTACGTGTGGTCGTCGCAGAGGACCACTACCTCTTTCGTGAAGGCGTGATCCAGCTGCTGGAACGATCGGGTGACATCGAGGTCGTCGCGGCCGTCGAGGATGCTGGCGCACTGCTGGAGCGAGTATCCCAACTCGAGCCGGACGCCGTGGTGACCGACATCCGCATGCCGCCCAGCCACCAAACGGAGGGCATCGACGCAGCGCGACGCATCCGCGTCGATCATCCGGCCACGGGTGTGGTCGTGCTCTCGCAGTACATCAACGCCATCTATGCCTTCGAGCTCTTCCAGGATGGCACGGAGGGCCTGGCCTACCTGTTGAAGGATCGCGTGGGTGACGTCGACGACCTGCGGCGAGCGGTCTTCGCGGTGAGCGAGGGTGGATCCGTGATCGATCCCGCCGTCGTGGAAACGATGCTGGCGAGGAACGGCTCGTCACGGTCCGATCGACTGGCGGACCTGACCGAGCGCGAACTCTCGGTGCTCCAGGAGATGGCCCAGGGAAAGTCCAACGCTGCCATCGCCGAGTCGCTGTTCGTCTCGGCGTCCTCGGTGGAAAAGCACATCAGTGCGATCCTTGCCAAGCTCGGTCTCGACGCGGGCGACACCGCCGTGAATCGTCGCGTCGCTGCTGTCCTCGCCTTCTTTCGAACGTGGCAACCCGACGGATCGGGTTGACGTTGAGGAGGTGACGCTTGGACGACTCCGTGTCGAACCCGGACCTTGCGCGTGCGGCCGCCATCGGACTGCTGCTCGCGTTCGTGGCCATGATCGCGGGCGCCACGATCTGGGCGACAGCAGGCGGCCAGGATGGCTCCACGCCGGGGACGGCGCGTCACGCATGGGAGCGCGGGCTCCTCATGGCCGCGATCGTCCTCACCGTGCTCGGGCTGCTGCTGCTGGCCTGGTCCCTGCGAGGCTCGCCCGGTTTCGGGCTCGTGTTGGCAGGGGCGACGGTCTCGGCGATTGCCGGCGCACTGGGGCTGGTCGAGGAGGCCAGCACGGTGTCGCCCTCCTTCGCGGCTGCCGGATGGGTACTGACGACCTACGTGTTCCTTGCCTTTGCCGGGCAGGGAATCGTGGGCTTCGGGCTCGTCCAGTTCGGGGGCCGGTTGACGGCCGCCGGCTGGATCCTTGTCGCCTGGAACATCGCATGGCCCCTGATCGTGTTGACCTTCTCCGGTGACGATCTCTACTACCCGGTCCTGCACCACTTCGTCCTGCCGGCCGTCTCGATTCCGCTGCTGACCGTCAACTGAACGATCAACACGCCGCGACCAACCACGACCAACACTGAGCGCCCGGCTCCCGACGACATCCGGCCCATCGATCAGGCGGCCGGCACGCCGATGATCGGGAGGTCTCCGGGGCGGGGATCGACGAGCGGACAGCGGGTGCCGGTGTAGATGGTCGGCATGCATCGGTTGCAGTGGATGCAGCCTGACGCGGTGGCCGTCCCCATCTGCCACTGGTTGACCAGGTCAGGGTCGTGGAGCAGGGCGCGGCCCATGGCCACGAACGCGAACCCGTCCGCGATGGCCTCCTCGGCCGTGTCGAGTCGACTGATCCCGCCGAGGAGGATGACCGGCAGGTCGAGCTCGTCCCGGAACCGGGCGGCTGTGTCCTTGAAGAACGCCTCCTCGTAGGGGTACTCGCGGAGGAACTTCCGGGCGGCGAGCCGAAAGCCGAAACGGAGATACCAAGGCAGCGTGGCCCGAAATTCTCGGTAGGGAGCGGCGCCGCGGAACAGGAACATCGGGTTCATCAGCGACGAGCCCCCGGTCAGCTCGAGGGCATCGAGATGACCGTCGACCTGGAGCATCCTCGCGAAGGCCAGGCTGTCGTCGACGGACAGGCCGCCTCGGATTCCGTCGGTCATGTTCAGCTTGGCCGTCACGGCGACCGACGTGCCGACCGCATCACGCACGGCCGCCACGATCTGGCGCGGGAACCGCGCACGATTCTCGAGGACGCCGCCCCAGCGATCCTTCCGCCGGTTCAGCAATGGGCTGAGGAACGCGCTGAGCAGATAGTTGTGGCCGAGATGGATCTCGAGCGCGTCAAAGCCGGACTCGACGGCGACGCGCGCGCCCTGCCGATAGTCGGCCGTGATGCGCTCCAGGTCTTCCTCTGTTGCCGCCCGCGAGAACCGCAGACCGAGCGGGCTGAACATCCGCGTGGGCGTCACCGACTTCGCACGGTTGGAGGCGGCGTTGGCCACCGGGCCGGCGTGCCCGATCTGGGCGGCGGCCAGCGCCCCTTCCTCGTGGATCGCATCCGTGACCCGTCGCAACCCTGCGATTGCTTCCGGGCGCAGCAGCACGTTCGCCGAATCCGTCCGGCCCTCCGGGGCGACGGCCAGGTAGGCGACGGTGGACATCCCCACTCCCCCGGCCGCAATCTGGCGGTGGAAGTCGGCCAGCGCGGGCAGCGCCAATCCGTCGCGACTGCGGCCCTCGAACGTCGCCGCCTTGATCACCCGATTGCGCAGGGTCAACGGTCCCAGCGAGGCCTCCTCGAAGAGCTGGAGCATGCGCACGCCGTTGTCCGGTACTGCTCACCGAGACTATGCGGGCGCCGTGACGGCGACGGGCTCGTGGAGACCTCGGCCAGCCGCCATCCCCGTGAGGAGACACATAGCCTCAACGTCGGCCAAGAGCCTCAGGGGGAGCCACGGCGTGAGCGAGACAGCCGTTCGCTTTGGGGTACTTGGCCCCCTTGGCATCAGACTTGATGGCGAGGAGGTGGGGGTCAGGGGGAAGCGCCGCGTCGCCCTGCTCTGTCGACTGCTCCTTGATGCGAACACCGTGGTCGGAACGGACGCGCTTGTCGATGCTCTCTGGGGCGGCAAGCCTCCAGCTGGTGCGCAGAACACGCTGCAAAGCCACGTCTCCAAGCTGCGCGCGCTGATCGGCGGGGAGCGACTGCAGCACCGAGCCGGCGGGTACGCACTGTCCATCGATGACGATCACGTCGACGCTCTGCAGTTCGAGGCAGAGGTCGGAGCGGCCCGACTCGCCATGCGTGGCGATGATCCCGCCAGGGCTCTGGAACTTGTTCGGCAGGCACTCCGGCGGTGGAGGGGTGCGGCGTACGCCGACGTCGCCGACCGACCTTGGGCGTCGCTGGAGATCGCCCGTCTCAACGAGTTGCGGGCATCCGCAATCGAGCTGGAGATCGAGGCGCTCGTACATGACGGTGCCCTCGACGAGGCGATCGCGGCCGCCGAAGCCGCCGTGCACGACGAGCCACTCCGTGAGCAACGGTGGGCAAACCTGATGATCGCGCTCGCCCGACGCGGCCGCCAAGCCGAAGCGTTGGCCGCCTACGGCCGACTTCGCGCCCACCTCGCCGACGAGCTCGGGATCGACCCGTCTCCATCCCTGCGCAATCTCGAGGCAGGCATCCTGCAGCAGCGCCCGGACCTTGCTCCCGACGGCCCGCACGGAACATCGGCGGTGGCACCAGCAGCAACATCGTTGGCGCCGCCGCAGATGCTGCCAGCCCAGGCCGACAAGGGAAGGAGGGAAGCCCTGCTCGCGGCAGCACGGACATCCTTTGGGCACCACGACTTCCCGGAGGCGACTGCGCGTTTCGCACAGGCCGCCGCCGAAGGGAAGATGGACCTCGATGACCTCGAGGCCTTCGCGGATGCCGCGATGTACTGCGGTGAGCACGACACGTCGATCGATGCCCGCCAGCAGGCCTTCACGCGGGCTCTCCGCGACGGTGACCATGGCAGAGCGGCACAGAATGCAATTTGGCTCGTGATCAACCACGTGGTGCGGCTCCGCATGACCGTCGCCGCCGGCTGGTTTCACCGGGCCCGGCGGTTGCTCGCCGAGACCCCCGACTCCGTCGAACAGGGCTACCTCGCCATGATCGAGGTCCTGTTCGCGCTGGCAACAGGAGACCTCGAAGCCGGCTTGACGGCCGCACGCTCCACGTTCGAACAAGGCGACAGGTTCGCAGACCCCGACCTCGAGGCGATGGGGCTGATGTTGGAGGGCGTCGTGCTCATGCGACTCGGCAACAGCGATGCCGGCGCCGCGCGGCTCGACGAGGCGATGGCAATGGCCTCCAGCGGCGGATTGGGACCATTCGCAACCGGGCTCATCTACTGCCGCACGATGTCGGCCTGCATCGATGTCGGCGACTATCGACGGGCCACTGACTGGCTGGACGCGCTGACCCCTGACGTCGAGGGCATCGCCATGGAAGGCTTTCCGGGCGACTGTCGCACACATCGGGCGCGGCTCCTGTTGATCAGGGGCTCCTGGGACGAAGCCGAATCCGAGGCCCGGCACGCCTGCGTCGAGTGCGAGGCGTTCGACCTGCTGCACATCGGTCAGGCAACGCGAGACCTTGGCCTGCTGCTTCTCCGGCGCGGCCAGCTCGACGAGGCAGCGGCATCGTTTGACCGGGCGCGGTCACTCGGCGTCCCACCAGAGCCGGGCTGGTCGCTGCTGCGGCTCGAGCGAGGCGAAACGACTCCTGCATTCGAATCCCTGAGCGCTGCCTTGTCCGGGACGGTCGAGCCCTTGGCGCGCACCCAGTTGCTGCCTGCCCTCGTCGAGATCGCGCTGGCCGCAGGCGAGTTCGACGAGGCCCGGAGGGCGCAGCGCGAGCTCGAGGAGCATGCGGAGCGCTTTGCCACGCCGGCGCACCTGGCAGCGGCAGCGACGGGCCGCGCGCGCCTGGCCGGCGCCGTTGCAGACGAGAATCTGATCGCCCGCTGGCGGGATGCCGTGGGACTCTGGCGTGACGTCGGCGCCCCCTACGAGCACGCGACCGCGCTGCTCGGCCTGGCCCAGGCCCTGGCCGCGTCTGGCGACGGGGGTGCAGCCATTGCCACGGCCGAGCAGGCTGCAGCCGGATTCGAGGCGCTCGGCGCCAAGCCGGCGCGGGACCGCGCAACGGCCCTGATCGAGGCCACTCACGACTGACCGGGCGATCCCCCTTTTCCCGGGCAGCCAGCATTCACCACCCCGTGGCACGGACCTTCCAGTGGCGTTCCAGCCAGCTTCCAGCAGCGCGCCAGCACGCGCCCAGCAGTGCCGAGGATCCTGTCTTCCCACAGGGCAACAGGTGTTGCAGGGCGGAACGGGAGAACGATGCCAGCCGATCGATTTGCAAGGGGATGGCGCCGCCAAGTTGTGCTCACGATGGTCCTGACGATGTCAGCGTTCGCAATCGTTGTCGCGGAAGGCCGTCCGGCTGGGGCCGACACCGTGCAGATCTTCAAGGTGCCCGGCGCATCCGAGCAGCTGCGTGACGGCATGGAGTGGTTGGAAGCCGACGCACGGAACACCCTCTCGAAGGTGCATCGGCTCGAGGTCGGGAACGCCCAGCAACGATCGATGCACGAGGACCGCCTCAACAGCTGGAGCCGCGCCGAGCTCCGCGCCGCGATGTTCTCCAGGCTGGCCGAGATCCTCCGCAAGCCCGCCCGAGAGCGCGATGCGAAGGAGACCGCACTGCACGACTGGATGCAGGTCCAGGCGCGCGACCTGCGCCTGTCGGCGGCCCAGCATGCGCGAGCCGAATACTCGTCGTGGGAAGCCGACCACTGCTACTGGCCCCCGGCGGCGTTCGACGACTACGACCCCGGCGATGCGTGCTTCGCCGGACGACTCGACGACTTGTTCACGGATCCGCGGCCGCCGACTGCGGAGCAGTTTGCGGCCTACGGCTCCTACATGGCCCTAGCCGAGAGCCCTGTGGCCCTCGATCCGCAGGCAACCGCGCTCGTCCGAGACACCGCCGACGGCGTGGCGCTGCTCGGCGGACTGGCCGGCGCCACGCTGGCCGGTGGACTCTCCGCCGCCGCTCTCTCCACGATGTCAGGTGCGGCCACTGCCGTCGCCGGCGCCATCTTTCCCTACGCGGCCACAACCTCTGTCGGCACCGCGATCGGAATGGCGGCAGGGGCGGTCGCATTCGTCATCGCCGTCGCGGTCGTTGCCATCGTCGTGAGCGTCATCCAGGGCATCGCCGTGTTCGAGGACGCCGAGATCCCCGGCGAGCTGGACGCAGCAGTCGAGCGCGCTCGCCAGCTCCCCGACCTCGCCGATCTCCTCGACACCGACGAAGGGACCCAGCAACTGTTCTGGATCTTCCTCGGCAACACCCTCCCCGACCAGCTGGTTGGCGGCGACGGCATCGTCGGACTCTCCGGAGGAGGCGGGCTCGGAATCGGAAATGGGCCGACGAACCCGCTGACCGCACCGACACTCCCCGGTGACACGCCCTTCGACCTTCGCGCTGCCGGGGCCACGATCGGCGAGCGCGTCACCGAGCTCGCACTGACGTCCTGGGACAGCGTGGGCTCCGTCAAGGCTGGGATGAACGAGGGCTGGTTTCTCATCGACCACGGCAACGATCGACGGGAACTGTCGCTGAGCCTCGACTATCTCGACTGGGAGGGTGACCGCTGGACGGCGTGGGTTTCCGACGACGTGTTCATCCACGTCCGCGACAGCGAGGACCGACCTTCGGACCCGACCTGCGAGGACGAGGACAATTGCCACGTCAGCCACGCCATTGAGTTCACGGCCGCCGACGGCTCTCAGAGGCTGGCGAAGCTGGACATCAATCATGCGCCGATCTTCAAGCCGACGGTCAACGGGACCCCGGTCGAGGGGGGCGAGCTGCTCTTCCGCGCGAACGCCATCGATGTCGACGGCGACGACCTCACCGTCACGTGGGAATTCGAGGTCTCGTGCGGGGAGCTCACCGACTCCCCCCACTGCCAGCCGTCGGTCCCTTCGGACCACACTCGATTCGAGCCTGCGTTGCATGGGCCCAACGTCCGCCACGCCTTCGCCGACGATGGCGTTCATCGCGTCCGTTTGACCGCGACAGACGATCTCGGCAAGTCCCGGACCACGATGCTTCAGGTGGTCGTCGCGAACGCCATCCCCGAGATCCGCCCTGACGCGCCAGTGCCCGTCGACGAGGGCCAACCCCTGCGCTTGACCGGCCGCATCCTCGACCCGGGCGAGGAGCCCGTGATCCTGACGATCGACTGGGGCGACGGGACAACGGATCGACTGGTCCCCGACGTCTCCTATCGAAACGAGGACGGGACATTGATCGTGCCGCCGCCATGCGCCCTCGGCCAAGCATGTCCGCGGCTGCAACTGGCCGACGGTGGATTCACGTTCGACCTGGACCACACCTACCTCGACGACACCGAGTCAGGCGAGCCGTTCCAGATTTCCCTGACCGCGTCCGACGACGGCCCCAAGACCGCCGTGGTCACGCTCTTCGCCCCGATCGACAATGTCGCGCCCAGCGCTGTCCTGACGTTGCAGCCCTCGACACTCAACGAGGGGGACGTCGTGACCCTCACCGGCGAGATCCAGGACGCTGGCGTCAGGGACACGGTCACGGTGGCCATCCCTTCCCTGGGCGTGTCCATTGGGGTTCCGGCGGCCGAGGAGGTCTGCGAGGAGCCGACGTCACCGATCGCGCTCCCCGAGTGCCATTGGAAGACGGAACCTCTTGACGCATCGTTCGTCATCCCGGACGACGGAGGCGCTGGCGAGCCGCTTGTCGTCGAAATCCTCGTGACGGACGACGACGGGGGGACATTCGAGGACGTCCAGTCTCTCGGCGTTGCCAACGTCGCGCCGGCAGTGTCACTCGAGACCATGAGCACGGTCGATGGCGACGCCCAAATTCAGATCGACGTCGTCGATCCGGGAGCCGACGCGATTCTTGTGGAGGTGGACTGGGGCGACGGCGACGCCGAGCTGATTCCGATGCGCACCGAGCGTGAAGTCGTTGCCCGGCACACGTACACGGCAAGCGGGGTCCACACGATTGGCGTGCTCGCGGTTGACGACGACGGCGGCATCGGCCGCGCCGAGGTCGACCTCACGGTTCACGTCCCGACTCGGCTGCCAGGCGACCTCGATGATCGGCCCACCTCGAGTCCGAATGCGCCGATCGCAACGGATGCAGCCCCCTTGACGATCCCCTCTGGGCCGTCCGTTGACGCGGGCACACCCGTCGCGACGGCCCCGCTCGCTCCCTCGATCCCTGCGCCGTCTGCGCCGCCGGCGTCGCTGCACGACGCGACAGGACCGCTGCCGAACGAATCGGACGAAGACCGGCACAGCGCAGCGACTTCCGGGGGAGCGGCGATCCAAGGGAGCCATGAGGAGCCGCGCCAGTCCATCGATCCTGACGGTTCCCTCTCGCAGGATCAGCCACCACCCTTCTCGGGCCCGTCGGGCTCCTCGGGACCGCGGATCCTCGGGGCGTCTCTGCTGCTCGCGTTCGGTGCCCTCATCCTCCGGCGCCTCCGCAGGCCATGATCTGCGGAGCCGTCGCAGGGCGCACGTGCACGACAGTCAGGTTCTGCGCGCCGCCAGGAGCGACACCGCGGCCCCGATCGCGGCAGCGCCGTAGGTCGCGCCCGGCACCAGCCCGTCACCGGTGACGAAAACCACGGCCCCGGCGGCGAGTGCACCAGGAAGCACCCACAGCACTGCCGGCAACTCGCGAGCCGGTGTGCGCCTGGCCTTCGCCGCGGCCACCAAGGCGAAGAGACCGACGCCCGACCATCCAGCCGCAAGCAGCCGTGCCTCACGCTCCAGGTAGTCGGCCACCTCGGGTGCACTCGCCTCGAACTCCTGCCAGGCGACCCCAGTGGTCGACTCGAAGTCGTTGGGATCGACCGGCGTCACGAAGACGAACAGGCCCACGAGCACCAGCAACCCCGCGACGATCATGACGACGGTCAACGGCCAGTGCAGGCCTGTCGCCACGCTGGTGGATTCCGCATTCACAACCTCTCCGTTTCGGATGTCGCCTCCTCACGACGGCTCGCCAGCAGCTCCGCCAGGGGA
>JAWWBG010000042.1:0-15559 GCA_033721095.1 Nitriliruptorales bacterium
ACCCCCAGCCACCACCGGGTCCACCACGGCGCCAATCCGCAGTACATCGACCGCAACTATGCGGGCATCTGGATCGTGTGGGACAGGATGTTCGGCACGTTCGAGCCCGAGGTCGAGCCGGTGCGCTACGGCCTGACGAAGAACATCGAGACCTTCAACCCCGTTCGTATTGGCTTCCACGAGGTCGTGGACATCGTCAAGGATGTTGCGGCGAGCAAGACCTGGTCCGACCGGTTCGGGTTCATGTTCCGCGGCCCCGGTTGGGCCTACGCCCGCCACGAAGCGGCTGAGTCCACCTAGCCCTCGTCATCGGGCTTGCGGGCGCGTGAGGGCTGGACGCGCGGGGGCTCGTCGGGCATCTTCGGATAGACCGGCGGCCACGGCGCGTCCATCAGCCCGTTGGCGCGGTCACGCTCGTGCAGCTCCAACAGCGGCGTGAGGTCCTGCGGGTCGTCGCCGTAGTCCTCCCACGCGTCGCCGTCGCGCTCGACGGCTGCGGGCACGACGTCGATGGTCATCTCGTCGGGCTTGAGCTCGTCGAGCTGCTTCCACCGGATGGGCATGGACACGGTCGCACCGACCCGCGGTCGGACCGACCAGGCCCCGAACACCGTCTTGTGCGGGGCGTTCTGGTTGAAGTCGACGAACACGCGCTTGCCCCGCAGTTCCTTCCACCACTCGGCCGTGATGAGGTCGGGGTGCCGGCGCTCGAGCTCGCGGGCGATCGCGACCGCGGCGTGACGGACCTGGAAGCTGTCCCAGCGTGGTTGCAGCCGCGAGTAGATGTGCAGCCCGCGCCGGCCGGACAGCTTTGGCCACGACCGAATCCCGTGTTCGTCGAGCAGCTCCTTGAGGTGCCACGCCGCCTGCCGAATCATCGCCAGGTCCACCCCGGGCGACGGGTCGAGGTCGATGCGCAGCTCGTCGGCGTGCTCCGGATCGTCAGCCAGGTAGGGCCAGACGTGGAACCCGAGGCAGCCCATGTTCACCGCCCAGACCACATGCGCGATGTCGACCGCGACCAGGGCGTTGGACGTCGTGCCGTTTGGCGTGGAGACAACTGTCGTTGTCAGCCAGTCTGGCGCACCCTTGGGCACCCGCTTCTGGAAGAAAGACTTGCCGCTGGCACCGTTCGGGAACCGCTGGAGGAGGACCGGCCGGCCCCCCATCGTCCGCATGAGCGGCTCGGCGATCGCGACGTAGTAGTTGACGAGATCGAGCTTGGTCTCCGAACGCTTGGTGAAGAACACCTTGTCGGGGCTCGTGACTCGGACGACCTGGCCGGCGAGCTCCAGCTCGACCGGCTCGCCGTCCTCGTCGGCCACGATCAGCTCCCCCGGCCCAACCGGCCGCGCGGCTCGAACCAGCGGCCCTCCTCGGGCAGGGTGTCGAGGTTCACGCGTGGGAGCGGCACGGCGATGAGGTCGTCGATCGCCTCCAAGTCGATGAACTCGATGTCCTCGGACTGCGACAGGCCGCCGGCGTACTCCGCGAACCCGAGGACGACCGCCTCGACCCCATCGGCGACGAGCTTCTCGAGCGGTTCGAGGAAGTTGCGGGCGTCGTTCGAACCCACGTAGACGGCGGCCAGGTCGCCCTCGGCGGCACGCGCCGACAGATGGGCCAGCATGTCCTCGTCGACGTCGGAGCCATCGGCCTTGGGCTTGGCAAAGACCCGGAAGCCTTCCTCCAACAGCCACTGGATCCAGCCTGACAGCGCGCCTGCGACATGCGGCGCGACGTTGACGAACACGCAGGCCTCGACCGTTGTCCCCGGGCCCGCGCGATCGACCAGCCACCGGCCGAGCACGGCCATGTCGGGCCGCTCCTTGACGGTGGGCTTGTCGTCGATGATGTTGGCCAACGTCATGTCGACGTTGGGCGCGTCCCAAACCAGCACGTGACGTGCCATCTGCAATCTCGCTTGTCGTCAATACGGGCAATGGCACCAGCGTACGGCTGATTCAGCAGTGCCGTGAGGGTCGCCCGGCGCGTCGCCGTACCCTCCCTGTCATGCCTGAATCATCTTCAACTGGTCGGCCCGAACGCGATCGGCCGTGGCTGATCCGGACCTACTCCGGCCACTCGTCTGCGGCGGCGTCGAACGAGCTGTACCGCACCAACCTCGCCAAGGGTCAGACCGGCCTGTCGGTTGCGTTCGACCTGCCGACCCAGACCGGCTACGACCCCGATCACCCGCTGGCCAGGGGCGAGGTCGGCAAGGTCGGGGTCCCGGTGACCTCCATCGACGACATGCGCACGCTGTTCGACGGGATCCCGATCGAGCAGATGAACACGTCGATGACGATCAACGCGACGGCGATGTGGCTGCTGGCCCTGTACGTCGCGGTGGCCGAGGAACAAGGTGCCGACGTCGCGGCGCTCCAGGGCACGACCCAGAACGACATCCTCAAGGAGTACCTGTCGCGCGGGACCTACGCGTTCCCGCCCGAGCCCTCCATGCGGCTGACCACCGACATGATCGCCTGGACGGTCGCCAACACGCCCAAGTGGAACCCCCTCAACATCTGCAGCTACCACCTGCAGGAAGCAGGTGCCACGCCCGCCCAGGAGGTCGGGTTCGCTCTCGCGAATGCGATCTCCGTCCTCGACGCCGTCAGGGCCCGCGGCGACGTGCCCGACGACGTGTTCCCGCAGGTGGTCGGCCGCATCTCGTTCTTCGTGAATGCCGGCATCCGGTTTGTCGAGGAGGTCGCCAAGATGCGCACCTTCGTCGACATGTGGGACCGCATCTGCCAACAGCGGTACGGCGTCACCGACCCCAAGCTGCGCCGGTTCCGCTACGGCGTCCAGGTCAACTCGCTGGGGCTGACGGAACAGCAGCCCGAGAACAACATCGCCCGGATCATGATCGAAATGCTCGGGGTGACGCTCTCGAAGGACGCCCGCGCGCGCGCCGTCCAGCTGCCCGCCTGGAACGAGGCGCTGGGACTCCCCCGCCCCTGGGACCAGCAGGTGTCGCTGCGCATGCAGCAGATCCTCGCCTACGAAACCGACCTCCTCGAGTACGACGACCTGTTCAACGGCTCGGCCGTCATGGACGCGAAGGTCGCCGAGCTGACCGAGGCAGCCACCGAGCTGCTCGACAGCGTCCTCGACAAGGGCGGCGCGGTCGCAGCTGTCGACTGGATGAAGGCCGAGTTGGTCCGCTCCCACGCGGAGCGCGTGCGCCGAATCGAGGACGGGACGATCACCGTCGTCGGCGTGAACGAGTTCACCGAACATGAGCCGTCTCCTTTGACGGCTGACGGCGCGATCCTCAAGGTCGACGACACCGCCGAGGTCGAGCAGATCGAACGGCTCCAGCAGTTCCGCGACACCCGTGACGACGCGGCCGTCAAGACGGCCCTCGAGGAGCTGCGCCGAGCAGCCGAGGCCGGGGACAACCTCATGGAGGCCTCGATCGCAGCGGCGCGGGCCGGTGCGACGACTGGCGAGTGGGCCGGCGTCCTCCGCGAGATCTTCGGCGAGTACCGCGGGCCGACGGGCGTGTCGGACGGCGCACTCGTCGGCGGTCGCGCGTCCGGCGCCATCACCGCCGCCCGGGAGCGCGTCGCCGCTGTCGAGGAGCGCCTCGGGCGCAAGCTGCGGATCCTGGTCGGCAAGCCGGGCCTCGACGGCCATTCCAACGGTGCCGAACAGGTTGCGATCCGCGCCCGCGACCTCGGCATGGAGGTCGTCTACGAGGGCATCCGACTCACGCCCGCCCAGATCGTCCGGGCCGCCGTCGACGAGGACGTGCACCTTGTGGGCCTGTCCATCCTGTCCGGCTCCCACCTTTCCCTCGTCCCCGAGGTTGTCGAGGGCCTCCGAGCCGAGGGGGTCGAGATCCCCGTCGTGGCCGGCGGGATCATCCCCCCCGACGACGCCGAGCGACTGCGGGAGCAGGGCGTGGCTGCCGTCTTCACACCCGCCGACTACGAGCTGTCGGACGTGCTGGCGTCGGTGGCCGAGCTGCTCTGAGTCCGGCTGGCGCACCCGTGCGGCGGGACGCCCGCACGCTCAGACGAGGGTGCCGTTGGGCGCGTCAGCGCCTCGGAAGCCGCGATCGAGGATCCGCTGGGCGAAGTCGAAGAGGTCCTGCGGAATGTCGTCGGGCAGCTCCTGCTCCATCGCGCGCAGGAACACGTCTGCGGTGTCGTTGATGGCCTGGAGGTACTCGCCGGTCTCGTCCAGGTAGGCCTGCGCCGTCTCGGCTGTCGCGGCGGCGTAGGTTTCCCACGCCTCGAGGTGGGCCACGTAGCTGTCGAGCACCGTCCGGAGGGCGTCGTCGTACGAGCCGACGACGTCGATGCCGAGCAGCTCGCCCTTGATCCGACCCAGGCTCTCGGCCGCTTCGGCGGCGGCATCCTCGACCGCGTCGACGTCGGGGGCGAACGCGACTGTCTCCTGGAACCGGAGCATGGTGCGCTCGGACTCGTCGATGAGCGTCAGCATCTCCTCCAGTGCAACATCGCTGGGATCGTTGCGCTCGCCTCCGGCAGGTCGGGTCGGATCCTCCCGCTCCGTGGCCGTCACGGGTGGTTCGTCATCGACGGCGTCGACGGCGACCACGAGCGCAGCGATGATGCCGCCGACGAGGACGAGGACGGCTGCGGCAGCGATCGCGATGATCAGCCCGCGGTTGCTGCCCATGGGCGGCCCCGAGTCGGCCCCTCCACCCGAGGCCAGCGGGACCGTCGCATGTTCACCGACGGTGCCCGTCGGTACTGCGCCCGGTGGTGGGAGCTCGGCCAGCTCGTCGACCGTCGCTTCCCGCGCGGTCGCAGGTTGCGGCCACGTGGGCTGGTCGGGGGTGCCGGAACTCGGCGGCGGCCACGACCGGGGGTCGTCGGGTGGCGGCAGGTCAGTCATGCCGCGAGGGTACGAGGGCGGCCCGTCAGAGAATTCCGCCGTCGGCCATCTTCTTGTAGTCGAGGATGCGATCGAGAACCTCGGCGTCCACGCCATCCGCCAGCGCCGCCTCACGCAGGGTCTGGTCGTTCTTGAAGGCCGTCTTGGCAAGCGCCGCCGACCGCTCGTAACCGATCTCGGGCACGAGCGCGGTGACCTGCATCAACGACCGTTCGACGCTCTCCGGCCCCCGGCTGGTCGCCTCGGCGCCGGCGAGGCACTTGTCGACGAACAAGCGGCTGACGGCTGCGAGCAGCTCGAGGGACTCGATCACGTTGTCGACCATGAGCGGGATCATCACGTTGAGCTCGAGCTCACCGGACAGGCCGCCGACCGTGACGGCGGCGTCATTGCCGATCACCTGTGCGCAGACCTGGCGGACCGACTCGGGAATGACCGGGTTGACCTTGCCGGGCATGATCGACGAGCCGGGTTGGATGGCCGGCAACGCGATCTCGTAGAGGCCGGTGCGGGGACCCGATGACAGCCACCGGACATCGTTGGCGATCTTGAGGAGGCTCACGGCGACCGTCTTGAGGGCGGCTGAGAGGTCGACCAGCGCGTCACGATTGCCCTGGGCCTCGAAGTGGTTGTCGGCCTCGACGAACGGCAGGCCAGTGCGCTCGGCGATCAGCTCGATCACGCGGCCCGCGAAGCCCTCCGGCATGTTGAGCCCGGTCCCCACCGCCGTGCCGCCGAGCGCGAGCTCGTGGATCGAGTCCAGCGCCGAGTTGACACGTCGAATCCCCAGTTCGACCTGGCGTGCGTAGCCGCCGAACTCCTGCCCGAGCGTCACGGGGGTGGCGTCCATCAGGTGCGTGCGACCGGGCTTGACGACGTCGGCCCACTCCTGCTCCTTGTCCCGCAGTGCCGACGCCAGGTGGTCGAGCGCGGGGATCGTCTGCTCGGCAGCAACCCGCGCCGAGGCGATGTGGCAGGACGACGGGAAGGTGTCGTTGGACGACTGGCTGGCATTGACGTGATCGTTGGGATGGACGACGTCCGACTCGAGGTCCTCACCGAGCAGCTGCTTGGCCCGGTTGGCGATGACCTCGTTGAGGTTCATGTTCGTCGAGGTTCCCGATCCGGTCTGGAACACGTCGACCGGGAAGTGCTCGTCGAGCTTGCCGTCGATGACCTCGTCGGCAGCGTCGCGAATCGCGCCAGCCAGCTTGCTGTCGAGGACTCCACGTTCCTCGTTGGCGGTTGCGGCTGCCCACTTGAGCATGGCGTGCGCGCGGACGACCTCGATCGGCACGGGCCGACCGGACACGGGAAAGTTCTCGACGGCTCGCTGGGTCGACGCGCCCCAGAGGGCCTCAGCGGGGATCTGCATCTCACCCATCGTGTCGTGGGCGGTCCGGTACTCGGCCATCGGGTGTCCTTGCAGCGGGTGCCGGCATGGGACCAGCCTACGGCCGCTGCCTCCTTCGCATCCTGCCGCCGGGAGCCGCTGCCTCCTTCGTATCCTGCCGCCGTTAGCCACTGCCGCCTTCGTATCCTGCCGCCGGGAGCCACTGCCGACCCGGAGGTCCCGTGGACCTGGTGACCATCGAGGAGATCCGGGCCGCCGCCAACCGCATGGCCGATCGGATCAACCCGACCCCCCTCGAGTACTCGCGGGTGCTGTCCGGTCTGGCAGGTGCCGATGTCCGGCTCAAGTGCGAGAACCTCCAACGGACGGGCTCGTTCAAGATCCGCGGCGCCTTCAACCGCATCGCCGGCCTCACCGACGATGAGCGAGCACGCGGAGTGATCGCTGCATCGGCGGGCAACCATGCCCAGGGCGTCGCGCTCGCCGGCCAGTGGCTGGACACGGCGGTGACCGTGTTCATGCCGAGCGACGCCTCCCTGCCGAAGGTCGAGGCAACCCGGGCCTACGGCGCGACCGTGACCCTCGAGGGCGCCACCTTCAACGACGCGCTGGCCCTGGCAGAACAGGCCGTCGACGACACGGGCGCGGTGATGATCCATCCCTTCGACAACGAGGACGTCATCGCCGGGCAGGGCACGGTCGGGCTCGAGCTGCTCGACCAGGTCCCCGACGTGAGCTCGGTGATCGTCCCCGTCGGCGGGGGCGGACTCATCAGTGGCGTCGCCGCCTGCCTGAAGGCAGAGAAGCCCGCCGTCCGCGTGATCGGTGTCCAGGCGGCTGGCTCGGCGTGCTTTGGTCCCTCCCTCGCCGCAGGCGAGCCACTGGACCTGCCCACTGCGGACACGATCGCCGACGGCATCGCCGTCAAGCGGCCCGGCGACCTCAACCTGGTGCACGTGGAGCGATTCGTCGACGACATGGTCACCGTCGAGGACGCGCAGATCGCCCGGGCACTCGTGCTGCTCCTCGAACGCGCGAAGCTGGTCGTGGAACCGGCCGGCGCCGCGGCCGTGGCGGCCGTGCTCGATGGCGTGGCCGACCGGGAGGACGGGCCGGTGGTCTGCCTGCTGTCGGGCGGAAACATCGATCCACTGCTGCTCCAGCACCTGGTGACGTCCGGGCTGACGGCGGAGGGACGGTTCGCGACGATCACGACCCGGGTGCCGGACCGTCCCGGCGAGCTGGCGCGCCTGCTGGCCAGCGTTGCCGACCTGGCTGCCAACGTGGTCAGCGTGGAGCACCACCGGCTGTCAGGCGACCTGCGGTTGGGGACAGTCGAGGTCCAGCTGGAGCTGGAGACACGCGGCCCCTCGCACGTCGCCGAGGCCTTGGCCGCGCTTCGTGACGGTGGCTGGCCAGTCGAGGAGGACTGAGGAACCGGTCGCCAGCGATCGTGCATCCTGCCCGGAGGGCGTCGGGGGTCGTGAGTCGGCCAACTCGGCCTGTGTCCCAACCGGCAGGGCCGTGGTCAGGACAGCGCCGGCGTGTGTGCACACGCCGGCGCTGTCGTCAGGTGAGGCTGTGGCGTCACCGCTGCTCGGTGATCACGTGCTCGTTGCGCGAGACCGTGGGCGCGAAGATGCCAGCCAGAAGGAGTACGGCACCGGTCAGCGCGTAGGTGAGGCCGTGCGCCTCGGTCGCGCCAAGGAAGTCGGCGAACGCACCGGGCTCGATGAGGAAGACCAGCCCAACCACGACCAGCGCGCCTGACAGGAAGAGCACGCCGCTGCGATCACGGCCCGCTGCCGAGCCGACAGCGGCAAGCGCAAGTCCGAGCAGAACATGGCCGAAGGCAAGGATTGCCGTCTGGTCGAGCCAGCCGACCGTGACGACTGGTGATGTCAGCGGCATGTCGAAGCCGGCGCGGGCCAGGCCAACGAGGCCCATGACGCCGAACACGAGACCACCAAGGAACGCCAGGATGCCGGAAAGCGTCCACGGCCCACGTTCCAGGTAGCGGTACGCAGACCACTGGTGGCGATGGACCTCCTGACGCACCTCTCGCGGGCCATCGGCGGCGTTGGATTGATCAGTCGGCGCCGAGTCGGAGTTGGGCCGACGCTCCCGTTCGCGGGTGTGAACAGTTGCCATGTCGTTCTCCTTTCGGACAACCATGAGATCAATGCCCACCGGAGCCAGCGTCATACCGGCCATTCGTCCATGTGGGCTGAAACGATCGAATTCGGACGAGAAGGCCCGCATCGACGGCTGAGTGGCGTCGCCTGCCGTGGCCGATTCAGACCTCGTCGAGCGCCGCAGTGACGGCCAGAACCAGCTCCTCGACATGGGCCTCGTCGAGTGGGAGGCCCTCGGACCCGGTGACGAAGAACGAGTCGACGACCTCGTTGCCCATCGTCTGGATGCGGGCCATCACGATGTCCAGGTGAAGCTCCGCCATGGCCGCCGTGATGGCGTACAGGACCCCGACGCGGTCCTGCGTGTGGACCTCGAGGACGGTCGCCTGACCGGCCGGGTCGTCAGCAGTCCGGACCGATGTCTGGACGTCGGGGAGCCGGGCCAGCCGCCGTTGCTCGTCTGCGGCCTTCCGCCGGACGCGGGCACGCAGCGCCATGCGCCCGGCGATCGCCTCGGCCACGTCGCCTTCGACACGCAACCACCACGACGCGGTCGCGTGGTCGGGCGGCGCGACCACGAACGTGTCGACGGCCAGGCCGGCACCGCTGGTGAACGCGTCCGCGGTGACGACCGATCCGCCGTGCAGCGCGAGGACGCCGGCAACCTTTGCGAACAGTCCCGGCGTGTCCCTCGCGACGACGTCGAGGGTGTCGTAGCCCGCGAAGTCCCCTGCCGGATCGTCGCCCGGTGTGACGCGGGTCCGAACCTCGTCGTCGCCGATCGTGTCCTCGGTCATGCCGGCATGACGCACCACGGCCCGCGGCGACATCACGCCGAGGTAGCGGTCGGGCATCCCCACCGCGTGGGCTCGCACGGCTGGGCCGTCGACGCCGAGCTCGGGGCCGATCGCGACGGCCTCGTCCAGCGTCGCGCTCGGGCCGTCGGCGACAGCCTGCGGATCACGGTCGTTGAGCACGGCTTCCACCTTCGTGACGAGCGAGGCGATCAGGCTGGCCTTCCACGAGGTCCACGCGCTCGGTCCTGTCGCAAGTCCGTCGGCCGTGGCCAACAGGTTCAGGCAGGCGAGCGTCGATTCGTCGCCGACGATCTCGGCAACCTGCTCGGCCAGGGCGGGATCGCTGACATCGCGCCGCGTTGCCGCATCCGGCAGCAGCAGATGGTGCCGGATCATTGTTTCGACGAGATCTTGGGTCTGTTGCGATGCGCCCATCCGCTCGGCGATGGCCCGTGCGACGGGGATGCCGGTCACGCTGTGGGGCTCGCCGTGCGCCTTCCCGACGTCGTGGAGCCACACGCCGAACATCAGCCCATCGCGATCGGCGACCTGGTCCAGCGCGCGACCAGCCCAGGGTTCGCGGGCGACGAGGTCACCGAGGTTGGCGGCGGCGTGCCATGCGTGCCGGTCGAGGGCGAAGCGGTGGAAGGGATTGCGCTGGGCCCGACCACGCAGCGGCTCCCACTCAGGCAGCATCGCGACCAGCACGCCGGTGTGGTCCATCTCGGCGATCACGGGGAGGGCCTCCGAGCCGCGCCACAGCACGTCGAGGAAGCGGCGACGCAGATCGTCGGTCCACGCCCACCCGTTCCCCTCCTCGACACGGCGACGGAGAGCTGCAGCCACGGACCGATCGAGGAGCACGCCCTCGTCCACCATGGTCTCCATCAGCCGAATCGGCAGGTCCTGATCATCGATGGGCGCGCCCTCGGGCAGTCGCAGGAGCCCGTCAACGATCTCGAAGCCATTGACCTCCGCCTGGGCGTGTCGTCGCCGACGGCGTCCCGACGTGGCATCCACGAGGATCGGCGCCCAGGTGCGGTCGTGGACGTGATCGACCGTGCGTGCCGCGAGGTAGAGGTCACGGAGCAGCCGGTGGGCGGGCGTGTCGCGGGCCTCGTCGCTGCCCTCGTAGCCGAGCCGTTTTGCCACTGCCTCCTGCAGGTCCATGCGCAGCACTTCGTTCGGAGCGTCCTGGCTGAGGTGCAGGGCGACGCGTATCGCCAGGAGCCGTTCGTAGGCACGTGCAAGGCGGGTGCGGTCGGGGGCCCCGAGGTAGCCAGCCGAGACGAGCGGATCGAGACCCAGCTCACCGACGAGCACGCCCGCTGCCCAGCGCAACGATTGGACGTCTCGGAGGCCTCCGGCGCCGGACTTGAGGTCGGGTTCGAGGACCTCGGCGGCGTCGCCGGCGCGAACGCGGCGTTCGTGATCGGCCTCGGTGAGCTGCTCGAGGAATCGCTGGGGCTTCTTTCGCAGGCGCGCCAGCAGGTTGGTCCGGACGTCGCTGACCAGTGTCCCGTCGCCCGCCAGCTTGCGGGCGTCGAGGGTCGCCGTGGCCGTGTCGAGATCCGTGGCCATCGCCACCGCCTCCTTGGTGGTCCGGACGGCGTAGCCGACCTTGAGGCCCGAGTCCCACAGGGGGTAGACGACGTCCTTGACCACTGCCTCGAGCGTCGGCTGATCGAGCCCGTCGTGGACGATCAGCAGGTCGACGTCGGAGGCGGGGCACAGCTCCCTGCGTCCGTAGCCACCGACGGCTGCGACAGCGAGGCGACCCCGGTCGAGGGCTGGCTGGCTCAGCTCGAGGAGGGCAGCGTCGACCGACTCCGTCCACGCCGTCACCCACGCCCGCCCCGGCTCCGGGCCGTCGGCCCGAAGGTCGGCGAGCGTCCGCTTCAGACGAGCCGGAACGTCAGCCACGGGCGTTGTCCTTCGAGTCCGGCCGAGTCACATGGAACCCGATCCGACAGCCTGCCGAATCACCACCTGCTCGACCTTCACCGCCAATTGCACTTGAGGGAGGTGAGCCGAGCGGACCTCAGCCCAAAGCGGTCAGCTGGGCATGGAGGGCAAGGCGCCGCGAGCGCCGCGTAGCAGCGCTACGCAAGCGAGTGGCAACGCGGCCATCCGTGTCCAGATGGCCGCGACGGCGAGGGACGCTCGGCGAGCCGACCGTCAGAGGGCTTCTTCGCCCTCTTCGCCCGTGCGGATCCGGACAATGCGATCGACGTCGGTCACCCAGACCTTGCCGTCGCCGACCTGGCCCGAGCGCGCATGCTTGACGATCGCGTCGATGACGCCATCGACCTGGGCATCGCCCACGACGATCTCCAGGCACGCCTTGGGCACGAAGTCGATCTGGTACTCGGCTCCGCGGTACACCTCGGTGTGGCCGCGCTGGCGGCCGAATCCGCGAACCTCGGAAAGGGTCAACCCCGTCACGCCGATGTCCTGGAGGGCGTCCTTGACCTCCTCGACCTTGTGGGGTTTGACGATTGCGGTGACGAGCTTCACGGGATCTCCTTTGGCACGCGCTGCCAGCCGGCCGGCCACCCGGTCACTCCGGGCCTGCGGAAAGGTGCTCGCAGGGGGTTTCCCGACCTTTGCCCTTCCGTTTCACGCTCGTTACGTGCTCCGGCCGAACTTGGTCAGCATATGGGCGCACGCTGGCAAAGGAGGAAATCGAAGGCCGGTCAATGTCGAACCCCCCGGCAGGGGCGGCCGGGGGGTTCGGAAGCCGGGACGCGCGGGGCACGGCGTCGACCGGCTGGGGTGGGGGCCAACACGAGTTCGGCCCTGTCCCCTTGGGCGCTCGTCCGATGGGGCGTCGGACTTGTGTGTGCGCCCCGGGTGATCAGGGGCGGATCACCCTTCCAACCAGCATACAAGCCCATCGTCGCCCCGGGGTCACGGGTGAATGCGCCAATCGCACGAATCCGGCGCTCCAATGCGCGCTGGGCGACGCAGCGCACTGACGGACAGTGGTCAAGGCAGCCGACCGGCACGCAACGTGGCCGAATCACGCGCTGGGTGATCTCGGAAGCCACCCAACATGGGTCACCCCTGCAGGCGCTCGATCATCAGCTGGGCGGCCTCGGAGGGGTTGATCGCGACCGGGATGCCCATCTCCCCCAGGATCTCCTTCTTCTCGGCCGCGGACTCGCCCCCGGGACCGCCTTCCTTGACGATGGCGCCGGCGTGGCCCATCTGCTTGCCCGGAGGTGCCTCGAAGCCGGCGATGTAACCGACGACGGGCGTGTCCGGGATGTTGTCCGCGATCCACTGGCCGGCAACCTGCTCCTCGGAGCCGCCGATCTCGCCCACGAAGGCGATCGCCGTCGTGTCGGGATCGGCGGCGAAAGCCTGGATGACGTCGAGGAACTGCGTACCGATCACGGGGTCGCCGCCGATGCCGACGCAGGTCGAGATGCCGATGCCGGCCTGCGCCAGCTCGTGCATGATCTGGTAGGTCAGCGTCCCCGATCGGCTGACGAGGCCGACGTGGCCGGGCGACGGGATGTCGGCCGGGATGATGCCGACATTGCACTTGCCGGGCGAGATCAGGCCGGGGCAGTTGGGGCCGATGAGCCGCGTGCCGCCCTGCCGGACGACGATGTCGTAGACCTCGGTCATGTCGTGGACCGGGACGCCCTCGGTGATGGCGACGATGGTCTCGATGCCGGCATCGTGCGCTTCGAGAATGGCGTCCTTGGTGAACGGTGCGGGGACCATGACCATCGAGGTGTTGGCACCCTCGGCAACGGCCTCCTTGACCGTCCCGAAGACGGGCACGTCGAGGCCTTCCCAGGTCGACCCGCCCTTCTTGGGGTGGACGCCGCCGACGATCTGGGTGCCGTAGTCCTGGTTGCGCTTGGCGTGGAACGTGCCCTGGGACCCGATGCCCTGGACGACGACACGGGTGTTCTCGTCGATGAAGATGGACATGATCAGGCTCCGTTCGCGAGGGCCACGGCCTTCTCGGCGGCCTCGTCCATGGTCGCTGCCGCGACGACGTTGGGGTGGTTTGCCTCGGTGAGGATCGCACGGCCCTCGGACGCGTTGGTGCCGTCGAGCCGGACAACGAGCTTCTCGGCCACGTCCCCGAGCTGGTCGAGGGCGCCCAGGATGCCCTCGGCGATGAGGTCGCAGCGGGTGATGCCGCCGAAGATGTTGACGAAGACCGTCTTGACGGCCGGGTCGGAGAGCACCAGTTCCAGGGAGCGGGCCATTTCCTCGGCCGAGGCGCCACCACCGACATCGAGGAAGTTGGCTGCCTGCCCGCCGTGCTGGGCGACGACGTCGAGGGTCGCCATGACCAGGCCGGCCCCGTTGCCGAGCACGCCGACGGAGCCGTCCAGCTTCACGTAGGCGATCCCGGCCTCCTTGGCCTTGGCCTCGAGTGGGTCGTCGGCGTCGATGCCGTCGATCTTCCACTCGTCGTAGCCGTCGTGGCGGAAGGCCGCATTGCCGTCGAGGGAGACCTTGGCGTCCAGCGCGATGACACGACCGTCCGTTGTCTTGATCAGCGGGTTGATCTCGGCGAGGGTCGCGTCCTCGTTGCGGAAGGCGTCGAACAGCTTCACGAGCAGCTCGGCCGCCGGTTCGCGTGCGTCCTCGGGCAGGTTGGCCTTGGTGACGATGTCGAGCGCGCGGTCGCGGGGCAGTCCGCCCACGGTCTCGGAGGGGAGCAAGGGCTCCTTGACCACCGCATCGGGGTTGGTGCGGTTGACCTCCTCGATGTCCACGCCGCCCTCGGCCGAGCAGATGACCAAGTAGCCCTTGTTGACGCGGTCATGCATGACCGACAGGTAGTACTCCTCGGCGATGTCGGAGGCATCCTCGATGTAGATGACCCGGACGATGTGGCCCTTGATGTCGAGCCCGAAGATGTCCTCCGAGAGCGCCCTGGCGGTGGCGGCGTCGGGAGCGACCTTGACGCCGCCGGCCTTGCCGCGACCACCCGTCTTGACCTGTGACTTGACGACCACGGTGCCGCCGATGGCGGCCGCCGCAGCCTCGACCTCGTCCGGCGTGCGACAGACGGTGCCGGGCGGTGGAACGGGCACGTCGTTGCGGGCGAACAGCTGCTTGCCCTGGAATTCGACGAGGTCCATCAGTGCACTTTCTGCGTGACGAGTTGAGGAAGACGGTTCAGACGCGCTCCGGCACGTGGGCGCCGACCCAGTCGGTGATCGTCTTCATGGGCGTTCCCGGCGTGAAGATCTCGGCGATGCCGGCGTCCTTGAGCCGCGGGATGTCCTCGTTGGGGATGATGCCACCGCCGAAGACGACGACGTCGTCGGCCCCTTCGGCGCGGAGGAGCTCCACGACGCGCGGGAACAGGGTCATGTGCGCGCCGGAGTGGATCGACAGGCCGATGGCCTGGGCGTCCTCCTGGAGGGCGGCCGTGACGATCTGCTCGGGCGACTGGTGCAGGCCCGTGTAGATGACCTCGAATCCAGCGTCGCGGAGGGCTCGCGCCACGACCTTGGCGCCGCGGTCGTGACCGTCGAGGCCGGGCTTGGCGACGACGACGCGAACGGGCATGGCGGTTCCCCGAGGGAAGCGAGACCGGGCTGAGGATAGTGGCCGGACCACGACCACCCCGGGCCGCAGCGGGTCCGCACATGACGGCACGCCGCACGGTCGTAGCCTCCGCACGGCGCGAGCATCGAGGCCCGTTCTGACCGTCGATCCACTGTCGTGGCCCGGCTACGACGATCAGCTGGCAGCTGCCCGGCAACGGACGGGGCAGCCGGAGGCCGTGACCTGCGAGGTCGAGGTGGTCGGCGGCGTCGAGGTCATGGCCATTCGGTGGGATTTCGGGTTCCTGGGCGGGTCGGTCGGTTCGGTGACGGGCGCAACCGTCGCCGACGGCTTTGAGCGCGCCACGCGGGGGCGGTTGCCGGTCATCCTCGTCACGGCGACCGGAGGGAGCCGGATGCAGGAAGGGATGGCGTCGCTGGTGCAGATGCCGGCCGTCGTCGTCGCACAACGCGCACATGCGCGGGCCGGCCTGCTCCAGGTCGCGGTGTTGGGCCACCCGACCACGGGCGGCGTGTTTGCCTCGTTCGGCAACCTCGCCCACGTGACGCTCGTGGTCGATGGGGCGACGATCGGGTTTGCCGGGCCGCGCGTGGCCGAGGCGATGGCCGGCCGGCCCCTCCCTGCTGGATCGCACACGGCGACCGGGGCACTGGCGGCAGGACTCGCCGACGCGGCCGTCGGAGCCGACGGCGTCGATGATGCCTTGTCGCGGATCCTCGCCTGGACACGGCCGAACGACCGTGCGCCGGTGGCTGTCAGCGCGTCGGCTCCCGGCGGCGCGAGCGAGGATCCCTGGGACGCCGTCCAGCGCTCACGGGCCTCGGACCGTGCGCGGGCGGAGGCGTTCC
>JAWWBG010000043.1:0-15280 GCA_033721095.1 Nitriliruptorales bacterium
TACCCGATCGTCGGGATGTGGAAGTGGGGCGGCGGCTTCCTGGACGCGCTCGGCTTCTACGACTTCGCGGGCTCGACGCTCGTGCACATGACCGGTGGCGTCGCGGGCCTGATGGGTGCCCTCATCCTCGGCCCCCGCATCGGCAAGTACGGCAAGGACGGCAAGCCGCGGGCCATCCCGGGCCACTCCATTCCGCTGGCGATGACCGGTGTCTTCATCCTGTGGTTCGGCTGGTTCGGGTTCAACGGCGGGTCGACGCTCGCAGCGCAGGGCCAGGGACAGGCGATCGGCGCGATCCTCACGACGACCACGCTGGCAGCCGCAGCCGGTGCCGTCCTGGCGGGCGCGGTCATCTGGATCGTTGCCAGGAAGCCGGACCCGGCGATGGCCGGCAACGGCGCGCTCGCCGGGCTCGTGGGCATCACCGCAGGCCCCGACCTCGCCACCGGCCTTGAAGCGGTCCTCGTCGGAGCCTTCTGTGGCGCGATCGTCGTCGGGTCGGTGATGCTGTTCGACCGGATCCGGATCGATGACCCCGTCGGTGCGATCTCCGTGCACGGAACGTGCGGGATCATCGGCACCCTGGCTGTCGGCGTCTACACGAACTCGGAGTACAGCCTCGCCACCCAGGCGCTCGGCGTCGTGTCGATCGCCGCGTTCGTCGCGGCCGTGTCGGCCCTGGCCTTCTACCTGGTGAAGTTCACGATCGGCATCCGTGTCACCGAGGAGGAGGAGATCGAGGGTCTCGACATCACCGAGCACGGGGTGTACGGCTACCCCGACGTCGTCCTCGGACCGTCGGGCGCAGCCGGCTTCTCCAGCCCCCCGACCCCAGCTCCTGCGCCGACTCCGTCCACGCGCCCAGCGATGGAGTAGCGGTCAGGGAGAGGTCCCCAGGGACCCCGAAGGGGCCACCGGTGTCGGTCCGGTGGCCCCTTTCCTCTTGCCCCGGGGTCGGATCCAAGGGAAAAGAAACGTTCGTGAAACATTCGGGCAACGGGGCAGGAACGTCACCCCGGCAGAGTTCGCGCACTCGCGGCAATCGCCTGCCCGGCGACTGCCGTCCATCACCGACAGTCAGGGCACATCGTGCGCAAGCTCCGACACCGCAAGCTCTCCACCAGCCTGAAGGTCCTTGGCCTGATGGCGGCCATCAGCCTGGTCACCGCCGCACCGGCGTTGGCACAGGAAGAGGAGTTCGATCTCGCCTCCATGACCGCGGCCATCGACACGATCTGGGTCGCGGTTGCTGCCGCCCTCGTGCTGTTGATGCACCTGGGATTCGGCATGCTCGAGGCGGGTCTCACCCGGGCCAAGAACGCCGCCAACATCGTCGGCAAGAACATGATCACCGTCGCGATCGGCGGTGCCGCCTACTGGGCCGTCGGCGCGGCGTTCGCCTACGGCGACGACAGCGGCAGTTTCCTTGGTACCAGCGGGTTCTTCGACCCCATCACGACCGGCCTCGGCGACGGTACGCAGGTGATCTTCCAGCTCGTGTTCGCCGCCACCGCCGCGACCATCGTGTCCGGTGCCGTGGCCGAACGGATCGACTTCAAGGCCTACGTGATCCTCGCGGTCGCGCTGACGGCCGTGATCTACCCCATCGTGTCGCACTGGCAGTGGTCCGGTGACGGCTGGCTGTCCGACCAGGGGTTCTACGACTTCGCTGGTTCGACGATCGTGCACCTGACAGGTGGGACGGCAGCCCTCGTCGTGGCGGGGATCCTGGGCCCCCGCATCGGCAAGTACAGCAAGGACGGCAAGCCGCGCGCCATCCCCGGCCACTCGATCCCCTTGGCGATCTTTGGCGTCCTGGTGCTCTGGTTCGGCTGGTTCGGGTTCAACGGCGGTTCGACGCTCGCCGCGGTCGGCAGCGAGTCGACCATCGGCGTCATCCTCCTGAACACGACCGTCGCGGGTTCGTTCGGTGCCATCGCCGCGATGATCGCCAACTGGGTCACGGCCGGCAAGCCGGACCCGGCCATGATCGGCAACGGCGCGCTGGCGGGCCTGGTCGGCATCACCGCCGGGCCGGACCTCGCCACGGGCACGTGGGCGATGATCGTCGGTCTCGTCTGTGGCGTGGTGGTGGTGTTCGCCGTGATGGCGTTCGACCGGATCAGGATCGACGACCCCGTCGGCGCGACCTCGGTCCACCTGGTCTGCGGTGCCATCGGCACGATCTTCGTTGGCATCTACTCCGACGGCCACGACGTGGGCACCCAGGCGCTCGGCGTGATCTCCGTGTTCGCCTTCGTCGCGGTCACGACGGCCATCGTCGCCTACCTCATCAAGCTCACCATCGGCCTGCGGGTCCCCGAGGAGATCGAGATCGAGGGCCTCGACCTGCACGAGCATGGCGTTGCCGGCCTGCCGGACCTCGGCGGCGGCATCGGAGCAGCCATCGGCTGAGCCAGACCCCCCGCGACAGCGGTGGCGGGCCCTGTGACCGAAAGGCCGCAGTGGCCCGCCACGGCTGTTCGGGACCAGATCTGACCGGGTGGACGACCAGTAGCCTCCGTGGACGGACCGGTACGAGGAGCTGACGTGGACCGCCAGCAGGAATACGTGCTGCGCACCGTCGAGGAGCGGGACATCCGCTTCATCCGCCTGTGGTTCACGGATGTCCTCGGATTGCTCAAGTCCGTGGCCATCACGGCCGCCGAGCTCGAGAACGCCTTCTCCGAGGGCATCGGCTTCGACGGGTCCGCGATCGACGGCTTTGCGCGCGTCCAGGAAGCCGACATGTTGGCGGTCCCCGACGCCAGCACGTTCCAGGTCCTGCCCTGGCGACCCGAGTCCCAGGGGGTCGCCCGGATGTTCTGCGACATCCTCACCCCGGAGGGCCAACCACTCGCGTCCGATCCCCGGCAGGTCCTCAAGCGCCAGATCGAACGTGCCCAGCAGATGGGCTTCACGTTCTACGTCCACCCCGAGATGGAGTTCTACCTCTTCGAGTCGCCCGACGCCCCCGTGCCACTCGACAACGGCGGCTACTTCGACATGACGCCGCTGGACATCCAGCAGGACTTCCGCCGCCAGGCGATCAACACCCTCGAGAAGATGGGGATCTCGGTCGAGTACTCCCACCACGAGGTCGGCCCGAGCCAGCACGAGATCGACCTGCGCTACACCGACGCGCTCCAGATGGCCGACAACATCATGACGTTCCGGCTGGTCGTCAAGGAGACCGCGCTCCAGCGGGGCATCTACGCCACGTTCATGCCCAAGCCGATCGAGAACGAGTGGGGCAGTGCCATGCACCTGCACCTGTCGCTGTTCGAGGGCGACCAGAACGCGTTCCACGACGCCGCGGACCGTTATCACATGTCCAAGACGGCCCAGGCCTTCACGGCAGGGCTCCTGACCCACGCGCGCGAGATCACCGCGGTCACCAACCAGTGGATCAACAGCTACAAGCGGCTGGTCCCCGGCTTCGAGGCGCCTGTGCACGTCGCGTGGGGGCAGAACAACAACAGTGCGCTCGTTCGCATCCCGATGTACAAGCCGCGCAAGGACGCGTCGGCCCGCGTCGAGTACCGCGCGCCCGATCCCGCCACCAACCCCTACCTGTGTTTCGCGCTGCTGTTGTCCGCCGGGCTCACGGGCATCGAACGTGGCTACGAGCTGCCGCCCGAGGTGGAGGACAACGTCCACGACATGACCTCCGCGGAACGCGCGGCCGCCGGCATCACGATGCTGCCGGTCAGCCTCGGGGAGGCGCTGGCGGTCATGGAGGAGTCCGAGCTGGTGGCCGAGACGCTCGGTGAGCACCTGTTCGACTACTTCCTCGCCAACAAGCGGCGCGAGTGGACGACCTACAAGACACACGTCACCGAGTTCGAGCTCGACCGCTACCTGCCCCTGCTCTGACCGATGGGTCGCGATCGCCTGACGTGAGCGGGCATCCTTGCCACCATCGCCGAGGTCCGGAGGCGCGTGGACGGTCGTGACGCCCGGGTGGCAAGCGTTCGAGGACGCCTCGCCGCGGCCGGACTGGACGTGGATCGCGCCGAACGGCGGCTCGCCAGCGCCGACCTGCTTGACCCGCTGGACGACGAGCTCCTGGGCCTGGTGGCCGACACGGCGGCGCCCGATGACGCGCTTGCAACCGTCTGTGACCTGGCAACCAACCACCGTGAGGCCTGGAGCGCCACCCGGCAGGACAAGGCGCTGTTGCGCCGGGTGCTCAACGTGGCTGGCGCTTCGCGGCCGTTGGGTGACCTGCTGGCACGCCATCCCGACGCGATCACGGCCCTCCAGCGCACGGAGCCGCTGACCGTTCGTGCCGTCGCTGACCCCATCCGTGCCGCGGTCAGCGCGTCGACCGACCACGAGGAGCAGGCGGCAAACGTCGCGACGATCCGACGGCGCGCGACCGCCTGGATTGCGGCCAACGACCTCACGGACAACGTCGACGTGCAACACGTGGCGCAGCAGTTGTCGATCGCCGCCGAGGGCGTGTTGACGGGGACCCTCGAGGCACTGCTCGACCAGCTCGACGAGCCAGTCGCTGCGCGGATCGGTGTCATCGGCATGGGCAAGCTGGGCGGACGCGAGCTCAACTACGTCTCGGACGTCGACGTGATCTTCGTGCATGCACCGGCCGACGGTGCCGCCGAGGACGAGGCGACGCGCCAGGCAACGCTCGTGCTCGAAAACCTGCTGCGCATCCTCAACGCCTCGACAACGATGGGCCGGGCCTACGAGATCGATCCCACCTTGCGCCCCGAGGGCCGGCATGGGGCCTTGACGCGCCAGGTCGGTTCGTACGTCAACTACTGGGAGCGCTGGGCGAAGACGTGGGAGTTCCAGGCGCTCCTCAAGGCCCGTCCGGTGGCGGGCGATCTCGAGCTCGGGCGTGAGCTGATTCGGGCGTCAGAACCCTTTGTCTGGCGTGAGGACCTCGACCCGGACGTCGTCGCCGAGATCCGGGACATGAAGGGCCGCGTGGAGGGCAAGCCCGAGGTTCGCAAGCACGGCGCTCGACAGGTGAAGCTGGGTCCGGGAGGCATTCGCGACATCGAGTTCGCCGTTCAGCTCCTCCAGCTGGTCCACGGACGGGCCGATGGAACGCTTCGCGTCACCGCCACCGTCCCGGCCCTCGAGGCACTCGCGGCGGGTGGGTACGTGGCAGAGGACGATGCCGTCACCTTCATCAACGCCTACCGCACGCTGCGGACCATCGAGCACCGCCTCCAGCTCGCGAACGAACGGCGGACCCACACGATCCCCGACGATGACGACAAGCAGGAGCGACTCGCACGGTCGCTCGGATATCGCGCCAGCCCGGACAGTCCGGCGAGGGCCGAGTTCCTCCGGGATCTCGCGGCCCTCCAGGGGCGGGTGCGCGAGCTGCATGCGAAGCTCTTCTACCGCCCGTTGCTGGAGACCCACGCCATCGTGCCGGCTTCCGCCGGTGCGGTCGCGAATCCGTCGGCCCGCCGCCAGATGGGAGACGAGGACGCCGCGGAACGATTGCGGCTGCTGGGTTTTCGGGATGGCCCAGCCGCCCTGCGTCACGTCCAGGCCCTGACCAAGGGGGTCTCGCGGGAGGCGCGGGTGCTGCGGGCCGTGTTGCCGGCCATTCTCCACGTGCTGGCCGCCTCGCCGGATCCCGACGGTGGCCTCCGGTTGCTGCGCGATCTCGTCGAGTCGCACGGTTCGAGCGCCGACCTGTTGAACCTGCTGCGGGACCAGCCGCCGGCCGCCGAGCTGTTGGCTCGGCTGCTGGGCACCAGTCCGGTGGCCGGCGAGCTGCTGATTGCCCAGCCCCAGGGAACCGACTGGTTGGTCGATCCCGCCGTCCGGGCTGACGCTCGTACCCGAGAGGAGCTGGTCGAGCTGGCACTGGCACGGCTGCACTGGCAGGACCGCAACGACGCCGTGCGTCGATTCAAGCGCCACGAGCTGCTCCGCATCGTCGTCCGGGACCTGGATGGGCAGGCACCGGTCTCGCTCGTCGGCCAGGAACTGGCAGCCCTCGGTGACGCGTGCCTCGAGGTCGCGTTGGCCGGGGAACTGGAGGTGTTGGCGGACGAGTCGGGCGTCGAGGGCCCGGACACACTGCCGTTTTCCTTCGCGGTCCTCGGCATGGGCAAGCTCGGAGGGCGTGAGCTGCACTACGCGTCTGACCTGGACGTCCTGTTCGTGCACGAGCCGGCCGAGGGTGCGGATCCGGACGCGGCGACCGCCATGGCCCTCACGCTGGCCGAACGCATGTTGGCCGCCCTCGGGCAGATCACGGCTGAGGGAACCGCCTTCGAGGTGGACGCGGACCTGCGGCCGGAGGGTCGCAGCGGGCCGTTGAGCCGCACGCTGTCGTCCTACCGGGCCTACTGGGATCGGTGGTCGGAGCCGTGGGAGCACCAGAGCCTGATCAAGGTCCGGCATGCCGCTGGAGACGCCGAGCTGGCCGAGCGCTTCATGGCCGAGGCCGGGAGACTCGCCTTTCCGGATGACCTGTCAGAGGAACGCGTCACGATCATCCGGCGCCTGAAGGCACGTGTCGAGAAGGAGCGCATCCGACGCAAGGTCGACCCCCGCCGGCACCTCAAGCTGGGGCCGGGCGGCATCTCGGACGTCGAGTGGACGGTGCAGCTGCTCCAACAGCGTCACGGGGCCTCACGGCCGGCGCTGCGTGTCACGTCCACCCAGGTCGCGCTCGACGCATTGCAGGACGAGTCGCTGCTCGAGCATCGGGACGCCACGTGGTTGCGCGACGGCTATCGATTCCTGTCGCGGATCCGCAACCACCTCTACCTGCTTCGCGTGCGCAACGTCGACCTGCTGCCGACGGACGCGACGACACTGGAGCGGCTGGCGCGGGGGATGGGCTATGGACGCAACGGCCGCCAGAAGCTCGAGGACGACTACCTGCGCGTCACGCGTCGAGTGCGCCGCGTCTGTGAACGCGTCTTCTACGAGGTCGAGCCGGCTGACCCGTTTGGCCGCTCGGCGGACTGAGGGCCGTGCTCGAGCCCGATCAGCGCTGGTCGGTCGATCCTGTGAGCTCGGTGACGAGATCAGCGATGGCGGGGGCGCAGTCCTCCTGGAGGAAGTGCTTGCCCGGCAGCCGGTGAACCGTTTCAACACCCGTGATCTGTTGGGCGAGGCGGCCGTGGTGATCGAACGTCAGGGCGGGATCGTGTTCGCCCCATGCCACCTGCACGGGACAAGGGAGGCCGCTGACGATCGAGGTGTACAGGCGTGTCTTCTCGACCGTCGTCTCGAACGACTGCATGATCCGAAGGAAGGCTCGGCCGTTGTCTGGTCCGCGGACCAGCAGCCGGTAGGCGTCGAGCTCGTCGTTGCTCACGGCGGACTGGTCGTTGATGCCCTGCCACCGCAGGAGTCCTCGAAACGCCGGGCCCCGTGACCCTTCCAGCCACGCCCGACCGAGTCCCGGGACACCAAAGGGCCGCATGATCCACGGCTTGCGAAAGCTCCCCACGTCGATCATGGTGTTCAGGATGGTGAGGCTCGCGACCCGGTCTGGGAGGGCCGCGCCCAGCTCGAATCCGACCGGTCCACCAATGTCGTGGACCACCAGGTGGAACCGCTCGAGCTCGAGTGCGTCGACAGCTGCGACGGCCCAGCGGCCAAGCCCCGTCCACGAGTAGTCGAAGTCCTCGGGACGTTCGGCAAGACCGAGGCCGGGGAGGTCGAAGGCGACACCGCGCAGCCCCCGTGCCGCCAGCTCACGGAGGACCTTCCGATACAGAAACGACGAAGCTGGAACGCCGTGCATGCACACGACCGGATCACCGTCTCCCTCGTCGAGCACGAAGCTGCCGACGTCGGCGGCGCGGAAGCGGCGACCGCGTCGCTCGTGTGCGGCCACGACAGCGTCGGCCGCCATGTCGACCTCGGATCGGGATTCCGGGAAGGAAACCAGACGGCGCGGCAGTGCACGCCGTCCGGTGGCTAGCGTCGCTCGAGGTGCGTCGCCGAGGACGGGATCGTCATGCAACTTGCTGCCGCCCTCCTGTGCGACGCCGCCAACGTTCGCGAGCGGATGATCTCGATCCTGTCGGGAGGCATCACGAGGATTCGGCGGCCGTCGTATCCGGCCCCGCTGAACGCGCAGCTCGCGCTCGTCGTCGAGCTGCACCAGACCGAGATCGGCCACCGCCACGAGGTCGGCGTCCTCGTGCAGGGTCAGGACGGTCAGCAGGTCGCCACGGCCCAGGCGGCCTTCGACGCCACCGGTGACGTGAGCCCGGGCGAGACGATCCTCGTCCCGATCGTGGTCGGGCTCGGCGGCGCGATGCTCCCGGGCCCGGGCCCCTACTCGATCGAGGTCACGCTCGACGGGATGCACCATCGCACGATCCCGTTTCGCGTCATGGAGCCGCCGGAGGCCAGCGGGGCTGCATGATGCACGGGCGGTGGCGTTTCCTGCGAGCCCCGGCACCGCCAAGAGGTCTGCATCACGGGCGAAGCTGACCAGCCCTGATGATGCTTGTGGCCCTGAGGGCGGCAGTAGGGTCCGTGCCGCGTGACCAGGGGGAACATCGATCCGCTACGTCAGACTCGGAAACACCGGGACGGAGGTGTCGGCCCTGTGCCTCGGTTCGTGGATGTTCGGCACCGAGACCGAA
Organism: Nitriliruptorales bacterium; assembly: GCA_033721095.1. Lineage (GTDB taxonomy): Bacteria > Actinomycetota > Nitriliruptoria > Nitriliruptorales > Nitriliruptoraceae > JAWWBG01. The sequence continues at coordinate 8,607 of JAWWBG010000043.1, forward strand.
CCAGGTGTCCTCGCGGTGGACCACGCCACGACGCTCGAGATCCTCCAGGCCGCCTACGACCGGGGCATCAACTTCATCGACACCGCCAACATCTATGGCCTACCGGATGACGACAGTCCTGAGCGCCGACCCGGCCGCAGTGAGAGCTGGATCGGCGAGTGGCTGGCGGGAGTTGATCGGGAATCGGTTGTCATCGCCAGCAAGGTCTTCTACACGACCCGCGGCAGACAGCGAGTCGGACTGTCGCGAAAGATTGTCCGAGCCGAGATCGAGGGCACCCTCACCCGCCTCGGCACGGACTACCTCGACGTCTACTACCACCACGGTTGGCACCCGGCGTCACCGCTCGAGGAGACGTTGTCGGTGTTCAACGATCTCGTTCGTGAAGGACTCGTGCACTATCTCGGCGTGAGCAACTTCACGTCGTGGCAACTCATGAAGGCAGCGTGGCTCTGTGATCGCAATGGCTGGGAACCAATCACGGTTGTCCAGCCCCGGTACAACGCGGCCGACAGTGTTCCGTTCACCGTCGACCCCGTCGAGATGCCACTGCCCGATCTCTTCGATGCCTGTCGCGATCTTGGCGTGGCCGTCTGTCCGTACTCGCCGCTTGCCGGTGGCTTCCTGAGCGGCAAGTACACACGTCGGGACGGTGACGATTTCGTGCGCCCCGAGGGTTCGCGGGGCGCTCTTGTCCCCGAGCTCTACGGCCCGTTCCCAGAACGATGGTGGCGAGTCCTCGAGGTCATTGAAAGCGTGGCCGAGGAGATGGGCGTCACCCCTGCACAGGTCGCCATCGCATGGAGCGCGCACGTCGAGGGACTGACCTCGATTCCCATCGTGGGGGCACGGCGCCTGGCGTATCTCGACGACACGGTTGCAGCACTCGACGTCGAGTTGACTGCCGAGCAGCACGAGCGCATCGCCGATGCCGGTCGTCATCAGGAACTCTCGGGCTACATCTACACCTGACCTGCAGTGCCCACGGACGTATCATCCCGCAAGGACAATTGGTGTCGATTCGAACGACTGCCGCGCGTCAGCGACTGCCGCGCCTGCGCAGTGCTTCGGCTGACGCGATGGCCGCTGCCGCCACGACGAGCGAACCGCCGCCGGTGGCCGGCAGTGGCGGTTCCCGTGGAACAGGCGGCGTCATCGGCTCGGGTTGTCCGGATGAGCCAACTGCGGCGATGCCGACTCGCTCGGTCCGGAACGGCCCGGACACCTCGTAGGTCACCCCGAAGCCATTCCCGAAGATCGGGAGCTGGCCAGTCGGGTCCTCGGTCCCGATCGGGAGCGTCGAACCTCGCTGCGAGGAGAAGTACAGGCGTGTGCCATCCGGCGAGAACGACGGCCCGGTGACCTCGGAGCCGGCGTGGTTGTCCCCGACGAGGCGCGTCACCGCCGCGACCTCGCGCTTGTCGGCGCTGATGATGACCAGCTCCATGTCGCCGCCGTCCTCGGCGACGTACAGGTCCCCGGACGGTGCCACGGTGCAGTTGTCGACCGACGTGTCGTCGGGCGTCAACGGTCCCAGGACCGGCTCGGCGTGGTCCGCAGCGTTGAAGAGCTGGAAGATCGTCTGGTTGGCGATGTCATGCACCCAGACGATGTGGTCGTTCTTCGTCGTGAAGTAGACATACCCCTCGTCGTACCAGATGCCCTCCCCGCCGTCGAAGCGTGTCGCACCGGCCACCTGGTTGGCTGTCCGCTGCTGGGTGGCCAGCGGATCGGCAACGTCTCCCCACGTGACGCTGCCATTCTCGGCAACGATGGCAGCCTGGAGCGTGCCGGACGACAGGTCGGGGTAGCCGTCGGGGATGAATCGGTAGAAGACGCCGTCGGACTCGTCCTCGGTGAGGAAGACGTGCCCGTTGACCGGGTCGACCGCGCATCCTTCGTGCTTGAACAGGCCCATGGCATCGCGGGCAACGCCCTGGCCCGGCTGGAAGGGATCGCATTCCCAGGACGAGCCGAGTGCCCAGTCGGGATTGGTCGGCGAGAACGGCTCGAGCTGCGGCTCCTCGCAGGAGATCCACGTACCCCAGGGGGTCTTGCCACCAGCACAGTTCCCGTCGGTGCCCGTCAGGATCGAGTAGCCGTCGACGACCGTCCCGTCGGGGGCGAAGCGGATGGCCGAACAGCCGCCGGACACGCCGTCGACCGGCAGCCCGAGGGCGACGCGGGCGACCGATGCGCGCGGGACCTCGCTGTTGACCGCGAGCACCCATCCTCCGTCGTCGGTTGCAAAGGTTGCGGACCCGTCAGGAAACGGCGGCCAGATGAACGACAGGCCGGGGTCGGAGTGCGTCACGCCGAGGGGGAGTCCGGCGACGGCGACGATGCGTGCCGAGAAGCCCTCGGGGACGAACAGTCCCGGCACCTCGGACTCCACCAGGGGCCCGTACGGCCCGGGGCCCGGTGCGGCCGGTGCCCCGAACGCCGACCGCCAGAAGCCGGGTCCGAACCCGACTCCCGAGGTCAGCGCTCCGGTCGTGGCCGCGGCCCGCAGGAATCCTCGTCTGTCCACACGACTGCCTTTTCTCGAGGGTGCATGCAAGCGCGCACCACCAGGAATTGCTTGTTCGATGGCCTCGGTTCGGGTTCCTGCCCACCGGCTCCGGTCGAGGCTGGAGGCGGACGCCGGTGAAACGTCGAGGCCGCCGGGATTGCCGGCGGCCTCGGGCGTGGTGCGACGAGATCAGATGTCGTAGTACAGGTTGAACTCGTGGGGGTGGGGGCGCAGGCCGACCTGGGCCACCTCCTCGTCCATCTTGTACTCGACGTACGTGTCGATGAGGTCCTCGGTGAAGACGCCACCCTCCAACAGGAAGTCGGTGTCGGCCTCCAGGCCCGCCAGCGCCTCCTCGAGGCTGCGCGGGACCGAGGGCAGGTTCGCCAGCTCCTCCGGCGGCAGGTCGTAGATGTCCTTGTCGACCGGGTCGGGCGGCTCGATCTTGTTCTTGATGCCGTCGAGACCGGCCATCAGCATCGCCGAGAACGCCAGGTACGGGTTGCACGACGGGTCCGGGACACGGAACTCGATCCGCTTGGCCTTGGGGTTGGAGCCAGAGATCGGGATCCGGCAGGCGGCCGAACGGTTCCGGGCCGAGTACACGAGGTTGACGGGGGCCTCGTAGCCGGGCACCAGGCGCCGGTAGGAGTTCGTCGTCGGGTTCGTGAACGCCAGTACGGCGGGGGCGTGGTGGAGGAGCCCACCGATGTACCAGCGAGCCAGGTCCGAGATCTGGCCGTAGCCGGCCTCGTCGTAGAACAGCGGCTCGCCGTCCTTCCACAGCGACTGGTGGGTGTGCATGCCTGACCCGTTGTCGCCGAAGATCGGCTTGGGCATGAACGTGACGGTCTTGCCGGCCTCCCAAGCGGTGTTCTTGACCGCGTACTTGTAGGTCATGATCTTGTCGGCGATGGCGGTCAGCTCGTCGAACACGACGTCGATCTCGGCCTGGCCGGGGGCGCCGACCTCGTGGTGCTGGACCTCGACGGGGATGCCCATGCGCTCGAGGTTCGCCACCATCTCGGACCGCAGGTCCTGGTAGTGGTCCATCGGCGGCACCGGGAAGTAGCCCTGCTTGGTCCGCGGCTTGTAGCCGAGGTTGCCCGCGCCGTCGTCCTCGCCCGTGGTCCACGGACCCTCGACGGAGTCGATCGAGAAGAACGACTCGTGCGGGTCGCCCGCGAACTGGACCGAGTCGAAGATGAAGAACTCGGCCTCCGGGCCCATGAACGCCGTGTCGGCGATGCCGGTCGACTTGAGGTGAGCGGCCGCCTTCCGCACGATGTTGCGCGGGTCACGGCTGTAGGCATCACCCGTCACGGCGTCGTGCACGTAGCAGTAGACCATCGCCGTCTTGCGATCGCGGAAGATGTCCTCGCCCAACGTCGAGACGTCTGGCAGCAGGAGCATGTCGGACTCCTGGATGCCCTGGAAGCCCCGAACGGACGAGCCGTCGAAGTACAGGCCGTTCTCGAACGTGCCCTCGTCGACGACGCCGATCGGCACCGAGAAGTGCTGGACCAGGCCGGGAATGTCGACGAAACGGAGGTCGAGGAACTCGTAGTCCCCGGCCTTGAGGAAGTCGACGGCGTCCTTTGCGGACTGCGGTGAGTCACCCACGGACTCTCTCCTGTTGTGCTGCGGAAGCCCGCACTCTACGGGCCTCGGTCGGTCAGAAACGAACCGCCGGAGGCTGGACGCCCCCGGCGTCGGTGGTTCGAGGGCGAGACCCTACGGAGAACGTGTTGCTCCGGATTGTCTCGATTGTTTCGCCACTGTTACGCGGGGCGACGACTCGGGCCGCTGTGGCCGCATCGCTAGCGTCGCGCGGTGTGACGAACAGGCGATGATGTTCACGGGACAGGGCACCAACGGCACGAGCTCGTTCGAGGAGTGGTTGGCAGACGTGCTCGGCAGCGAGACGTTGGCCTCGATCATCGAGCCGATCCTCATCGTGCTGGTGGTGCTGACCGTCGCGTTCGTGGTCAACCGTCTCGTCCGCCGGCTCATCAACCGGGCCGTGCACGCCGCGAAGATCCCCGACGGAACGATCACGGCGCTGCGCAAGCGCGCTGGTCGGGAGGTGGCCGACGAGCGACTGGCCCGTCGCGTGCAGCGGTTCGAGGCGCTCGGCTCCGTCGGCCGCAGCACCGCCAGCATCATCGTCTGGGGCCTGGCCGTCATGGTCGCGCTGTCGGCCATCGGGGTGCCGATTGCACCCCTGCTGGCCTCGGCCGGTGTCCTGGGACTGGCGATCGGGTTCGGCGCCCAGGATCTCGTCAAGGACATCATCGCCGGCGCCTTCATGCTGATCGAGGACCAGTACGGGGTCGGCGACATCGTCGACGTGGGCGAGGCCACCGGCGTCGTCGAGCACATCGGTCTGCGCAGCACGCGCATCCGGTCGTTGGACGGGACGCTGTGGCACATCGGCAACGGCGAGATCACACGCGTCGGCAACAAGAGCCAGCAGTTCGCGCGGGCGGTCCTCGACGTTGGCGTGGCCTATGAGGCGGACGTCGACGAGGCCATCGAGGTCATCCGTGGCGCGGTTCACGGGCTGGCCGACGACGACGAGGTCGGGGCGCTGGTGCTCGAGGAGCCCCAGGTGCTCGGCGTGGAGAACCTCGGCGCCTCGGACGTCGCCATCCGGGTGGTGCTGACCACGCTGCCCGGCGAGCAGTTCACGGTCTCTCGGGCTGCGCGTCGCCGGATCAAGTACGCCCTCGACGAGGCCGGCATCGAAATCCCCTTTCCGCAGCAGACCGTCTGGTTCCGCGGCGACAGCTGAGGCCTCACCGCTGGTGGTTGCGGCGCTCGCCGAGCCAGTGCACCCGGTGGGGGCCGTGTCCCTTGACGTCGATGGTCCGCGCACGACCCACGTTCCATGCGGATCTGAGGAGCGTGGCGGTCTCGGTACTGACCTGTGTCCGTCCAGACTTGCCGGCTGCCTCCAGTCGACTTGCGAGGTTGACCGTCTCGCCCCACACGTCGTAGGCGAACTTGTGTGTTCCGATGACGCCGGCGACGACTTCGCCCGAGTGGATGCCCACCCGCAGCGACCAGTCGAGTCCGTGGCGAGCGTTGAAGTCCTCGACGACCTCGTGCATGGCAGTCGCGATGTCGGCACAGGCGTGCGCGTGGCCCTCCAACGGTTCGGGCAGGCCCGCGACGACGAGGTAGCCGTCTCCGAGTGTCTTGATCTTCTCGGCGTCGTGTGCAATCGCGATCTCGTCGAACCGTGAGAAGACGTCGTCGAGGAGGGTGACCACCCGCTCCGGGTCGTTGGCACGGGCGAAGCTCGTGAATCCGACCACGTCGGCGAACAGGACGGACGCCGCATCGGCCCGGTGGGCGATGCGCCCGTCCGCCTGCTTGAGCTCGGTCGCGACCTGCTCGGGAAGGATGTTGTGCAGCAGCTCCTCGGAGCGGTCTCGTTCACGCGCAAGCTCGCCATCGGCCGCGTGAATGCGCCGACGAACCAGGTCAATGAACCACCAGGCGAAGACGGCGTAGAGCGTGTAGGCAGGAAGCCACGTCACGGCCTGGTCGAGCGCAGGTCCTCCCGTGGCGATCGCAACGACGGCAATCGCGATGGCCGTCCATCCCGAGGCGATGGCGATGACCTGCCAGAAGCGGGTGATCGTGAGTGGCATGACCATGTAATTGATGGCGGCCGCGGCGATCCCGACCTCGAGCGCATCGAGCCGCAGCAGGATGAGCAGGAAGCCGCCGTAGGTCGTCGCGTAGCCGACGAAGTTGGCGGCCACGAGGAGGTCGTCGCGACGGGCCATGGCGAGCGGTGTGAGGGCGAGCAGGATGAGGGCGATGGCGACGCGGATCCACAAGGTCTCGGACGCCTGCTCCGAGTTGACCTGCACGTCCCACCACCAGACGGCGATGAAGATCAGCGCTGTCGGTGGGAGGGCGTAGAACACGTAGCGCAGGGCCGTGTCGTCGGTTTCCTCTCGGTAGCTGCGTTCGACCCGGGGATCGACGAAGTGGTTGCGCAGCCCAACCGACAAGGCGAACGAGACCGGCTCGTCCGCAGTCACCGGGGCGCCCATGCAGCGGCGTCGATGGCCTGCTGGCCGGCGTGGTAGCTCGAGCGGACGAGCGGTCCGGACTCGACATGGTCGAAGCCGAGCTGGGTCCCGAA
>JAWWBG010000044.1:0-15166 GCA_033721095.1 Nitriliruptorales bacterium
CACCCCACCCGAAGACCAGACCGAATCCAACCCACTTCAGCTGCTGGCGCTCGTCCCCGCGGGCACGGAAGGCCCGGACGACGATCGACAGGATGGCGAGGAGCGTGCCAAACGACAGCAACGTCCAGCCGAAGTAGCCGAGCTCGGCGATCGCGCCCAGAGGAGAGTCGACGAAGGGGCTGGTGAATGGTTCGACGTCCTGGTTGCCGGGCTCGAAGATCGCGAGGAACAGCAGCCCGGCGCCAAGCAGCCCGCCGGCCTCCACGACCCGCCACAGGCGACTGAGCCGTCGACCCGTCGGGAACCGCAGGAGCATCACGAGCATCGCCGACCACCCGACGCCCAACCACACGCCGCCGAGCAGGCGCAGGACCAGCGCCGCATCGGTCACATGGCGAAACGTCAGCATCCAGCTGCTGAGCATGTCCGTGACGACCGCTGAGCTCACGGCAAACGCGAACACCGCGGTCCAGCGGGCCAGGGAGTTCGCCGGATCGCGGCGCCACAGCCTCGTCGCGATCACGAGGAACAGGAGGGTGAGCGTCCCGAAGAAGATGTAGGGGCCGGGGTCCCCGTCCCCCTCGATCATCACGGGCCCGTGGTCACCCCACGGCCGGCCCCCCTTGTCAAGGAGGACAAGGAGGGTCGTGACGATCGCAGCCACGGCGGACACCCAGGCCACCGGGACGGCGATGCGGCCGTAGCCGTTTCGCCGTTCGGGGGTCACCGCCGAACCCGTCACGCGCCCATGCCTTTCGTGGTCGCGAAGTGTGCGTGATCGCCCGCGACCGCGCGCAGGATTGACCGTCAGCGTTACGAGATCGCAACGACGACCTTCCTCGTTGCGTTCAGGGTCCGGGGCTGGGATCCTGCGCGGCATGCCCACCATCAACTGCCGCTTCCTGGGAGCCGTCGACGTCACCGTCGACGGTGCTCCACTCGACGTCGATACCCGCAAGGCGGTCGCGCTGCTGGCCGTGCTGGTCGTCGAGCGATCCGTGACACGCGATCGCGCTGCCGCCATGCTGTGGTCGGAATCGGCGGAGGATCGCGCGAAGGCGTCGCTCCGCCGGACGCTCTCGTCCCTCACGACGGCACTTGGATCCGGGTTGCACGCAGATCGTCAGCGGATCGCGCTCGTGGATGGCGCGGTGCGCGCCGACGTCGATGTGGTCCTGGCAGGCAAGGCGGATCCCGAGCGGCTCGTCGGGCTGCGCCGGGGACCGTTTCTCGAGGACCTGACCGTGCGTGGCGCCGAGGGCTTCGAGGCCTGGCGGCGTGACGCGGGGATGGCACTCGACCGCGACATCCTCCGCGGCCTCGACGTGGGAATCGACGAGGCGCTGCACGGACCAGACACCGACCGACTCGAGACCCTCGCAGCCGAACGGCTGGCGATCGAGCCTGCCCACGAGCGCACCCACGCGCTCCGGATCTGGCTTGCGGGCCTCCGGGGCGATCGTGAACTCGTCGTGGCCCGCTATCGGGAATGCGTTGCAGCGCTCCAGGGTGAACTGGGGCTCGCCCCGCAGGCACGCACTACGAGCCTCTACGAGGAGGCTCTCGAGGCAGGTCGGCTCGGTTCCGAGAGTCCGGGCCCGCCATCGGGCCATGGAGCCGGAGCCGGGATCGAAGCCGTCCGCAGCGTGCTGGCCCTCAATGGCCGGTTCCTGCCGGCCGACGTCGTGGGTGTCGCGGCGGCGTTTTCCACCGACGAGCTCGCGGCAGCCGTTGACGAGCTGGCCGCGGCTGGCACGATCACCACCCGGGGCGACACGATCGGCATCCCATCAGCCGCGGTCCGGGCCGGCATCGCTGAGGGTCTCGGTGCGGTTCGGCGCCAGGCGCTGCACCGCCGCATCGCAGACGCTCTTGCTGGACGTCCCGGGTGGGCGGCCGTTCGAGCGAGCCACCTCGCAGGCGCAGGCCGTCACGACGAAGCGGCCGCAGCCTGGTGCGACGCGTGGGTGGAGGAGGCCGGCCGTGGCGCCTGGGAACAGGCCCGCCACCACCTCGAAGAGGCCATCGCGGCCGGCCATCCCGATCGAACACGGTTGAGCCTGGAGCTGGCCGATCTCGATGCCCGGCGAGGTCGCTTCGACGAGGCTCGGGACACGCTGGTCATCGCCCTTGCTGCTGCACCGGAGGCGGAACGTGGCCAGGTGGAGCTGCGCCTCGGTCGACTCCAGCTTCGCCGTCAGCGCTGGGCCGCGGCCGAGGTGCACCTCAACGCCGCCCGATCCGCCGGCGAGATTTCCGCACCCGAGCTGGCGCTCGCAACCTGGCACCAGGGCGATGCGGACGCGGCAGTCGAGCTCGCGGAGCAGGGGCTCATCCGAGCCACCAAGCGAGGTGACGTCGAGCGAACCATCGCGGCCCGCAACGTCCTCGGTGTGCTGCTGCGTCGACGAGGCGACGCGCGCGCGGCCGCGGAACAGCTCGAGGCCGGACTGCAGCTGGCCGCCGGCGGCAGCGCCCAACGCTGCGCGCTGCTCAACAACCTGGGACTCGCCTGGCTGGATGCGGGACTTCACGAACAGGCGGAGAAACGGCTCGAGGAGGCCCTCCAGACGGCCCGAGCCGCAGGGGACCTCCCGGCCGAGGGCGCGATCCTCAACAGCCTGGCCGACGTGGCACGAGCCCGAGGCGACAAGGCGCGTGCACAGGAGCTCGTCCGCGAGTCGGTGACGCGCTTGTCGCTCGTGGGCGCCGATCCCATCACCGAGCCCGAGACCTGGACGCTGCTGGACTGGTAGGGAAAGGGCGCCGCGACAGGAACCGGTGAGGGAGGGCCCGCAGGCCCTCCCTTTCAGATGCCGCCGGACCGTTCAGGCCGGCGGTATCAGGGCGCCGAACCACATCCCGGTGCCGCCGGGTGCGTTGAGGACGGTGATCTCACCGTTCCCCTCCATCAGCACCATCGCGGAGCCATGGCCGGCCAGCGCTCGCTCACCGATGGCGTCCAGCCAGCCCAACCCCGGGTCCGCTGTCGCCCCGAGGTTGACGACCGTCTCGCCTGCGCCATCCTCATAACGGCTGACGATTCGCCAGACAAGGCCTTCGGCGTCCTGGGTTCCGTCGCTGCCGACCTGCAACTCGTGCTGGATGGGAAGCCCCCCGCAACAGCTGGTGTGGGCCAGGTCAACGACCGCGCCATCAAGAAGGGTCGTGCCGCCGATCGGCAGGATGAGTGCGCCGTCGGCTTGGCGGGCAATCGGAACGAACAGGGTCTCGATCGGTCCGGCGGCTCGCAGCACGAGATGGCCGGGCGTCTCGAGTTGTTCGCGGTTCCAGAACCAGTCCTCGACGCGGTAGGCCTGGAGCGGGAGTTCAGTGAGCGTGAACGACGCGTTGTCGTCCGCTGGGCGACCCGTCCCCGGACCCTCGTCGGTCCACCCGATCGTGCGCAGGGTTGGACCCTCAGCCTGTTCGTCGTCGGGCATCTCGACCCACGCGACGTGCCGGCCGTCGGGCGAGAAGGCTGGGCGTGGCGGCTCGGCCAGGGGAGGACCACCCGGCTGGTACTGGTCAGGCAGCTCGGTCAGGGATGCCTGCCCGTCGAACAGGCGCAGGTGGAAGAACCGGGAACCGTCGTCATCGCGGAACAGGACGATGGCGTCGAGGACCGCCTCGGTGCTGCCGGGTCGGATCGAGAAGCTCACGATCGAACGCCCGTCGGCGGGGTCGCCGTCGAACAGGGTGTCGCCGCGCGTCCCGTCGCCGCCCATGCGGAACAGGTCCTCGCCATCCGTGACGAGGATCGAGTCGGCGGAAATGCCCTCGTCCTCGGTCTCACTCGGGCCGGGTTCAACCGGGCCGTCGGTGGGCCGCTCTGAGTCGGTGGCGACGACGGTCGGGGTCTCGGAGGGCCCTTCGCCCACGATGGGCCCGCTGTCGCTCTCGAACAGTTGGGGGACGATGACCACGGCGGCAACGGCGGCGGTGACGCCGGCGGCAGCCAGGATCCAGGTACGGCGGGTGTTGGCGTTCACGGTGCTCTCCACGCGTGTCCAGAGCTCCGGTGTCGGGCTGACGTCGTCGGCGCGGTTGCGCAGGCTGTCGGCGATGCGGCGTTCGAGGTCGGGCAGCCGCCGCGAGGCGGACCCCGCAGGCTGATCGTCGCGTTCGGTTGTCATCAGGCATCGCCTCCCTTCTGGAGCAGGTGTCGGATGCGGGCCAGCCCCTTGGCGGTCTGCGACTTGACCGTGCCGACCGAGACGCCCATGACCTCGGCCGCCTGGGCCTCGGTCAGATCGTCCCAGTAGCGCAGCACGATCGCGGTGCGCTGACCGATCGGGAGCTGGCGGAGGGCCTGCCACACCTCGTCACGATCGGCGGCGTCCTGCTCCGGGCTGCCCTGGGTGGGCTCCGATGCCCGCTTCGACGCCTCGCGGCGTTCGACGGCGAGGCGCCGGAACCCGGAGTTGACGCGGTTGACGACGGCGGTTCGCAGGTACCCGCCGACGTTGTCCACGCGCCCCTGCTTCCACGGGCGATAGACCTTGGCGAAGGCGTCAGCGACGACGTCCTCGGCCAGGTCCTCGTTTCCGGTCAGCAGCCAGGCCAGCCGCAGCAGTTCGCGGTGATGGGTGTTGAAGACGTCCGCGAACGACGAGGTGTCGTTGTCGACGGACGTCCTGGTCGCCACCGCGAGTGCCATCTGTCGTGACGAGTGACGCCGGTGGTGCACCGGAGTTCTCGTCCCTCCACCCACACCGACGCGTGGGAGTCCGAAAAGGTTGCCGCGTCCCCGGTGATCCGTGCGTCAGGTACGACCGCTCGCGTTCAGCCGGCCCGCGCGGCCTCCAACAGCTCGGGCAGGCCCGCGTCACCCGCCTCGTTGTAGAGGACGAACGCGGTGCGGTCCGCAAACGGGCCGTTCCGCGCGGCGACGGCCTTCCCGACCTCCTCGGGACTGCCGCTGACACCGACCAGGTCGACGAGCTCGTCGTCGATGAGCGCCGACATCTCGGCCCAACGGTTCTCCCGCGTCATCGTGCGCAGCTCGGGTTGCAGGTCGCCGTAGCCGTGATGATCGAGGACCCCGCGGTACGCCGGCGTCGACCCGTAGAAGGCCAGCTGGGCCCGGCACCGGTCACGGGCCACGCGGACCTCGTCCTCGTCGCGGCCGATCATCACCATGGTCTGGCAGGTGATCGAGATGTCCTCGACGGTTCGATCTGCCGCTGCCAGGCCGCGCTCGAGCGCGGGCAGCGTGACCGCCTCGAGGTGGGCCGGCGTGTGGAACGGGTGAATCGGCAGCTCGTCGGCGACCTCGCCCGCGACGGCCACCATCTTCTCTCCGACGCCCGCGACCGCGATCGTCGGATCACCGAAGGGGTTCGCACCCGGGTTGAAGAACGGTGGCATGAGGTCGTGGCGGTAGAACTCGCCCTCGAACGCGAGGGGCTCGCCGGTCGACCAGGTGTGCCAGATGGCCCGGATGGCCAGGACGTACTCGCGCATGCGGGCGGCCGGCGCCGACCAGGGCATGTCGAAGCGCCGTTCGATGTGCTGGCGGATCTGGGAACCGAGCCCGAGGCGAAACCGGCCCGCGCTGATGCGCTGGAGGTCCTGCGCCTCCTGCGCCATGATCATCGGGCTGCGCGCGAACGCGACGGCGATCGCGGTCGACAGCTCCAGCTGCTCCGTGGCCGCCGCGGCGAGGACCAGCGGCTGGAAGGGCCCGTGGGGGCCCTCGAAGCTGAACGTGCCGTCGAACCCGAGCTCCTCGATCTGGGCAGCGCGGATGCCGGCCGCCGTGGGATCGCGCGTCAGCAGGCCCAGCTCGAACTTCACGCGTTCTCCAGGGTTCGGGGCGCACCCGCGCACGCCAGACGACGCTAGCCAGCGCGAACTCGTCGGCCATGACGGTTACCGTGCGGCCCCCTTCCTCGCCGGAGCACGTGGTGACCATCCCGATCGCGCGGCACACGCTGGACAACGGCCTGCGCATCGTCGTCTCCGAGGACCACGTGGCCCCGATCGTCGCCGTCGACGTCTGGTACGACGTCGGTTCCCGCCACGAGGAACGGGGCCTCACGGGCTTTGCCCATCTCTTCGAGCACCTCATGTTCGAGGGATCGGCCAACGTCGGCAACAACGAGCACTTCTCGCTGCTCCAGGGCGTTGGCGCGACCCTCAACGGCACGACCTGGTTCGACCGCACGAACTACTTCGAGACCGTGCCGGCACACGCGTTCGAGCTCGCGCTGTGGCTCGAGGCCGACCGCATGGGGACGCTCCTGGAGGCGCTCACCCAGGAGAACCTTGACAACCAGCGCGATGTGGTCAAGAACGAGCGGCGCCAGCGCTACGACAACCAGCCCTACGGCACCTGCTGGGAGCACCTGTTCGAGATGCTCTACCCGGAGGGCCACCCCTACCACCACATGCCGATCGGGTCGATGGCGGACCTCGACGCGGCCAGCCTCGAGGACGCCCACGACTTCTTCCGCACGCATTACGCGCCGGACAACGCCGTGCTCGGGATCGCCGGCTATGTGACCCCTGAGCAGGCGTTCGAGGCCGTCGAGCGCTACTTCGGGATGATCCCGCGCGGTCCGGGATCACCGGATGCGCCCGACGGGACGATCGGTCCCCTCGACGAGGAGGTCCGTCGGGTCCTCCACGAGGACGTCCCCAACGAGGCCGTGTACCAGCAGTACCGCTGTGACCCGGAGGGCACGCCCGGGGCTGACGCGGCCCAGGTGGGACTGCACATCCTGGCGGGCGGGTCGGCATCACGACTGCATCAGCGCCTGATCCGGGACGAGGAGCTTGCGATCGCCGTCGACGGCGGGCACCAGGGAACCGTGGGCGGCACGGCGCCGGGGGTGTTGGTCGTCCACGCCCGTTCGGGGGCGTCGCTCGATGCGATCGAGGCCGTCGTCGACGAGGAGCTGGAGGCGCTGGGCGCCAGCGGCCCGACGGATGAGGAGGTCGCGCGCGCCAAGGCGTCCCTCGAACGAACCTGGCTCGAGCACACCGATGCCGTCATGGGACGGGCCGACGAGCTGTGCCGCCACGAGACCCTGTTCGGTGACGCCGAACGCATCAACCTCGAGCTGGAACGGCTCCATGCGGTGACCTCGGACCGCGTCCGGGACGTGGCACGACGCCAGCTCGTGCCCTCGAATCGCGCGGTGCTGCGCTACGAGGTCACGGCGTGAACGGTCTTCCCACGATGCAGCCACGACCGACCCTGGCGGGACCAGCCCCCTGGACGTTCCCGGAGGTGGAGGACACGGCGGTCGACGGCATCCGCCTTGCGAGCTGCCACCTCGCAGGCCACCCGCTCGTGGCCGTGCAGGTGCATCTCGATGTCCCGGTGACGGTCGATCCACCCGGCCAGGAGGGCCTTGCAGCCCTGCTGGCCAAGGGGCTCAAGGAAGGGACCCGCCGGCTCGATGCGCAGGCCTTCGACACGGCCGTCGAGCTCCTGGGCGCTCGAATCGCGACCACTGCGGGCCACGGCGGCCTCCGTGCGTCCGTTTCTGCCCCTGCCGATCGTGTCGCTGATGCCGTCGATCTGTTGACGGAGGCCATCGTCGAGCCGCGACTGCGGGACGAGGACCTGGTGCGGCTTCGGGCCAACCGACTGGACGAGATCACCAGCCAGGAGGCCGATCCCGAAACGCGGGCCTGGATGTTGCAACGACCACGACTGTGGGACCCCGCCGACCGACGTTCGGTGGCGGCGGCCGGCTCGCGCGAGTCGGTGGCCGCGCTCGAGCCCGACGCGGTCCGCGACACCCACGGGACGCACGTCCGGCGTGGCGGCGCGACGCTCGTCGTCGTGGGTGACCTCGCCAACGTCGATGTCGGCACGATGGCAGAACAGCTGGCCGCCCGCCTGCCTGAGGATCCGCGCCCTCGGACCGACGCACCGGCACCGAAGCCGACGGGTGGCGCTCGTGCCGTGGTCTTCCACCGGCCGGGATCCGTGCAGACGGCGCTCGAGTTCGGCCGCGTCGGTCCGGGACGAGGCGTTGCGGATTGGCCGGCGCTCGTGGTGGCCATGCACGTGCTGGGCGGCACGCTGACCTCGCGGCTCGACGCGGTCCTGCGCGAGGAGAAGGGCTGGACCTACGGCGTGCGGTCACGCCGCTCCCCCATCCGCGGCGCGTCGGTCCTCACGCTCCTGTCAGGCTCGGTGCAATCCGAGGTCACACCCGACGCCGTCGAGGCTGCCTGGCAGATCATGGACGAGCTGGCCACGGATGGACCGACGACCGATGAGACGCACAGCGCCGTCGCCTACCTGGCGGGCGTGCAGCCGCTGACCTACGAGACCCCCCGGGCCGTTGCCGGTGCGATCGGGTCGTGCCTGGCCAACGACCTGCCGCTCGACCACGTCGGCGCCGAGATCGCGGCCCTCCGTGACGTGACCGTCGACGAGGCGACCGCGGCCGCACGGACGCACCTTCAGCTCGCGGACACCGTCCTGGTGGCGGTTGGCGATGCCGACCAGATTGGCCCGGCGCTCGAGGGCCGCGTCGGCACGGTGGAGCGACTCGAGGACTGACACCTCACCAGAAGACGGTCCCGAAACCCTCGAATTCCACGGCTTTGCCCCGAAAATGGGTGGAGCCCCGTCCGGTCTTCTCAGTCCGAGCGGGGCTCCTGGCGCGAACGGTTTGAAGCGTCCGCTGCCGTTTCGAACACCCGCCGGAGCGAGCGCTCGAGGTCCGAAAGACTCCCGCCGAAGCGTTTTGCCTCCCGGCCGGTCGACCACCGGAGTGGCCTCCCGGTCCCGATCACCAGCGCAGTGGTGCTCGGGGTCGTGACCCTTGCGAGTCACCAGGCGGGGTCTGCGCTCCCACCTGCGCCGGGGTCCTCCCTCGCGGGCGGTCCGACATTTCCCGACTGGACCGCGGGGGCCTTCCTCGGGTTCCCGGTCCGGACCCCGGAGGGTCCTTCCCGGTGCCACCTTCCTTGCCGTTTCCGGCCTCTCCGGTGACGGGGCGAACAATGCCATGCGGCCAATCGGAGTGCAACGGATTCGCCGATATTGGTCAGCCCGCGCACGGCCGAGTCACGGCGTGCGCGCAATCCTGTGAACAACCCTGTTGACGAGCCGTGGATGACGGGCCGAAGCTGTGGACATGCGGGCCGGGACGAGCCGGACGGCGTTTCGGCCCAACCCTCGGCCTAGGGTTGGCGCCATGAGCGACCCGCTGACCTCCCGTGTGCGCGCCCTCGTGACCTGGCCCATTCGGCTGACGTACGAGGTCGTCGAGATTCCCCAGACCCTCCGCAACATCCGGCTCGCCTCCCAGCGCATCGGGCCCGCCATCGACGAGGTCTCCGACTTTGCGTCACGCGCCGAGGGCCTGGCCAACGAGCTGGAGTCGACGTTGGCGGATCTCGGGCTGGTGGCCAGGACGCTGGGGACTTTGACCACCCAGGCCAAGGTCGTCAACGACCAGTGGCGGCGAACGATGGGACGAATGCCGATCGTTGGCCGCGTGGCCGCCGAGATCGAGCGCACCGCCGCCCAGCTCGGGGCCGTTGACGACGACCCGACCGAGGGCGAGCAGTAGTGCCGGCCCTCGACCGGCCGCCCGCAGCGCGGGCGATCAACGGCCTCGGGCGCCTCCTCCAGAAGGTTGGCCTCGCCCCCATCCTCGACCCGGACAAGATCCTCGAAACTGCCGCAGAAAGGGCAGGATCAGCCGATTTCGGGTCCGAGACGTTCCTCGAGGGCTATCGGCGGCTGGCAGAGGAACTCGACGCTGGGGCTCGCCTGAACACGATCGGGCGACTCGCGGCCCGTACGCGCCTGTTGACGCTGCTCGAGACGCGCCAGCGGCTGCTGGACTGGCGGCAGGAGCATCCCGAGGTCGCCGCCCAGTCGATCGAGCGTCCGATCTTCGTGCTCGGGCTGCCACGCACGGGCACGACGGTCCTCTACGGCCTGCTGGCAGCCAACCCGGCGATGCGCTCGCCGACCTCGTGGGAGGTCGCCCGTCCATTTCCGCCGCCGACGCTGGCCAATCGCTTCGACGACCCTCGCATCGCCGAGACCGAGAAGGAGTTCGACCAGTTCCGCAAGGTCGCGCCCGGCATCGACCGGATCCATCCACTCGGCGCCATGCTCCCGCAGGAGTGCATGGCGATGCACGCCCTGACCTTCGAGTCCTACGAGTTCGTCACGACCTTCCCGGTTCCCTCGTACTGGGAGTGGCTGCGGACCCGCGACCTGGTCACGGCCTACGAGATGCAGCGGCTGTTCCTCCAGCACCTGCAGTCCGGGTACGGCGGCGAGCACTGGATCCTCAAGACGCCGGGGCACCTGCTGTGGCTGGACACGCTGCTGGAGGTCTTCCCCGACGCGCTGATCGTGCAGACCCACCGCAACCCGTCCACCGTGATGGCGTCGGTGAGCAGCCTCATGTACGCACTGCGGAGTGCCGTCAGCGATCACGTCGATCCGCACGAGGTCGGCCGTGACCAGCTCGACACGTGGACATGGGGCCTGGAGCGCACCATGGAGGCGAGGAAGAAGCTGCCAGCGGAGCGGGTCGTCGACGTGCACTTCACCGACACGGTGAACCGGCCGGTCGAGACGGTCGCGAGGATCTACGAGCACTTCGGCCTCGAGCTGACTGCGGCCGTCGAGCAGGGTGTGCGCGACTACCTGGCCGAGAACCCGCGCACCAAGCACGGCGTGCACACCTACACGTTGGACGAGTTCGGGATCGATCCGGACGAGGCCGACAACGCGTTTGCGGGCTATCGCGAACGGTTCGGCGTGGACGATGGCTGAAACCCCCGAAAACGTGCAGGAATCGCCGTCGGCGGCCGCGTGGCGGCGGTTCCTGGAGCGCCTGGAGGAGGCCGGCGAGGTCGTGAGCGGGCCGCTGGGCGCGATCGACGAACGGGACCGGGCCGAGGGCCACCGCCACCTGTTGCGGCTGGTCTCGATCGCGTCCGAGATGCTGCTCGAGAAGGGGGACACCGACCATCCCGAGTTCATCCGATGGATGAACGCCCACCGCAAGATGCTGGGCGACAACCCCCACACGATCTACGACGTCGCGATCATCGACCCGGACACCACCTACGTGATCCGGGGCACGATGGGCACGCCGACCTACCTGGGCGTCTGCGCCTACGGGACGGCCGAGGGCGGGGCACGTCGGATCGTCGGCAACGTCGACGACACCGACATCGGCGTGGTCAATGGGCGCTTCGAGGTCTGGGTGGCGCCGGAGGGCTCGGCCCACGTGCCCGACGGCGCGGCCGTGCTCACCCTCGAACCCGATGCGACCGACGTCCTGGTGCGCCAGTACTTCCACGACCCGGCCAGCCAGGTCGAGGCCACCTACACGATCGAGGCCGTTCCGGATCCGGGTCCCTCACGTCCGCTGACCGAGGACGAGCTCGTTCGGCGCCTGGACGCCGTCGGCGCGTACGTGCGTGACATCGTCGAGGTCGAGGCCACCCTGTCGGCCCTCATGGCCACGGCCACCCCCGGGCTGCTGCGCCACGGCGACGACTACACCGACCTCGAGGGCGAGCAGGCACCACCGCCGATCGACCCGACGGTCGTCGCCAAGGCGATGCCCAGCCCATCGATCCAGTACTCGGGCTCGTGGGTCGACGACCTCGGCGAGCACGAGCAGGTCGTCGTCAGCGGCGCACTCCCCACCTGCCGCTACTTCTCGATCCAGCTGCTCAACCGCTGGATGGAGTCGGGCAACTGGACGACAGCGCGCGTCTTCGTGACCGACCGGGACCTCGAGGTCGTCAACGGCCGATTCCGGGCCGTCATCGCGCACGCCGACCCGGGCGAGGGCACGTGGATCGACACCAACGGGTGGACGAGCTTCTCGATCGCGGTCCGAGCCCTGGGCGCCGACGACCCCATGGAGATCGACTTCACGCGCGAGGCGCGACCGACCGCCTGAAACGTCCTTGCGACGGAGGCTCGTCAGGCGTCGTACTTGAACGAGACGCTCACCTTGGCCCGATAGGACTTGACCTTGCCGTCCTCGATGGCGACATCGAGCCGGGTGACCTCGGCGATCCGCAGGTCGCGCAGCGACTCACCGGCGCGATCGATGGCCGCGGCCGTCGCCGCTTCCCACGAGTCGGGGCTGGTGCCCACCAGCTCGATGACCTTGTAGACGCTCTCGGACATGCTGACCTCCGGGTCGATCCAACCGGTCGACTCTCGCACGGCGCGGCGAGACCGTCAAGGCCCCACTGGGCGTCAGGAAGGCTTGTCCGTGCGTTCCTCGTGGTCGGCGACGCTGCGGAAGAACAGGCTCCCGAGCCGGCGCGGCGCCTGGGCCATCATCGCCAGCGGCGCCATCAGCCGGGGCACCCGAACCTCGGCCTTGTTCTTGAGGATGCCCTCGATCACCGCGTCGAGGAAGTCCTCCATCGTCGCAGCGCTCGGATCCCGACCATTCGTGGCCTCCGACAGCTCGCGCAGGGGGCCGTAGGCCTTGGCCCGGTCGTCCATGTCGGTCTTGACCGAGGCGAGGACCACCGTCGTCAGGTCGATCGGCTGGTCCCGGAGGTCCGCCCGCAGGCCGGCCGTGAAGTGCGCCAAGCCGGCCTTCGAGGCCGCATATGACGCAAGGCCGGGAGGGGCGAACACGCCGGCCATCGACGAGATGTTGACGATGTGGCCGCACCCGCGCTCGAGCATGGCGGGCAGGACGAGTCGGCACAGGTGCATGGGCGCCAGCAGGTTCAGCGTGATGACCTGGTCGATCTCGTCGAGCGTGCGGTCGACGAACCAGCCCACGTTCTCGACGGCCGCGTTGTTGACGAGGATGTCGATCGGGCCGTCGTCGGTGATGGCATCGATGAGGTCGGGGATCGAACCGAGGTCGCCCAGGTCGGCGGGATAGGCGTCCCCTCCGAGCTCCTCGGCCAACAGCTCGATGCGATCGGCGCTGCGCGCAACCAGTGCGACCCGGCCGCCCTCGGCGGTGACGCGGCGCGCGAGTGCCTCGCCGATTCCCTTCGAGGCGCCCGTGATGAGGACTCGTCGGCCCTTGATCTTCACCTGCGCGCCCTCCGACCGTCGCCTCGACGCTAGCCATCCGGCTCCGCCATCAGCGATCCGGTCGGCGCGTGACGACCTGGCGCCGGGGGCTTCCGACGACCGGAATAGGGCGGGCAACCGGGGTCGTTGGTGCCCTCGACAACACGGAGCACGACGAATGAACCAAGCGAGCGCGGACACCCAGCTGCGGGGTCGCGTCCAGGAGCTCGGCCACCTGGTCCTGTACGTCTCCGACCTCGAACGGTCCCGCACGTTCTATCGCGACGTCCTCGGCTGGCCGGAGGTTTCGCCGGACGTTCCCGGGATGCCGGCCGCCGCGTTCACCGGCGGCTCCACGCACCACGAGCTGCTGCTGATCGAGGTGGGACCGACCGCGACGCCGATCCCGAGCGGCCGTCGGCTCGGGCTCTACCACTTCGGCCTCAAGGTCGGCGACTCCGATGACGACCTGCGCGCCGCCTTGGCGCGACTGCGTGAAGCCGGTGTGCGGATCGTGGGCGCGACCGACCATCACGTGACCCACAGTCTCTACATCCTCGACCCGGACGGCAACGAGATCGAGCTGTACATCGACGTCCCGGGCGTCGACTGGCGTGAGGACCCGGCGCTGCTGCTCGAGCCACCTCGCCCCCTGGCCCTCTGAGCCATCGGCATTGCCCTGCTGGGCTACTTCGGCGGCAACGAGGTCGTGAAGGCCAAGCAGCGGTCGATCCAGGTGCGCAGCTGACGCTTGGTGGCGACGCCTTCGGGGCCGACGTAGAGGAACCCGTCCATCGGACGCTTGGTGAAGTCCATCTCGCGGGCGTGTGGCTTGGCGATCAGCTCCTCGTGGGCGTCCTTGCCGACGCGCGCCATGAGGTCGTCGTTGATCACGCCGACGGTCATGTGGCCGCCGCCCATGAACGCGATCCCGCCGAACATCCGTTGTTCGCGGACGTCGTGACGGTCTGCCAGCAGCTCGCGCACGCGCTGCGCGAGCACCTCGTCGTAGGCCATCGGTCCTCTCCACGCCTGCCTGGGTGAACGTCGAACGGTACGACGACCCTTCGACACGGCCCGCGATGACGGAGGCAACCGACTTCCGTCAACCGGGTCGGACCGGGCCGACCCTGAGTCCGGCAGCGATTGCGACCTGGCGATACTCGCGTGCGAGCGTGTCCACGGTCGCGTGCGCGTTGAGACCGCTGGGGTTGGGGACGACCCAGCACTCCGTGTCGCCGAACGGGTGCTGGCCGGGCGGCTGGCGCCCGGTAGCCGCCCTCGGCAGCCGGTAGGCCGTCCGGTAGGCGGTGATCCCGACGATCGCGACGACCACCGGATCGACGGCGGCAACGCGATTCACGAGGGTGGCCCCACCCATTCGGAGCTCGTCGTTGGACAGCTCGCTGGCCCGCGCAGTGGCTCGTGCGACGATGTTGGTGATCCCGATCCCAAGGCTGACGAGGTGGGCCCGTTCCTCGTCGCCAAGGCCCGTCGGATCGAGCCGCCGGTCCGTGATGCCGCCGCGCCAGAGGGCCGGGTAGAAGCGGTTGCCGGGATGCGCGAAGTGGGTGTTGGTCGCGGCCGTCCACAGGCCGGGGTTGATGCCAACGAAGAGCAGCCGGCAGTCCTCGCCGAGCAGGTCGTCGATCGTGTGATCGCGAAACGCCTCGAGCTCGGCCCGCGTGAACCCCATCCAGCTATTCCGCCGTCGTTTCGTCGGTCAGCCGGATGACGAGTTCGTGCTCGGTGATGTGGTCGCGCGGGGGCGGAAACGTGTCACGACGACCCGACGGCTCCGCGCCGCAGCGGGCATACAGGCGCTGGGCCGCAATGTTGGTGTCGTTCACGTCGAGCCGGAGGTACTGGCGTCCCGACACGCGAGCCCAGTCGATGATCCCGTGGACCAGCGCGTCGGCAAGCCCCGTGCCACGGGCCTCCGGCGCCACCCACATGCCGTACAGGCCGGCCTCCTCGACACGCTCGTGGTGGCGCGCGCCGAACACGAGGCCGGCATCGACGTCATCGAGGACACCCAGCAACGTGACCTGGTCCTCGGCCTCGAGGTCCGCCTGCCACGCCTCGTCCGGCTTCCGCTCATCGTCGTCGAGGATCGCCCAGAACGCGTCCGGCGCGTCGGCGAGGGCCCGCAGCCGCAGG
>JAWWBG010000045.1:0-14572 GCA_033721095.1 Nitriliruptorales bacterium
AGGAGACGATCTGGGGCCGCAAGGTCCGCATCGAGCCACTCGACACCGGCCTGACCCGCACCGGCAACTTCAACGCCTACACCAAGCTGTGCGACACCGCCTTCATGGGCGTGGCGTCGATGTCGGCATTCGACGAGGGCATCCATGATCCCGTGACCGAGTGCGGCATCCCGGACCTGCGCACGACCTCCACGAACCCGTCGATCATGCTGTTGCCCACCGTCTATTCGGCGCTCGCCATCCGACCCGACACCTTGCAGCTCACCAACTACCAGTACTGGAAGCGGCACTACCCGGACGCCATCAAGAGCGCCGCCTTCGTCTTTGTCGACAACAACACGACCCGGGCGCAGACGCGGACCGAGGTCGAGGGCAGTTCACAGATCGGCTACGAATGGACCGCGTACGAACCCGTTGACCTGGCAGCCATCTCGTACAAGACCCAGATCCGCCGCATGAAGAACGCCGACCCGCCCGTTCGCTTCGTCGCGTTCCAGGGCGCCTACCAACAGGCCGCCAAGCTGGCCCGAGAAATGTTGGAGGAAGCCTTCATCCCGGACGTGTTCGCGCTCCAGATGAACATCTATGACCCGCGGTTCCTCGTCGAGGGCGGCCAGAACCTGGAGCAGTTCCTGGTCCACATCGCGCTGCTCTCACAGATGACCGAGGAGATCGAGGGCAGCCCGGAGCTGCAGACGTATCGTCGGTGGCTCAAGTTCATCGACCCGGAAGCTGAGCCCACCGGGCTGGGCAACTATGCATGGTCAGCGACCAAGCTCACCTACCAGCTGCTCAAGGAGATCGGCCCGAACCCGACGCGCGCCAAGATGATCGAGGCCATGGGTCAGGTCGAGGGCTGGTCCGCCGACGGGCTGCATCCGGCGCAGGCGATCGGATCGAAGGACCGGGCGAACTGCGTGATCATGCTCGAGGTCCGGGACGCATCCTTCGTGCGGATCCACCCGGCCGAACCCAACACGTTTGACTGTTCCGGTCCGGTCGTGCGCATCGAGTGACACTTCGAGGTCGGTGGGCGGCGTTCCGTCAGCTCGGCATGACCTTGAGGTTGCCGCCACCGAGTGTGGCACTCATCTCGTCGTGGTAGCCGGCCCCGTCGGTCACGACCAGGTGCCAGGTGTCGTTGCCCTTGCCGGGACTGCCGTTGTCGGTGACCTCCAGCGTGAAGGTGAAGCCCGACACGCCGTTGACGCTCGCGGGGCCCTGGATCCAGGCCGAGTTGCCGTCGATCACCACGTACTGGATGCCATCCGAGCGGGTCCTGGTGCCGTCGTGGTCGGTCACGACGAGCTCGCCCGATGCCGATGCGGCACCGGCGCGGTACTCGGCATGCATCCCAAAGTTGACCTTCGTCCCCGCGTTGTCGATCCAGCCGCCGCCACTGACCTCGCCGGGCGTGTTGGTCGGGCCCGACGGGTCGGGCGGAAGATCCGGCACGCCGATCCACAGGATCTCGACGGACGCGCTGGCCCCGTCGACGGTCGCCGTCACGGTCTGGAGCCCGACGCCGCTCGCCGCTTCTGCGCGCGCCATGGCCCACCCGGTCGCGTGCGTGGTCGCCTCGCCGAACGGCAGGCTGCCCACGCCGTCGGTCGACCACGTGACCGGAGCGGACGCGACCGGGTTGCCGTCGGCATCCACGGCCACGGCGGTCAGCTCGACCGACTGTCCCATCACCTGGACGGGCGTGTCTGCCGACAACGTGAGGCTGGCGGCGGGCTCACGTGTCGTCACGGTGCCGTCGGGGTAGACGACCGACCACATCCCCGTCACGTCCTCGGGCGCATTGGCGATGGCACCACGGAACCGGGCCGTCCACGTCCCCGACACGGGCGCTGTCACCGTGACGCGCTCGTTGGCGATGTTGGTGCAGAACGAGGAGTACCCGTTGGGCTCGTTCTGGGGGGCGCACTGCAGGAACGTGGAGCGCACCAGCTGGCCGGACGGATTGCGCAGCTCGATGTCGAGGTCATTGGCGGCGACCGTCCAGTCCATCATCACGTCCAGCGAGATCGCACCTGCCGCCACGGGAAGCGCAACGTCGAACGACCCGCCCGTGAACAGCGTCCCGGCCGGGACCGTGCCCGCGAAGGAGCCGGTCTGGTACGCGACGCCATCGTCCCAGGGACCGAGGTCCGTCCCGTCGGCCGCCGCCTGTGCGGCTGCCAGGGCGTTCACGTACCCCGCACCCATCGTGTACGCCTGGTAGTTCGGGAGGCCGCCCGGTCCCCCGTTGCCGTCACGCACCGCCGTGCGCTGCAGGACATGGAGGACCTGCATCGGCGTGAGGTGGGTACCGCGGGCCTCGAAGGCCGCCTGTTGCATCAGCGCGACGACGCCCGCGACGTGCGGCGAAGCCATCGAGGTCCCCGAGTTGGTCGCGTAGAAGGGTTCGTCCTCGGGTGCGATGACGTTGGAGGAGCCGAGGTCACCGATGTCCCCGTAGAACCCCGTGGATGCGCGCGCCGAGTCGATCATGTATCCCGGCGCCGTCACGTCCGGGCGCCACAGGTCGTCGCCGGGGATCCCACGCGACGAGAAGAAGGCGATGTGCCCGTCCTTGGTGCCGCCGGCGACGCCGATCGCCTGGGGATGCACCGAGAACGCGTTGAGGGTGTCGGTCAGGGGGCCGTCGTTGCCGGCACCGAACGTCGTGACGATGCCCTCGGCAAACATGGCGTCAACCGCCCGGTTGACCGGGTGGCCCGGGTCGTACGGCGTGCCCTTGCCCGGACCCCAGGAGTTGTTGACGACCTTGATGTTGTAGGTCGCGTGGTGGTCGAGGATCCAGTCGAACGCGGCGAGGACGTTGACCGCCTCCACGGCCTCGCCCGTTGCCAGGCCGATCAGGTCTGCGCCGGGGGCGATGCCCCGGTACCTGTAGGGCTCGGACTGGCTGGCTGACCCGTTGCCGGCGGCGATCCCCGCCACGTGCGACCCGTGGCCCGACGACGTGTCGGTGTTGATCTGTCCCTCGATGTAGACCACGGGCTCGGCAACCGACTCGCGACCGAGGATCTTCACGTTCTGCACGGTCTTGACGGGCTCGCCGTTCGCGCAGAACACAGCCGCGGCACACAGGTCAGGGTGGGTGCCGTCGATGCCGGTGTCGACGATGGCCACGCCGATGCCCTCACCGTCCCAGCCGAGATCCCATGCCTGTGTCGCCGCGATCGTCGCCGCCGAGCCGGCCAGCGCGGGCTGGTAGGTCTCGTTGGGATGCACGCTCACGACGCCGGGCAGGTGACCGAGGATGCCCAGGTTGAGGGGATCGAGGACAACCGCCGCCGTTGGCAGGTGCTGGAAGCCATGCACCTCGGCGGCGATGCCCGACAGCATCTCCAGCTCCTCGCTCGACGGCACGTCGTCGAACGAGACCAGCCACGTCTCCACGAGCGGAAGGGCTGTCGCCGGAGTCGGCACGACGGTGACGCTCGCGAGCAGGAGCGAAATCGCCACCAACGCAAGACGCAGGTGCACGGCAGGGCCGCGGCGTCGCGGCGTCAGGGTCGAGGCGTCCGAGCCCATCGTGGCTCCTCGGCAACGGGGAACAGGAGGTCGAAGCGCGTGCCGCCCGACTCGGGACAGTCGAGCTCGATGGCAACCCCCATCGCGTCGCACAGGCGCTTGACGACGTACAGGCCGATGCCGAGGCCCCCTGCGGTGCGACGGTTGACGTCCTCGGCCTGGAAGAAGAGGTCGAAGATGGCCTGCCGGTGCTGCTCGGGAATCCCCGGGCCATCGTCCTGGATCGTGACCCGCACACCGTCGTCGGCGGACGTCGCGGCCAGGTGGATCGGGGTTCCGGTCGGCGCGAACTTTTCGGCGTTGCCGATGATGTTGGACAACACCTGGTGCACGCGGTCCGGGTCGGCGGTCACACGCGGCAGCGATTCCGCGAGATCGATCGCGAGGGGCGTCACCGAGCCCGCGTGTTCAGCGGCGACGTCCGCGATCACCTGTTCGAGCTCGACGGGCACCTGCTGGACGGACAGGAAGCCACGATCGAGGTCCGCGGCGAAGAGCAGGTCGTCGATCAGCCGCTGGAGGCGTCTTGCGGCACCGCCGGACCGGGCGGCGAACTCGCGGACCTGATCGGGTTCCAGGGTCGCGGCGAACTCGACGAGCGTCGACGACAGGCCGAGCATGATCGTCAGGGGCGTGCGCAGCTCGTGCGAGACGACGGCCATGAAGTCGCGCTTGAGCTGGTCGGCCTTCATCAGCTGTTCGGCGACGATCCGTTCCGCCTCGAACAGCCTGGCGTTCTGGACAGCCGAGGTGATCGTGGGCGTGAAGGCCAGGACCAGCGCCCGCTCACGCGCACTGAAGTCGTCGACCCGGGTCGAGTCGACCTGCAGGACACCAATTGGCCTGCCGTTCATGATGAGCGGGACCCCGAAGTACGAGCGGACGCCCCCGCTCACGCCGTGCTTGCGGGCATGCTCGGGAATGCGTTCGTCGACGAGGATGTCGGGGAGATACTCGGCGGCACCGCTGGCTGCGATGGATCCGGAGATCCCGACGCCGACGGGGATCCGAACGGTTCGGGCCTCCTCGGACATCGGCGGGTCGGTCGCCGCTGCGACCAGGTGGCCGTCCTCGATCAACTGGATCGCACCGCCGTTGAAGGAGATCAGCCGACGCAGGGCCGCCAGCGACTTGTCCAGCACCTCCTGGAGGTCGAGGGTTCCGGAGATGCTGCTGGCCAGTTCGAGCAGGAGATGCCCTTCGGCCTCGGCATCGATCAGATGTCGATCGGCTGGGAGGCCCAGCATCTCCCTGTCGCCCGCATCCACGGCGTGCATGAACTTCCGTCCGGCCCGACTCCGCGACGCCACGCAGCCCAACTCGACCGACACGTGGTGCCACCACAGCGGAGGGTGCGCATTCCGGGCGACGCAGACAAGACCCGATGGAGCCATTCGCAGCGGCCCCGAAGTGACTAGTCCCCGGTGATCGGACCGGCACGTGCAGCCATCATCGACATCCGGTCGAGGAGCTGTCGTCGCCCCCACCACAGGACGAGCCAGGGCATCGTGACC
The DNA here is from genome assembly GCA_033721095.1 of Nitriliruptorales bacterium. GTDB lineage: Bacteria > Actinomycetota > Nitriliruptoria > Nitriliruptorales > Nitriliruptoraceae > JAWWBG01. Next base: position 5,061 of record JAWWBG010000045.1, read on the forward strand.
CACGGGGCGTTGGCGAGTCCGAACTTGATCCACGTGTCGACGAGGCTGGTCGTGTCCACGTTGGGCAGGCCGGCGAGGATCTCGGTGAGGTAGTACCACGACGCCGAGTACAGGTGCACGACGGCCGTCGCCATGAACAGCAGGATCGCGGTCCTGTCCGTGCCGCGCGACCGCACCCAGCGCACGAGCCCGGTCACGCCAACCAGCCCGTTGCAGACCGACAGGATCTCGACGGCCACCAGTTCGGTGGGCGCCAGCAGGTAGCGAGCGTCGCCTCCGTCGATGTACGCCCACCAGATGTAGGCCCAGGGCTGGTCGGCGGCGTCGGCAATCCGTTCGTGCAACAGGAGCCAGCCCAGCTCCCAGCTCAGGTGCGTGACACAGGAGACGACGAGAAAGACCAGGACGGCCGACTGGACACGTCGCAGCGGGCTCCAGGATCGCAGTGCCGGCAAGGGCCAGAACGGGACGGTGAAGGTCGCGAACAGGCCGAGGCTGTACACCCACGCGATCCCGTCGGCGACGGTGTCGCGGTCGGCGTCGAGCCCGAACACGAGCCAGGTCCCGATGGGGAACGCGAGGATGACCGGCGCCAGCGTGAGTGCCCGGGTCATGTTCAGCGCGCGCGGCGCGACATCACCAGCCGACCCCCGGAGGCTCACTCCCCCACCTCGTCCATCACGAGGAACTCGCGAATGCGCAGCACCGCTGCGGGCATCTTCGCCTCACCCGCCAGCAATGCCTTCGCCTCGACACGATCGACCACGCGCGGGCTGGTGAGCTGCACGGTGCGCCCGTCCACGGACAACGTGGCGGCGCCGGCGGAGAGGATGTTCCGGCACCAGTCCGACTCGATGCCGTACACGGGAACGAACAGCCAGCCGGCGGCAGTGGGATGCGCATCGAGCGGGGTTCGGTGCACGGCCCCGCTGACGCGTCCGACGTGGGTGAGGACCGGCCGCCTGCCAGCCCGGAGCTCACGCGGGTTGAGGACGTGCTTGGTCAGGCTCGTGAACCAGCGCGGCATGGGCACGGCGACGGACCTCGTGAGGTTGGAGCGAACGGTAGGAGAACGCCCCCCTCAGCCGTTCCTCATGGCGTCGACCATCGCCAGGACGCGGGTGGGCATGTCCTCCGCGCTGGTGCGATGTCGCTGCCCGTGGCCGGGCAGCAGCCACGCGAATCGGTGCCGGCGCGCGAGGTGCTCGAGCGAGTCCAGCTGGGCCTCCAGCGAGTACCAGGTGGCGCCGGTGAAGACGCCGACGTCCCGGCGGCGCCGCGACCAGTACAGCGAATCGCCGGTGAACAGCGCATCGTCATCGAGGAGGAACACGACGCTGCCCTTCGTGTGGCCGGGCACGGGAACCGTGACGAGTCCCTCCTCGATGGTTGCCTCGTCCTCGATGATGTTGGTGGCGCCCGGCGCCGCGGACCGATCGTCGGCATGGATCCAGACGCGCGCGCCGAAGTGCTCGGCGTAGCGCTCACCGTCGGCGACGTCGTCGCGATGGGTGAACAGGACGTGGTCGAGGCCCCCTCGAGCCTCCAACCAGCTGACGATGTCGGGGTGCCACCTGGGCGCGTCGATCATCGCCCGCCCCCACCGACGCTCGACCAGGTAGGCGTTGGCGCCGAACGAGGATCGGGCGTTGTGTCCGCAGTACCAGACGTCGTCCCCGAGCTCGAGCGGATACAGGCCCCGGGGCCGCGGGCGTGGCGGGTCCGTGCGCAGGGAGTTGGTCGGGCAGGCCAGGGCGGCCAACCACATCGCGCGCTCGTCGTCGTCGTTGGCTGGCTGGCGAACCACGACCGATTTGCCGTCAACGCGGCTGATCAGGCTCGGCGCGAGCTGGCGCACGGCATCGCAGTCGATGCACGCGTCGTCGACGAACCACGGACCCTCGACATTGTCCGGGTTGCGCTGGCGCTTCGGGGCGGACAGCACGACTCCTCGGTCGCCGGCGAACCTACTGCCTGGGTGGCGAGCGGCTGGGTTCAGCATTGAGCTCGAAGAAGCGGCCGATCATGAAGTCCTGCGCTTCCCGGCGGAGCGCTGACGTCACGGCGACTCAGGTCGTCGGGAACGGGATGTCCAGCCACCAGGGTCGCGCGGACAACTCGATCCGCGTCACCCACTTGACCCACCAGAAGCCGCGGCGACCCGGCGCCACCAGCCGCGCCGGGAACCCGTGTCCCGCCGACAAGGGCGCGCCGCCCATCCGCGTTGCAAGCAGCAGGTGGGAGAGGTCGCGAACCGGCAGCCGACGGCTGTAGCCAGTGACCGACACGACTCGAACCGAGCGCGCGTCCTCGATGTCCGGCAGCAGTCGGTCAAGCCGGATGCCGGACCAGTCCTGTTCCGCCCACCAGCCACCGGTGCAGTCGAGGGTTGCGGTGAGTCGATCGCCGACGTCCAGCGCCTCGATCCCGTGTTCGTCCGTCGACCCGTCCCGGTGCGTCACCGTGAGTCGCCAGGCCGAGCCGTCAAGGTGCGCCACGCGATCGTCGAGCCATTGCACGACCGGCATGCGCGCCGGGTCGTGCGAACCTCGCTCGTGCGATCCGGTGAACCGCCGTCGGCCGCCCGGCAGGCCGAACAGCCGCCACGCCCCCTCGGATGCCGCCATGGCGCCCGCGGCAAGGCCGACGACACCGAGCGCCCGGACCAGGTTGCGTCGATCGAGATCCCGCGCTGACGGCCAGGGCCCGCGTGCAAGGATGTGCCACAGGCCGAACGGGATGGTCAGCAGTGCCGCCCCCACGTGGACCTGCATGTCCGTCAACGGGCCCCAGCTTCGCACGATGCCGGCAGTGCGCAGGATCCCGCTGACGACGGTCACGACGACCAGCAGGCCGAGTGCAACCGACGGCCACACCGCGCGAAAGGTGCGTCGCCCGAACCCGCGCCGTGCGATGACCGTCTTCCAAGGCGACATGATCACGACGGCCAGGCCAGCCATGCCGTGTGCAACGATCACGACAACGACCCACCGGGTCCCGATGCCGAAAGCAAGAACGCCGGTGGCCAGGGCTGTCGTCAGGGCCGCGAGGAGCCCGAGGTTGGTCCGTCGCGTTGACACGCCTCGACGGTAGACAGCCCGCGTCACTGCTGCCGGCCGGGAGCAGCACGGGCCGATTAGTCAGGCAGCGCCGTAGCCGCCGCCTCCGGGGGTTTCCATGACGATGGCGTCGCCAGGGGCGACCTCGACCTGGCAGTCGCCGCCCAGCTCCTCGACGCCGCCGTCAGCACGCTCGATGGAATTGCGCCCCGAAGCCCCCGGCCCCCCACCCGCGACGCCGAATGGCTGGTGAACGCGATTGGAGCTCACGATCGTGACCGTCATCGGCTCCAGGAAGCGAACGCGCCGAACAACCCCGTCCCCGCCCCGGTGTCGGCCTGCGCCGCCCGACCCCCGGCGGATGCGCATCTCCTCCACCAAGATGGGGAGCCGCTGCTCCAGGACCTCCGGGTCAGTCATGCGCGTGTTGGTCATGTGCGACTGGACCGCGCTCGCACCGTCGAAGGTCGGGCCGGCGCCGGTCCCGCCGCAGATGGTCTCGTAGTTCTGGTGGCGGTCGTTTCCGTAGATGAAGTTGTTCATGGTCCCCTGGGAACCCGCGACGACCCCGAGCGCCCCGAACAGCGCGTCGGTGATCGCCTGCGAAACCTCGGTGTTCCCGGCGACCACCGCTGCGGGTGGTCGGGGGTTCACGATCGTGCCTTCCGGCGCAATGACGTGGAGGGCACGCATGCAGCCGTCGTTCAGCGGGATCTCGTCACCCACGAGGGTGCGAAACACGTAGAGGACGGCGGCACGGCACACGGCCAGCGGCGCGTTGTGGTTGCCGATGTCCTGCTCGCTGGTGCCCGTGAAGTCGATCGTCGCAGCCCGTGCGGTGCGGTCAACGCCGACCTCCACGTCGATGTGGCAGCCGTTGTCGAGCGGGTAGCGGAACGAGCCGTCGGCCAGCACGTCGATCACGCGGCGAACGGACTCCTCGGCGTTGGCCTGGACATGGGCCATGTAGGCCTGCACCACGTCGAGCCCGTAGCGGTGCACCATGCGGCGAATCTCGGTGATGCCCGTGGCCGTGGCCGCAAGCTGGGCCTTGAGGTCCGCGATGTTCTGGTCGACGTTGCGGCACGGCCAGCGGCCGGACGTGAGCAGCTCGCGCACGGCATCCTCCCGAAACCTGCCCTCCGACAGCACGGGGAAGTTGTCGATCACGATCCCCTCCTCGTCGATCGTGCGACTGTCGGGTGGCGACGAACCCGGCGTTCGACCCCCGATGTCGGCGTGGTGGCCGCGGGCGCCGACCCAGAACAGGATCGCCTCGCCGGCATCGTCGAACACGGGTGCGACGACCGTCACGTCGGGCAGGTGCGTGCCGCCGTCGAAGGGATTGTTGAGGAGGTACGCGTCACCCGGTCGCAGGCGACCTGCATTGCGCCGGGCGACGGTCCGCACCGACGCACCCATGGACCCGAGGTGCACGGGGACGTGGGGCGCGTTGGCAACCAGGTTGCCGTCGGCATCGAAGAGCGCGCACGAGAAGTCCAGCCGCTCCTTGATGTTGACCGAGTACGCCGTGCTGGCCAGCGTGGCTCCCATCTGCTCGGCGATCGACATGAACAGGTTGTTGAACACCTCGAGGAGAACCGGGTTGGCGTCCGTGCCAGCGGCGCGGCGCGCGGGCCGAGGCGTGGATCGCGTCAGCACGAGGTTGTGGTCGGCGTCGACGGCGGCCCGCCAACCCACGTCGACGACGGTCGTGGCCGTGTCCTCGACGATGAGGGCTGGCCCATCGACGACGTCACCGGGCGCCAACTGGCCCCGAGCATGGAGCGGGGTCTCATGCCACTGCGCTGCCGACCGCATCCTCACGGTGGCGACCGTGCCGGCCCGCGGCAAGGACGGCGCCGCCGGTACGGGCCCGGCTTCGGGTCGCGGTTGTCCGCCAACGGCCTCGACGCTGACGGCTTCGATCACGAGGGCACGACCGGCATCGACGAATCCGAAACGGGACAGGTGGGCCTCGTTGAAGCGTCGGCGAACCGCTTCGAGGGAGCCGAATGCGACGGCCAGCGCCTGGTCGGACCCGGCATGGCGGATGTGCAGGGTTGCCGAGCTCGTCATGGCGTCCGTCGGCACACCCTGGGCGGCGAGCTCCTCGACGGCGGCCCGGTCGAGCTCCCGGCTGAGCGACTCGGCGCGGGCCATTCCGTCGGCGTCGAGATCGGCGCTGACCTGCCCCTGCCGGAGTGACCGGACCTCTGCCAGGCCCATGCCGAGGGCCGACAGGACACCGGCCAACGGGTGGATGAGGATCGTGGAGACCTCGAGCTCGTCGGCAACGAGGCAGGCGTGCTGTCCGCCGGCGCCACCGAAGCAGTTGAGGGCGTAGTCGCTGACGTCATGTCCCCGTTGGGTCGTGATCTTCTTGATCGCGTTGGCCATGTTCTCGACCGCGATGCGCAGGAAGCCATCAGCCACGCGTGCAGGGTCGAACTCCGTGTTGCCGGTCGCCGCGACGACCTCGGCGGCAAGCGCCTCGAACCGTCGCCGAACAACACCGACATCCACCGGTTGGCTGCCCTCGCCGAAGACGTGCGGGAAGTGATCGGCCTGGATCCGGCCGAGGAGGACATTGGCGTCCGTCACCGTCAGCGGGCCGCCTCGGCGGTAGGCGGCGGGCCCGGGGTCGGCACCGGCCGAGTCGGGTCCGACGCGGAAGCGCGCGCCGTCGAAATGGAGGATCGAGCCGCCGCCGGCGGCGACGGTGTGGATGTGCAGCATTGGCGACCGGAGGCGCACGCCGGCGACCTCGGACTCGTTGGTGCGTTCGAAGTGGCCGTCGAAGTGGGTGACATCCGTCGAGGTGCCTCCCATGTCGAACCCGATGAGACGCTCGAATCCGGCGCGTCGACCGGTTTCCACCATGCCGACGACGCCGCCGGCAGGTCCCGACAGGATGGCGTCCTTGCCCCCGAACAGGGCGGCGTCGGTCAGCCCACCGCTGGACTGCATGAACTGGACGCGCGTCGTGTCGCCGGCGCCGAGATCGGCCGTGAACGCGTCGACGTACCGGGCCAGCAGCGGCGACAGGTAGGCGTCGACGACGGTCGTGTCGCCGCGCGAGACCAGCTTGATCAACGGGCTGGTGCGGTGACTCACGGAGATCTGCGCGAATCCGAGCTCGGCGGCAATGGCGCTTACGCGTTGCTCGTGCACGGGTTCGCGCCAGCCGTGCAGCAAGGCGACGGCCACGGACCGGATCCCGTCGTCGAACGCCGCCTCGAGGCGCGCGCGGACGGCCTCCTCGTCCAGCGGCTGCAGGATCGATCCGTCGGCCGCGACTCGTTCGTCGGCCTCGATCACCACCTCGTGAAGCAGGTCGGGCAGCCGGATGTCGAGGTCGAACAACCGCGGGCGATCCTGGTAGCCGATGCGCAGCAGGTCGCCGAACCCCTTCGTGATGACGAGCACGGTCCGGTCCCCGCTCCGCTCGAGCAGGGCGTTGGTGGCCACGGTCGTCCCCATCCGCACGGCGCGGATCTCGTCGACGGGAATGGGCTCGTCCGGCCCGAGGCCGAGCACGTGCCGAATGCCGAGCACGGCAGCGTCACCGTCTCGCCCGGGCCGCTCCGACAGCAGCTTGTGGCTGACGACGCGCCCATCCGGTGTCAGCGCGACGACGTCGGTGAACGTGCCACCACGGTCGATCCAGAACTCCCACATGGACGTCAACCGTAGGATCGGCGACCGCTCCGTGATCGTCGCGGGCGCGGCAGGGTGGACGCGAATGGCGAACGGAAGGGCCGTATCGACGCGGATCGGTTTCTGGCTCCGTGGTCTCGTGATCCTCGGCGTGCTGCTCGCGGTTGCGCTCTTCCCGATTCCGTACACCGTGTTCTCGACGTCGCCCCCGCGGCCGGTGTCCGGCGTGGTCGCGGTCGAGGGTGCCCTCCGCCCCTTGTCAGGAGAGCTGCTCGCCTCCGCGGCTGGCTTCCGGAAGGCGACGCCCGCCCTCGCGTTGTGGGCCTGGCTCGACGGCAGCCGCGACATCCAGCGCCTTCCGGACGGCGCCTTCCAGCTCCAGGTCACGCTGACGGAACTCCAGCTGGATCAGAGCGTCATGGCCGCGGCCATGCTCGGGCTGCGGACGGCCGGCCGTGAGGCGTCCGTGAACAGTGACGGCCTCCGGGTCCTCGGCGTTGCGGCACGTGACCCGATCGCCCGGGTGCTCCGGCCCGGCGACCTGCTGTTGGAGGCTGACGGCAACCCCCTGGTGTTGCCGAGCGACCTCGAAGCGATCGCGTCTCGGCTCGAGCCCGGGGACACCGTCACGATGCTGCGGCGACGTGATGGCGTCGACGAGTCGGTCCGCGTCCCGGTCCACGTGACCGACGACCGCCGGCGATTCGAGGCCACGACCGTGCCCATCGACCCGGTCCTCGCACTGCCCGAAGGCGTCGTCGTCCGGGCCGTGGAGGAGGAGGCGGTGGGCGGTTCGGCCGGCCTGATGCTCGCCCTGGCCATCCACGACCGCTTTGCCGACGAGCCGCTGCTCCGGGGCCGGGTGGTGACGGGAACCGGCAGCATCAGCCTGGACGGGACGGTCCATCCCATCCAGGGGATCCGCCAGAAGGTGATCGCGGCCGAAGCGGTTGGCGTCGAGATCTTCCTCGCACCCGCGAGCCAGTTCGAGGAGGCACGGGCAGCCGCCCGGGAGATGCGCGTCGTCAGCGTGGCGACCGTCGACGACGCGATCGCCGCCCTCCGATCCGACGCCAGCGGCTGACATGGTTCGCAGGAGCGCAGGGCTGCTGCTCTACCGCCATGGTTCAGAGGGTCTCGAGGTCCTCCTCGTGCACCCGGGCGGGCCGTTCTGGGCTCGGCGGGACAACGGTGCGTGGTCGATTCCGAAGGGCGAGTACGAGGAGCATGAGGACCCCCTCGCCACGGCCATCCGCGAGTTCACCGAGGAGCTGGGATCGCCACCGCCGGAAGGAGCCGACCTTCCGCTCGGTGAGGCCCGGCAGGCCGGCGGCAAGCTCGTCGTTGCCTGGGCACGACGAGGCGACTTCGACACGACCCGTTTGGACAGCAACACGTTCGAGATGGAGTGGCCGCGGGGGTCGGGCCGCACCCGGTCGTTTCCGGAGGTCGACCGTGCCGAATGGTTCCCGGTCGACGTGGCCCGGGATCGGATCAACGCCGGCCAGGTTCCACTGCTGGACGCTCTAGCCTCGGTGGCGTGAGCGAACGCAACGTGTTGGGCGGTCCCCTGGAGGGGTGCAGCGTCGACCCGATGACCGGGTGGCATCGAGACGGCTCCTGCCGGACCGGACCGGGCGACGTCGGCAGCCACACGATCTGCGCCGTGATGTCCGCCGAGTTCCTCGAGCACCAGCGGTCCATCGGCAACGACCTGTCGACCCCGCGTCCCCAATGGCGTTTCCCCGGCCTCCGGCCCGGTGATCGCTGGTGCGTCACGGCACCGAACTGGCTGCGAGCCCACGCGGACGGCGTTGCCGCGCCCGTGGTCCTGTCGGCCACGAGCGAGGAAGCCCTCGAGATCGTGCCGCTCGAGATACTGCGCCAGTACGCCGTCGACGTGCCCGACGACCTCCGCGAACTGGACGCCTGAACCTGAGGTCGAGGGTCAGCCCTGCCGATCGCAGGCGGCCAACCGGGACGAGAGGCCTGCCGGAACCGGGACCCTCGTCCCTGCTGCGTGGTCCGGACGCACCGCGTCTGGGACAAATGTGACTAGTTACTTTGAGTGACGGTCGACCGGATCCTCTCCAACCAAGGCATTCCACCATGATCAGGGGCACGCGCAGGACCAGACGAGGGCATCGAGCAGGGCGCATCGGGCTGGTGCTCATGCTCATGTCGCTGATGCTCACCACCAACTTCGCGGGGATGGCCCTGGCGAAGGAGGGGGCCAACCTCAGCCAGTGCGCGAACGGCGACGCCGACGACGGTCCGCCGACGCCATGCGTCTGGCACAACGGAAACCTCGGGCAGAACAACTCGCAGTACGCCGAGGGCGACGGCGTCGGCTTCCGGTCGATCCTCGACGACCTCCAGGACGGCGACACCTACGAGTTCACGATCGGGTGGGACACCATCCAGAGCTCCAGCATCGCCTACGACTACCTCGTGAGCTGGGACTACACCGAGTCCGGCGACCCCGCCGCCGACACCGGGCATGCCGGCGCCGGCTCCGACAGCACGATCGCCATCCCGGCCGATCCCAGGATCACCAACGAGGGCGTCACCCCGGCCGGGGGCCAGTTCGAGGCCTGGGGCCTGAACCTGACGGGCGTCAGCGCGTACTCGTACGAGGACGGCGGCACTGCCACCGACCCCCTCCCGTTCTCCACGATGGAGACCACGGTCACCGTCACGTTCGTGGCGGCCACGGGTGGCACGGGTGAGGCGGTCCTGGCCTGGGGCGGCCACATCGCCACGACCCCGGACTGGACGCCTCGGACCACGGCC